>JALQTJ010000009.1 GCA_023264015.1 Flavobacteriaceae bacterium | reverse complement strand
AGCCTCAGAAGGACTGTTGTTATCGCTCCACATGAAAGCAACAATGATGAAGGTATCTGATCCCATCATCTTTGGACACGGTATTAACGTCTACTTTGAGTCGCTCTTTGCCGAATATGCCAGTACCCTAGAGCGATTGAAGATTAATCCGAATGAGGGACTCCAAAGCATTTTAAATCGTCTTGCACAAGACGAGTCTGAAGAAGCGAATACCCTTCACCGAGCACTATCAGATCAGCTGCACGCAAAAGCCCCTTGGGCTATGGTGAATTCCGATAAAGGAATTTCTAACCTGCATGTTCCAAGCGATGTGATTATCGATGCCTCTATGCCAGCGATGATTCGCAACTCAGGTAAGATGTACGACGCCAAGGGAGAGTTAAAAGACACCTTAGCCATTATCCCTGACAGCTCCTATGCTGCAGTGTATCAAAGCACTATTGATTTCTGTAAAGCAAATGGTGCTTTCGATCCGTCTACCATGGGAACAGTTCCTAATGTTGGTCTAATGGCTCAGAAGGCAGAAGAGTACGGTTCACACGATAAAACCTTTGAAATAGCTCAAAAGGGTACTGTTCAGGTTATCGATGAAAGCACCAAAGAGGTCTTAGCCGAAACTGCAGTGGACCACGGAGACATTTGGAGAATGTGTCAAGTGAAGGATGCACCAATAAGAAACTGGGTTTCTTTGGCTGTTGAACGTGCAAGACTTTCAGAAACACCTGCCATTTTTTGGTTAGATGAGACTAGAGCCCATGATGCCGAATTGATTAAGAAGGTTAAAACCTACCTCGCTCAAGAAGACACGGCTGGCTTAGACATTAAAATTCTAGGAGTAGCAGAAGCGACTTTAGAAACGCTGAAAAGATTGAAAGACGGAAAAGACACGATTTCTGTTACAGGAAACGTATTGAGAGATTATTTAACCGACCTCTTTCCTATTCTCGAAGTAGGAACTTCAGCCAAGATGCTTTCGATCGTTCCGTTGATGAACGGAGGAGGACTTTTTGAAACGGGTGCAGGAGGATCAGCTCCTAAACACGTTGAGCAATTCTTAGAAGAAGGGCACTTGCGTTGGGATTCACTGGGTGAATTTTTAGCACTAGAAGTGGCGCTTGAATTTATCGCCCAAAAGAATAATCTGGATAACCTTACCATTTATGCCAACTGTTTGGGAGACGCCGTTGAGCGACTACTCAACGAAAATCTAGGACCTCAGAGAAGCGTCGGGTCATTAGATACTCGAGGTAGCCATTTTCACTTGATCAAATTCTGGATAGAAGCTTTAGGACAATCGAAGCTTGATCCGGTACAGCGCGATAAATTCAAGAATCTTAGTGACGCTTTGAATTCGAATGAAGAGACTATACTAGGTGAGATCAACGAAACTCAAGGAAAAGCGCAAGAAGTTGGAGGTTATTATGCACCCGATCCTAGTCTAGCCTCAAAGGCGATGCGTCCGAGTACTACCTTGAATGCACTGATTGACGCATTCTAATAACAGTTTGATTTGGGTAAACTCAGAAAGGGAATAAAAACATGGTTAATTACGCTGCTTCTGATGGCAACGGGGCCTGTGGTACTAAGTAGCGCTTTTAAAAACGAAGATCATCCATTATTCTGGGTGGTTGCAAGTATCGGAGGGCTTCTATGCCTTGCTGCGCTGTACTTCGGATTCCAAGCCATAAAGCTTATTGTGAGCTTTCTGTTTGATTCTTCGGATTCAACCAAATAGCTTCCATCTTTTTGAGATCGACAGGTTCATGGGCCTCTTCGTAAGGTAACAATCCCCTTAAATAGGCGCGTTGTAAAATATCTTCGGTCCAGTAGTCTAACTTGTTGCTGTAAGGATCGTAAGTCGACTTGAGATCCATGTCGTATAGCTTTGCCGCTGTTTGATACCAAAAGGCAGTGAATCCGTTTCGATAATCTTTCACGAGGTCAAAAGCACTGATACCGGTTTGACGATCGATCAAAGAAATCAACACCTTACCGTCATTTCTCGATAATTTCTTGAGTTCATCGGTGAGTTCCTCTTGCAAATACTCTTTGACTTGTTTAGTATATAGACGCTTTTTACGCTTAGAACCCAGCTTATCTAAACGATCGCGCAAACTATCCAATCGGTGCGAAGCCATTATAGCATAGCGGTACACTTTGAATATGCGATATTGATGTCGTAAATAAGCAATACGCGTCGCATCGTCCTTAAATTTTAAAGGTGCTAACACATAAACCTCATCTAACTCAATGGTCTCTGAGAAGATAGAGTCATTCTCGAGTTTATAACGCATAGTCTCTTGCCCTATCACTGAGGTGGTAGCGGTCAAAACCAACGCAAAAATCAATAGAATACCGTATCTCATACCGTCAGATATTCGCTAAATTAGAGCAAAATTTTAGGATCATGAAGACTGCAGAAATTCTAGACAAAAAAGCGCTAACCTTTTTAGAAAAATACCTCAATAACGCCTCTCCGACAGGCTATGAGGCACAGGGGCAAAAAATTTGGATGGACTACCTAAAGCCCTATGTAGATGAATTTATCACAGACACTTACGGAACGGCAGTTGGGGTAATTAACCCTAAAGCCGAATACAAGGTAGTGATTGAAGCGCACTCGGATGAGATCTCATGGTATGTCAACTACATCACCGAAAATGGCCTGATCTACGTCATCAGAAATGGAGGTAGCGATCACCAGATTGCTCCTTCTAAATGGGTGAATATTCATACTAAAAACGGAATCGTAGAAGGGGTATTTGGGTGGCCAGCAATTCACACTAGAAAGCCAGGTAAAGAAGAAACTCCTAAGCTTGAAAATATTTTTATTGACATCGGAGCAAAAGATAAAGCTGAAGTAGAAAAAATGGGAGTGCATGTCGGATGCGTCATCACCTATCCTGACCAATTTAAAGTCCTTAATAAAAACCACTTTGTTTGCCGTGCTTTAGACAACAGAGCAGGAGGGTTCATGATTGCTCAAGTTGGAAGACTCCTTAAAGAAAATAAGGTGAAACTCCCCTTCGGATTGTACATCACCAACGCTGTACAAGAAGAAATAGGTTTGAGAGGAGCCGAAATGATTACCGCTAGATTGAAGCCTAATGCGGCAATTGTCACTGATGTCACGCATGATACTACCACACCGATGATTAGTAAAATCGAGCAAGGTGAAATTAAAATGGGCGCAGGACCGGTAATCTCATATGCTCCTGCCATTCAGCATAAGTTGAGAGATCTAATCATTGATTCAGCCGAGCAGCACAAGATTCCATTTCAACGCAATGCATCGTCTCGTTATACCGGTACAGACACAGATGCCTTTGCATATAGCAATGGAGGAGTAGCTTCTGCACTCATCTCTCTTCCTTTACGATATATGCATACTACGGTTGAAACGGTGCACAAAGAAGATGTAGCCAATGTGATACGATTGATCTACCAATCGCTCTTAAACATGAAAGAAGGAGATCAATTCTCGTATTTCGAATAATTCCTTATTCGCGAATTAGCGGAAGAATCGTTTGAAGACTTTCGAGCTGAAATTCACGCTGCTCGGAGGTCTTCATGTTTTTAATGACCCAAGTAGCTGCCTCGGTATTCCAAAAAGTAACATTTAAGGCCTTGCGCTTTTCAGCATACTTATACTGTTTGGCCGGCTTTGCGGGCTCAGGATAGAATTCAGAGGATATTCCTTCAGAACGCAAGCTATTTACCAACTGCAATGCCTCAAAAGGTTGGGTATCGGTAAGGTGGAGAACTAAAACGTCAATTTGGTCTCCAATAGTCGAAGGAAATAGTCCCAGCTCTTCTAGTACGAGGTAAATCCGATCTAAACCAAATGAAATCCCTACCCCACTTAAATCTTTTCCGCCGAATGAAGAGGTGAGGTCGTCATAGCGCCCTCCACCCCCTATCGCTCCTAATTGAACACTCTTAGGAGCACTCACCTCAAACAGCGTTCCTGTGTAATAATGCAAACCTCGTGCTAAGGTAAGATCAAAGGTTAGCGAGAGAGAATCAAGAGAAAGTTGAGCGGCTTGATCCAAAATAAACTGCATCTCGTCTATTCCTTTAGTCCCAATTTCAGAAGAAACAAAGAGCTTTCTTAAGCGTTCTAATCGCGATGCTACAGAGACACTGTGATCTAGAAACGATTCCAAGGTCTCCCAAATAGATGGATCAAATCCTTGTGACTTTAATTCAGCAATTACGCCATCTGAACCTATCTTATCCAGCTTATCTAAAATAACCATGAAGCTAGAAAGGCGATCTGCTATGCCAAAAGCCTCAGCGATACCACTAAGGAGTTTTCTGTTATTGAGTTTAACAGTTACTTTGTGCTGCTCTTTTAGCCCTAGTTCTGAAAAAATGGTGTTGTACAGTTGTAATAGCTCAACTTCTTGCCAGAGCGAATCTGCACCAACAATATCTGCATCGCATTGGGTAAACTCGCGGAATCTTCCCTTTTGAGGTCGATCCGCTCGCCAAACGGGCTGAATTTGATAGCGCTTAAAGGGAAAAGCGAGCTCATTCTGATGCTGCACTACAAAGCGTGCAAATGGAACCGTAAGGTCATAACGTAAAGCCTTATCGCTAATAGAAGAAGTTAAGGCTTGACTATCTTTCGCCTCTAGTGCAGAAATGTCGGCTTTGGCTAGATAATCGCCAGATTTCAGAATTTTAAAAATCAATCGGTCACCCTCATCGCCGTACTTTCCCATCAATGTGGCGTAGTTCTCGAAACTAGGGGTCTCAATTCTTGAAAAGCCAAAGTGTTTGAAATGCTTTTCTATTATGGCAATCATGAATTGACGTTTACTTAATTCGTCCCCAAAAAAGTCTCGCGTTCCTTTTGCTAAGCTTGCCTGTGTCGCCATAGTAATTGCGTAAATTATTCCTCAGCGCTATCTAAGAGGTCTTCAAACCAATCGTAAAGTGCACCCTTTGTGATTACCCCGCCTTTTTCAATAAGCTCAAATTTATCAGAGTTTTTGTTACCAGCATAGGCTTTAGAAGCTCTTTTATAGGTAACATAATCTGAATTGTAATGTTTTTTGAACCAATCAAACCCGTCTTTCTCACGTAAATCTATGGCCGAATTTGCCACCTCTACGGCAATCAATTTAATCTCCTGATCAAGACATTTAAATAAATACATATGATTGGCTGAGATATTTTCTATGTAGGCGGCGCGCTCTAAAACGGCGTCCCACACCAAATCACTGAACTGATCTAGCAATTGATCTACTTGTTCCGATCCTTGGTCCTTTTTTGTTTGCCAAGAAATACGATCTATTCCCTGAGTAGCTAAGAACGTTGAGAACTCTTCATGCATGTCCTCAAATTGTTCTTTTGTTAATCTTCTGAATTTCATTTTTAAACTAAAAAGGGGCCTAATTAGGCCCCTTTACATTCGTATTTAGTGCAAATTAATTTGCCTCAGGAACAACGTCAAACGCAAGATCGGCAATCACCTCACGGTGAAGTCTCACTTTCGCGGTGTATGAGCCTAAACGCTTTACTGAGCCTCCTTGAACAAGGATAAACTTCTTATCGATCGACTCATTTTGCTTTTCTAATGCAGCAGCGATGTCAATGTTCGAAATAGACCCGAACAATTTGTCTCCTGCCCCTACTTTAGCCTGAAGCTTCAATTGAATAGCAGAAATTCGTTCTGCAATGGTTTGAGCCTCCTTAACCAACTGGGCTTCTTTGTGAGCGCGTTGTCTTAGATTTTCAGCGTGTACTTTTTTAGCCGAAGGTGTCGCTAAAACAGCGAGCCCTTGAGGAATCAAAAAGTTACGACCGTAACCGTTTTTTACTGAGATAATATCGTCTTTAAACCCTAGGTTCTGAACGTCTTCTTTTAAAATAATTTCCATAGTTCCTCGCGTAATTATTTTAACATATCTCCTACATATGGCATGAGTGCCAAATGTCTTGCTCTCTTGATGGCTTGAGAAACCTTACGCTGATACTTAAGCGATGTTCCTGTAAGTCTTCTTGGAAGAATCTTTCCTTGCTCGTTTACGAGCTTAAGAAGAAAATCTGGGTCTTTGTAATCGATATATTTGATACCAGATTTCTTGAAGCGACAATACTTTTTGTCCTTCTGAGTGTCAATGTTCAAAGGGGTCAAATAACGAATTTCTCCGTCTTTTTTTCCTTTTGCTTGTTGTTCAATTGATGACATAATTAAGCCGTTTTAAGTTTTTGTCTTCTTTTCTCAGCCCAAGCTACTGCGTGCTTGTCGAGTTTCACAGTCAAATAACGCATTACGCGCTCGTCTCTTCTAAATTCTAATTCGAATTCAGTAATAACTTCAGCGGGTGCGGTGAACTCAAACAAATGGTAAAAACCACTCTTTTTGTTCTGAATCGGATAGGCTAATTTTTTAAGCCCCCAATTCTCTTTCGCAACCATTGACGCGCCACGGCTTGTCAAGAAATCTTGAAATTTCTTCGCTGTTTCCTCCACCTGAGTATCAGATAGAACGGGATTCAAAATGAAAACAGTTTCGTATTGGTTCATAATAGTGTTTTAAAAGGAGTGCAAAAATAGGTAAAGCTTTTCTCCTTTACAAGCCAAATAAAGAGATTCTAAATATGATCGACGTGATAGCCCAGACGAACAGACTGAAAATTACCTATTCCTTCAAAAGAGCGCTGAATACGCACTATTGCTTCTTTCAGTTTATGAGGTGAAATAGACTTAGGGTACTTCACTACGATCTGTTGATAGTGTAGCCCTCTTATTTTAGAAACGATGGGGCTGTCATTCCCTAAAACTTCAATTCCATTAAATTGGCGTAAGGCCTTAGCAAACCATGATGCGGCCTCCCAAACCGTCGATTCGCTCTTCGCTTTAAACTGTATCCGTATCATCCTCGAAAAAGGAGGATAAAAGAACGTTTTACGCTCTTTGAGTTCATCCGTGTAAAAAGCCACGTCATCGTAACGAAGTAACTGCTGTAAAACACGGTGTTTGGGGTTAAAGGTTTGCAGCAGCATCAAGGCGGGAGTGGAAGAGCGCCTTCCACCCCTTCCGGCCACCTGAAGAATCAATTGAAAAGACTGTTCCTGTGCACGGTAATCAGCTCTGTACAACATCTGGTCTGCTTGCACCACTACCACTAAACCAATATTTGAAAAATCAATGCCCTTGCTAATCATCTGAGTGCCGACGAGCATATCGTATTCTTGTGCCTCAAAAGCACTTAAGGCCTTTCGGCGCTTTGTCAAAGAGGCGCTAGAATCGCTATCAACGCGAAGAACTGAATGATTAGGGTACTGTTCCTTAAGAAAGTGCTCGATCTGCTCTGTACCTAATCCCTGAGCAACACTATCGTATTGGCCACACTCACCGCATTCTACCGTGAACCGTTCTTCGTAGCCACAATAATGACAACGCAGCAACGACTCTCTTTTGTGATAGGTCAAGCCCACATCACAGTGTTTACAGCGCTTCACTGCGCCGCAACTTTGGCATGATACCAGGGTGGCATACCCTCTTCGATTTTGAAAAAACAAGATTTGTTTGCGATCCTCAAGAGTTCCCTCTATAGCTGAAAGCAATGTTTGAGAAAAAAATCCATGCATTCGTTTGCGTTTGTATTCTTCTCTCAGATCAATCAGTTTGAGTTGAGTAGGCAAGGCTTCTGCGTATCTTGAATTGAGATCTACTCTCAAGTACTTCTCTTCTCCGCCTTTATGTTGCGCATTAAATATACTCTCAATACTTGGTGTAGCCGATCCTAACAAAACCGAAGCTTTGGTGAGATGACCAAGGTACACAGCCACATCGCGAGCATGGTAACGCGGAGCAGGATCTGTTTGCTTGTACGAATGATCGTGTTCCTCATCAACAACAACCATACCCAGTGCTCGAAAGGGTAAAAACAACGCAGAACGCGAGCCTACCACAATTTGAACACTTGGATCTTGATTCAAGATTTTATCCCAAGCTTCGACGCGCTGCGCTGAACTCATCGAAGAGTTATAGGCAAGTACTTGTTCAGGAAAACGGCGGTTGATCCGCATCGTCAACTCTGCTGTCAATGCAATTTCTGGAAGTAAAAACAGCACTTGTTGAGAGCGACCAATCGCCTCCTCAATAAGTTTCATGTAAATCTCGGTTTTACCAGAACCAGTAACTCCCTTGAGAAGAACTGGCTTAGCGGCGTTAAAGCCGGATTTAATCTGAACAAATGCCTCTTTTTGTGCCACTGAAAGCTTAAACTCTTGAAGTTCAGACGTTAGGGGTTCGAGAAAAGTGGTGGGTCGTTCGGTCAGGGCAATAATCTCCTTTTCACACAACGATTGGCGAACTGCGGTGCTTACACCCGCCTGCTTTCGAAGCCTTTTCCAAGAAATAGGTTCGCCATCAGGACTCAACTCCATGAGTGTCTTGAGCAGTGCTATCTGACGCACTGATTTATTTGCATCTAATAGGCTTAACGCTTTGTGCTTATCAATGAGCTGAACCCAATACTCTTGAGCCGTTTTGGCTTCATCTAACATGTGGTGAACTTGATCGTACTCCGACTCAGAGCTTTCCCATTTACTTTCAATAAGCAAACCCGGAACCAAAGCGGTTCGCATCACCTCTCCCAAACTACACATGTAGTGCTGTGCCATCCATTCCCAAAGTGTAAGTTGATAAGCGGTCACAATAGGATGGTCTTCGTAGACCCCTTCAATGGTCTTTGTTTCATAAGTGGGCTCAGAAACATTGGTACGCCAGATGATACCTGTGTAGCGCTTTTGCTTTCCAAAAGGAACAATAACTCGTTGTCCGCGTTGTAGCTTTAGAGCAGAATCAGCGCTATAGGTAAAGGGTTTTGCTAGTTTAAGTGGAAGCAGGATCTCAACAAACATGGTTAAGCGGTTGCTGAAGGATCTTCTCCTCTTTTAAATCGAGCCAGAAGAACGTTAAGTTCATATCCTAAGAGCAGTATGTTTGAGTTTAACCAGAGGTAAAACATGAGAATCAACAATCCTCCCAATGCTCCATACAGTTCGTTATAACTTGCAAATTCATCGACATATATTCCGAAGAAATAAGAGGTAATAACAATAAGTACCGTAGTCATAAGTGGGCCCCATGAAAAGAAAGAGGTACGCGCCTTTCTGGCGGTTCCAAAAAAGTAAAGAGATGCCGTAGCCAAAAAAATAACGAATACTACCAGAAACCGCTGTAACAATCTAGCAGAGAAGAAATCTGCAGATACACTGAGCTGATTCAGGTACCACTCCGAATAAACAAATCCGAGAGCCCCTAAACTTACCCCCAACGCCAGGGAGACCCCTACTGCAAAGGAATAGAGATACTGCTTGAAGAAATTTCGTGTAAAGGCTACATGGTAAGAATGAGCGAATTCACTAAATATGCTATTCACACCGTTCGCAACTAAAAAAATAGAGAGCACGAAGGTCGAAGACAGCAAAGTGCCTGTGTTCTTTTCTTTAAGCTCGGTGAAGATCTGCGAAAAATAATCTGCCGTAGCCTCAGGTAAGAACGCTTCTAAAAATCTAAAAAGGGTTAAGTCATAAGAGGCATTTGCCTGAACGAGCTCAAACAGATGCGGCATCAAGGTCAGCAAGAAAATCAACAGCGGAAACAATGCGGTAAATAAGCTAAAAGCAATGGCACTTGCCCTAGAACTAAGTGCTCCCTTGATGAGTCCAGACCAGTAAAGTGAAATCAAATCAAAGAGTGTAAAGCCTTTATAGCCAGGCAAACTGATACGTTTCAACCACAAGGACGCAAAACGATAGAATCGGTCAATTGATTTTAACAGTTGCTGTTTCATAATTTTTCAAGCTTAACCGATGGCCTTACCTTTAACAAAACGAAATTAGTAAAAATGAAGGTGACCCTTATTGCTGTCGGAAAGACCGACTCTGGTGCCATCAGTGCTCTGGCCGATGAGTATCAGAAACGTTTAAGTCGCTATTGCAGTTTTACACTCCTCATTGCCAAAACACTGACGAAATCTAAAAACCTTTCTGAAAAGGAGATTCTCGACTACGAGGCAAAAGAAATTTTAAAACACCTTAACCCAAAAGCTTTTATCATCGCTTTAGACGATAAGGGACAAGAAAAATCCTCGGTTGCATTTGCCCAATTCATTGGCCAAAAACGCGATTTAGGCATCTCTGAATGCTGCTTTTTGATTGGGGGTGCCTATGGATTTTCAACCCGTTTAGATGCTCTTATTCAAATCAAGCTTTCGCTTTCTAAGATGACGTTTACTCATCAGATGGTTCGTCCGATATTTTTAGAACAGTTGTATAGGGCTTTTACTATTCTAAACAATGAGCCCTATCACCACGAATGAGCTCCTAATAAAGCACCCTAAATTTTATAGTATTCGGGATCGCCTTAAGGGCCGAAACCACTTCAGGATTGTAGGCGTTATTCACATCAGAAATCACGTATCCCACCTCCGGGTCAGTAGATAAGTACTGACCTACTAAGTTCAATTGATAGGAGGCCAAGACTTTATTGATTTCGGCCATAACACCAGGGACGTTTCGGTGGATGTGCAGAAAACGGTGTCGGTCTTTCTGCTGAGGTAATCGAATAGTCGGAAAGTTCACCGCATCTTCTGTAGTTCCTGAATTGATATAACCTAAGATCTTCTTTGGAACAAAATCTGCAATATCTTTCTGAGCCTCAATGGTTGATCCTCCAACATGTGGTGTGAGAATCACATTAGGAATCCCTTGAAGCGGAGTGCTAAAGTCACCATTTGCCTTTGGCTCAACAGGATAGACATCTACTGCTGCACCAGCGATATGGCCCGATTTAAGGTGTTTTGCCAAAGCATCTATATCAACAACGAATCCTCTAGACAAATTGACAAGAATGGCACCCGGCTTCATCAGAGAAAGCTCTCTGTCGCCAATAAGATCTTTGTTTTGGGGGTTATCGTCCACGTGTAAAGAAACCACATCACTCTGACGCAACAATTCGTCTAAGTCGTCAACCTTTTGTGCATTCCCTAAAGCCAAAGCATCCTGAACATCGTAATAGCAAACACGCATTCCCATTGCCTCTGCAAGGATAGAAAGTTGCTTACCAATATTTCCATAACCCACGATACCCAGCGTTTTTCCTCTAACTTCTTTAGAACCAGAAGCAGTTTTATTCCAAACACCCTGGTGCATTTCAGAAGAACGCTCAAACACACTACGCATCAGCATAATCACCTGACCTATTGCGAGTTCTACTACAGAGCGGGTGTTGCTAAAAGGTGCATTGAACACCACAACCCCATTATTCTTGCACGCCTCAAGGTCAATCTGGGTGGTACCTATACAGAAAGCGGCAACTACTAATAGTTTATCCGCTGCTTCTAAAACTGCCTTAGTCACCTTTGTTTTTGAACGTATTCCGAGCACATGAACACCTTTAATGCGTTCAATAAGTTCATCTTCATTTAAACTGGTACTTACGAGCTCTACCGCATATCCGTCACTTTCTAAACGCAATAAGGCGTCGTGATGAATATTTTCGAGAAGCAACATTTTAATTCGGTTCTTCGGATAGGATACGTTTCTTGGCAAATCGTTTATAAATAAAAATTCGTCTAAATTTTCGGCAATATGATCGGCGTTTTTCATCGCCTTTTCGCGTTTTACATTCTCGGTGTAAGCAAAGAATCGGTCAGCAATACCAGCCTCTCTCATGACGTAATCTGAATACCCGTCACCAATCACCTGAACTTCACCAGAGAGGTTCATGTTTTTCAAACAACTGATTTTACCGTTATGAGAAGACAACACATTTGCCGTATCGAACCCAACGATATAACCGTCATCATCAAAAATAAAAGTGTTGGCATAAACACGATCCGCTTCAATATGAAACTGCTTTACAATGGGAACAATAAATTCTTTAAAACCACATGAGACCACATAAATCTGGTCTTTATACATTTCAAAAAATTGCTGATTTCGCACAAAAGAGTCACTAATCTTTTCGCTCAATTCCTCAATCAGTTGATCGAGCTGTGAACGATGAGCTCGAAGTAACTTGATTCTGCGCTCTAATGATTCTGTAAAGGAAATTTCTCCGTCAATTCCTAGATTTGTTATTTCTTGAATTTGAGCTACAATCTGATCTTTTTTAGGATTGTCAGCTAAAGCGATCTCGGCTAAGATGTCAAGGGCTTCAACCCTTGTTATCGTGCTGTCGAAGTCAAAAACGTAAGAAGTAGCCACGATTAACGTTTGATGATTGATAAGCAAATGTAGCCTTATTTTATGTTTTAAACCTTTAGAAAACGATATACCTCCACACTAGTTATGAACCATTTATCCGCTGACCGACTGCTTTTCGCAACACACAATCCAGCGAAGGTGAGCGAGCTCTCTCGTCTACTCTCACCCTCAAAAAAAATAGTTTCTCTCACCGAACTCGGATATAACGAAGAAATTCCTGAAACCGGAGACACGCTTGAAGCCAATGCCTTACAAAAAGCCAAAACCGTTTTCGACTTATTTAAATTGCCCTGTTTCTCTGATGATAGCGGTCTGTTCATAGAAGCCTTAAATGGAGAACCCGGGGTACATTCTGCCCACTACAGTGGAAAGAGAGATTACCACATAAACAATCAATTAGTACTGGATAAATTAGCCGGAATCACCAACCGCCAGGCCTACTTCAAAACAATTTTTTGCTTCATCGAAGCAGAGGGTCAAACAACTTATTTTGAAGGCGTTGTGCACGGAATTATAGCAAAAGAAAGCCGAGGAGAAAACGGTTTTGGCTACGATCCTATCTTCATTCCTGATGGGTACACTAAAACCTTTGGCGAACTTAGCGCAGAAACCAAAAAGACGCTTAGTCACAGGGCGAGGGCAACAGAGAAGCTAATAGACTTTTTACGAGATAAAGAATAGTTACTAGCGTAGAATAAGAATAGTCTACCTTTGCAGCGAAATACAACCTAATGCAATCATTTAAGTCCCTTGGACTATCTGCCCCTCTGCTTCAAGCAATTGAACAATTGGGCTTTACTGACCCCACTGAAATTCAACAAAAAGCAATTCCTGCACTTTTAGAGCAAGAAACCGACATGGTTGCTCTTGCACAAACGGGAACTGGAAAAACGGCGGCCTTTGGCTTTCCGTTATTACAGAAAATACAGCCTGAAGAGCGTAAAGTTCAAGGGCTTATCATAGCACCCACGCGCGAATTATGCCTTCAAATCACTCAAGAAATTAAGAAATACGCCTCTGAACTCAACCGGGTTTCGGTGGTTGCGGTATACGGAGGTGCAAGTATTCGAGAGCAAGCAGATCAAATAAAAAGAGGTGCTCATATTGTTGTTGCCACTCCAGGAAGATTAATTGATTTGATTGAACGCAGAATGCTTTCGATTGATGCGATTGATTACTGTGTCTTAGATGAAGCCGATGAAATGCTAAACATGGGGTTCTATCAAGACATTAAAAGCATTCTTAGCCACACCCCTAATACAAAGCAAACATGGCTCTTCTCAGCAACTATGCCTAAAGAAGTGGCTCAGATTGCTAAAGAATTTATGCGCAAACCCATCGAAATCACGGTGGGATCCAAAAATGAAGGAACCAACTCAGTCAGTCACTTCTACTTTCAAGTTACTTCACGCACCCGTTACCAAATTCTCAAGCGTCTTGTTGACAGTGATCCAGAATTGTTTGCGGTGGTCTTTTGCAGAACAAAGATCGAAACCCAGAAAATCGCCGAACGTCTCATTGAAGACGGGTACAACGCGGGGGCACTTCACGGTGACCTCAGCCAAAATCAGCGCGACCTGGTCATGGCGGGCTTCAGAAAAAGACAATTACAAATTCTGATTGCTACCGATGTTGCCGCAAGAGGCATAGACGTTGATGACATTACTCATGTTATTCACTATCAAATGCCAGACGATCCTGAAACCTATAATCACCGTAGTGGACGTACAGGAAGAGCAGGCAAAACGGGCTATTCGTATTGTCTTACCACCTCTAGCGATCGTCAAAAGATCGGTGCCTTTCAAAAAAGACTCAAGCAGCCCTTTGCAGAAGGAAACGTTCCGAGCGTTGAAGAAATCATTCAAAATCAATTGCATAAGCACGCTCAAAAGCTAGCCGAGATCGAGGTTCATGAGCAGCTTGACAGTTATTTGCCAGAGCTTCAGAAATCCCTAAAGAAGCTTACCAAAGACGAGCTCATAAAAAAGGTGTTCAGCGAGGTTTTTAATAGACTTCAGAAATATTATCAAAATTCAAATGGCACGCTTAGCCCTGCTTCAGAAGATTCATTCTCAAAAGGAAAAAGCTATCAAAATGAAGTGCGTTTCTTTATCAATCTCGGTGAGCGCGACGGGTTCGATTGGAGGTCACTTAAAGATTTTCTTCGCGAAGAACTCAGTCTTGAGAAAGACGATTTGTTCAAGGTCGATGTGCTGAAGAATTTTTCTTTCTTTAATGTAGATACAGCGATGAGTGAGCGCGTATTAGGCCTGCTTCCTGGTAAGCCCTTCGGTTCACATCAAATCAATGTAGAAGTCACACAAGATAGTGGCAGAAATAAGAAACAGAAAAGCGGTCGAAAAGGAACTAAAACCTCTAGAAATTTTAGTCATCCAAGTAAAAAATCACGTTCTAAAAAACCAAGAAAAGGATTTTACTAAGCTTTAGAGGCTGTATTCTTGCCGCTCTTTCGTAATTTTCTAGAAATTATTGAATGTGATCACACCTAAAGCGCTCCTGACTTCTATCCTTTTCTTATTGACCCTAGGAGTGTGGGCACAGAACGAAGGCAATCCTCCAAAGCAACTTAAGGCGAAGGTGGTGAGTGCTACGAATAGTTTACCACTAGAGAGTGTTCATATCATTAATCTTCAATCCATCGTCGGAACGATAACCGACCAAGAAGGAGCTTTTGAGATTACCGCACAAGTTGGTGACACGCTATATGTCACTTATCTCGGTTATAAATCTGAGAAGATTAGGGTAAATAATGACCTCTTAAATATAGAAGGATCGACTATTGCCCTAACCGAATTAGCGTACGCACTAGAAGAAGTCGTGGTCCGTCCTTATCAGTTAACTGGATTTCTTGAAATTGACATCAAATACCTACCCATAAGCACTGCCTTTCAGTACAGTATTTCAGGACTTAATAAGAGTTACGAGGCCAGAAATAGCAGATCAAGAGGGGCGCAAAAGGTAATCAGTAGTCTTTTGAATCCATTAGAAAGCATTGGCTCACTATTCTCCAAAAAGGCTCCTCAGCTAAGAAAACTCCCCAATATCAAGCAAGACGAGAGCATTCGATCGTTACTGGTAACAAAGTTTGACCGAGAAACGCTAACAGCACTATTGCAAATTGATCGTTCTGAAATCGAACGCATGCTTAATCAATGTAATTATTCAGAGGGCTTCATCCAATCGGCGAATGATTTGCAAATTCTGGACGCCTTGAATTTGTGCTATGAAGAATACAAAGTCTTGAATCGTTAAGAAGACAAGTTCTTTTCAGCTCAGGTTTTATGAATACCTTTGTTTTTTGAATCTACCATGAATCTAAACGAATTAACGGCAGTTTCGCCCATCGACGGCAGATACCGAAGTAAACTCGAAGAACTTGCACCCTATTTTTCAGAATTCGCGCTCATTCGCTATCGCATTTGGGTTGAAGTAGAATACTTTATCTTCCTGAACGAAACCGGATTACATCCGCTTTCATCCCTTAGCACAGTACAAATTGAAGGGCTTAGAGCTCTTTACCTCAACTTTACTGAAGAAGACGCCACAGAGGTAAAAACCATCGAGCAAACCACCAATCACGATGTAAAAGCAGTCGAGTATTTCATAAAAAAACACATCGACGAGCTAGGTTTAGGCGCGGTTAAAGAGTTCATTCATTTTGGCCTAACCTCGCAAGACATCAACAATACTGCGATACCCCTTTCTCTTAAGCATGCAATGGAGCAATCCATACTTCCGGCTTATCGTAAGTTACTAGAAGAACTCAAGGTTAGAGCGGCAGAATGGGATGACATCTCTATGCTCGCCAGAACCCATGGACAACCCGCTTCTCCTACACGTCTAGGGAAAGAAATAGCGGTATTTGTAGCACGGCTTGAAGAACAACTTAACGGTCTGCTCGACCAGAAGTATGCAGGCAAATTTGGAGGAGCTACTGGTAATTTTAATGCACATGCTGTGGCGTACCCGGGGAACGACTGGAAAAGCTTCGCCAAAACTTTTGTAGAAGAACGTTTAGGATTAGATTATAGTTTTCCTACTACCCAGATCGAGCACTACGATCATCTGGCCTCTTTGTTTGATGGTCTAAAGCGCCTTAACACCATTCTCATTGACTTTTCTCGAGACGTGTGGGCCTATGTATCTCTTGATTATTTTAAACAGAAAATCAAGGCTGGAGAAGTAGGATCGTCTGCCATGCCCCACAAAGTGAATCCGATTGACTTTGAAAATGCAGAAGGAAACCTAGGTGTCGCTAATGCACTCTTCGAACATTTGGCAGCAAAACTCCCTGTTTCTCGCCTACAAAGAGATTTGACCGATAGTACCGTGTTGAGAAATATTGGAGTTCCAATAGCGCACACCCTTTTATCTTTAAAATCAATCGAAAAAGGACTCGGAAAGCTTTTGGTCAATAGAGAAAAGATTAATGCTGATCTTTCTAATAACTGGGCCGTGGTAGCTGAGGCGATACAAACGGTTTTAAGACGAGAAGGATATCCTAACCCCTACGAAGCCCTAAAAGCGTTAACGCGAACCAATGAAGCGATCACAGAAGCTTCAATAGCAGATTTCATCACCCAGCTCGATGTAGCTGAAGAAGTAAAGGCCGAACTACGAGCCATTACTCCCTTCAACTATACGGGTATTTAGTCTTGATTTCGGTTTAGCTCTCCTAATTCTTCTGGAAGATTCATCTTAGAAGCAAGAAGGCCTATTTTCTCCATTTCTAGATCTCCCGTGATCGAGAGCAATACCGTTTCAAAATTTCGCCCGTTGAGATTGACATTCTTCAGTTCAGTAACAAGCATTAACAATTCTTTTATACGATCGCCTTTACCCGAATCGGCATAAAAATACACCTGAGACTCATCGTCTTTTACAATCATCAGCTCCATAAGTCTCTTAGAATTTACATAAGAAAAGGCGTCCTCTTTGAGGGCTTCTGCAGTGGTACTGTCTGAAGTGGTCAGCACCCTTAAACTACTTATTTCTTTCGCCAAATCCACAAATGCCTGAGCATCTGGATCATTAATTACGAGTTGCATATTCGCAAAGAGTTTAAACATACTCTCAGAAATTACCACTGAGGTGACTTCTTCTTGGCGCGCATATTTATCAAAAAGTGATTGGGCAGTAAGACCTTGTAGGCCAAAAACCAATAGGACTAAGGCAATTTTAATCGTTTGAACTTTCATAGGTTTTATTTTAAAATTTTCTGTGCAGTTTGATCTATATAATCCAGGTAGGCTACTTGCTCTTGAGCGTGCCGCAATTGTTTTGAAACAAGCTCAAAAGCCTTCTTTGTTTCAACATAGGCTTCTTGCATTTTTCGCTCTTGGTAGTCTTCTTGAAGACGATATACACCAAAAGTTGTTACAACGAGTAATGCGAATGAGGCTGCGATACGCATCCACGATATACCCGAAGTAGTGTTTGTGCGCTGCACTTCAAGATTTACTTTGAACTGTTGCTCGTTATGCGTGTATGAGAAAACATCTCGTGCCCATTCCCAATTCGGGTGGATAGGTTCTTCTGAGTCGCTGAAATAACGCTGTAATAGCGCTTCTTCTTCTAGACTTGTTTGACCCTCTAGATATTTTTCTAGTAAGGCCTGTATTGCATTATGACTCGTTTTCATATTCGCCTAAAATTTGGGTTCGTATTGCTTTTCTAGCGCGTGAGAGCGTAACGCGAACCGCACTAGCATTCATATCCATTATACTTTCGATTTCTTCAAAATCGTATCCTTCAACATCTCTCAATTGCCAAACCAAACGCTGTTTCTCTGGCAAGTTTTGAACGGCATCGTCTACTTTTCGCAAGCGCTGTGAACGACTGAAGCTGTCATCTATTTCTTCTTCTGCAGAGGCCACGTCTTCTAAACGCCCCTCCTCGATCCGTAAAAAGCCAGCTTGCTTTGACTTTAAACGGTCCATACTCTGGTTCTTCACCATAGTAATGGCGTAGGCTTCTATACTCTTCGCCTGCTCAGCAATCTCTTTGCGCTCGAGAATCTTAACCATGACGTCCTGTACACAATCTTGAGATTCTTCATGAGACACCAATATTCTTCTCGCAACTCTGTACAGTCGCGATTGAATCGATTGCAATTCATCAATAACTTTATATTGGTTCATTGAAATAGTTCTCAAGAATCACTCTTTAAATCTAGGACGAAAACAGCGTAGATTTGTTACATTAGATATTGCTATGACAAACCCCATATTAAAATTCATTCCGCTTTTTGCAGCATTTTTCCTGTTCTTTAGCTGTACCAAAGAGTCAGTTGTTGATCCTCCAACAGAACCTGACAGTGCTAACCCTTCAGAACCAGATGCTTCAACGCTCTCAACGATTGGTTTTGACCATCCATCCTTTAACGTGATGAATCCGACCGATTGGTTGGCTTGGCAAGATAAGGTAAGAGCAGCATTTGCTGAAGAAGAAGTAGATACACAAGATTTTATTTGGAATGCCTTAAATGTGTGGTATTTCTGGAAAGAAGAAACTGCAGAACTAGATGAGGATTTCTTTTCAAACCTCCAAGAGTACCTTGATTTTTTGAAAGGCTATTCTTCTCCTGAGAGTATGGTAGATGCACTCACAAATGCAGAAGACCGTTTCACCTTTTACAACGAAGATTATAGTGTTCTCGCAAATTCACTTGGAGGAATTAGTAAAAGTGATGGGCTAGAATTTGGTCTTGTAGCAAACGACGATTCTGACGATGTCATTATATATACACGCTATGTGGCAAGAGCATCAAATGCCGAGGCCGCAGGAATCAAGCGAGGTGATCTATTTAACCGAATCGATGGTCAACTTATAACACGATCTAACTACGTAAGTCTGTTGAATAACCGTTCAGACACCTACAGCTTAGGGAGAGCAGAACAAGACGCCACAGGGGCATTTGTGAGTATTGAAGAAGAGGTGTCATTGACTCAGGTTGAAAACTTCAGTGAAAATCCAGTATTGCATCACAGCATTTATTCCAATGGCTCTCAAAAGGTGGGTTATTTGGTGTACAATCAGTTTATTTCAGCGTACAACAAAGAACTCAATGAAATCTTTGGAACCTTTAAAAGCAATGCTATCGATGAATTGGTTATTGATTTAAGGTATAATCCTGGAGGGTCCACGGCCGCTGCCGCCATTCTCGCTAGTCTCATACACGATGGTTCTGGCGTCTTTGCAAAGCAAAGATGGAACCCCTACTGGACCAGTATGTTTGGCTCAAGTCTTGAGGACACATTCAGCAATCAAATCTCAGTAGATGGTGCCACTGTACCCCTAAACCGACTGGGAATGAGAAGAGTTTATGTCTTAACACAATCAGGAACAGCCTCTTCAAGTGAACTTTTAATAAATGGATTGCGACCTTATATCGATGTTGTCCAGATCGGAGATACCACTAGAGGGAAAAATGAATTTTCGATCACACTGGTAGACGATCCGGGCAGTACCTCAGGAAGCACTGTCTTCCCCTACCTCTATCAATCTAGTCGCATAGATCAAATTAACCCAAACAACAGCTTTGCCTTACAGCCTTTAGTAGGTAAATACGAGAACAGCGAAGGTTTCTCAGATTATACCGATGGACTTGTCCCTCAGGTCCAATTCAGTGAGATCGTGAAGGTCGATGGTCGAACCGTTTTTCGTATCGGAGCATTCGGCACCCTTGACGACGGATTGTTCGCCAAAGCTATTGAGCATATGTCAGGCAGTATGGGTGCAACAAGAGCCTTCCGCCCTACCGGGATTCCTGCTGAGCAATTGAGAGAAAAAGAATCATTAATGTTTGTTGAATTTGAATGATGCTTGAAACCGTCCTCGCTTTTTTAACCTTAGTATTTGGAGTCCTTGGATTTATTTTAGGAAAGCGACTCGCATCCAACGCCACAAGCGATCAGCGTTTAGAAGAACGGTTAAGCTTGTTAAAGGAAGCACTTGAGCAAGAAAAGAGCGAGCATCAAAAATTGATTGAGAAGCACCAAGAAACCTATACTACCTTGGTTGAAACGCAAAAAGAATTAGAGTTCTTAAACGACAAAAACAGCCATCGACAAGAAGAGCTTGAGCAGTTACAAAAGCAATTCAAGACTGAATTTGAAAATCTAGCTCAGAAGATCTTTGAAGAGAAATCTACTAAGATCAGTGAAGAGAATCAGAAAAACATCAAAACACTCTTAGATCCTTTAAGAGAGCGCATTACTGATTTTTCACAAAAAGTAGAAGAGAGCAATAAACAGAATCTCACTTTTCACGAAACCTTTAAGGTGCAGTTGAAGCACATGCAAGACCAGAGTCTTGAGATGAAAAATGAGACCGCTAATCTCATTAAAGCGCTTAAAGGTGACAATAAGCTTCAAGGAAATTGGGGCGAACTCGTATTGGAGCGCATTTTAGAAAAGTCAGGCCTTCGCAAAGACAGCGAATACATGGTGCAGCAAAGCTTCACTAATGATGAAGGGCGCAGACTGATGCCTGATGTCATCTTAAATCTCCCTAACAACAAAAAGATTGTCATCGACTCAAAGGTTTCTCTAGTGCACTACGAACAATTCGTCAATGCCGCTGAGCAAGAACAAGAAACCTTTGCTAAGTTGCATCTCAATTCATTACAGCGTCACATTAAAGAATTAAGCGAAAAGCGCTACGAGGATATTTACGATATAGATTCGCCGGATTTTGTCATCCTCTTTATCCCGATTGAACCGGCATTTGCAGCGGCATTACAGCAAGACCCACAACTTTATTTAAAGGCGTTCGAACGAAATATCATTTTAGTCACCCCTACTACGCTATTGGCTACTTTGCGCACTATAGATTCTATGTGGAACAACGAGCGACAGCACAAAAACGCTTTAGAAATCGCACAGCGGGCTGGCGCTTTGCATGACAAGTTTGTCGGATTCATTGAAGACCTGAATAAGGTTGGAATTCGAATGAACGACGCAAAGAAATCCTATGAAGATGCGATGAAAAAACTACACACCGGCAACGGAAATGTGGTGAGCAGTATAATCAAGCTGCAAAGCCTTGGAGCGAAGGCCAAGAAAGAATTACCTGAGGCAAATAAAGCTAGAGCATTAGAAGAATAAAAGGCTATCTATTTAGACAGATACATCTTTCTTCGGGTATAGAGCTCATAAAATGCATCATCTTTTAAATCTTCTATGAAGAGAATGCTTTCTCCTGTACTCTTCATTTCAGGTCCTAGATTCTTATTGACATTCGGGAATTTATTGAACGAGAATACTGGCTGCTTGATCGCATAACCTTCTAATTGAGGATTAAAGTTGAAATCTTTAAGCTTTTTGTCTCCCAACATCACCTTAGTGGCGTAATTCACATAGGGCTCACCATAAGCTTTAGAGATAAAGGGCACCGTTCTCGAAGCGCGAGGGTTCGCCTCAATGATATAAACCGTGTCGTCCTTAACTGCGAATTGAATGTTGATAAGACCCACCGTCTTGAGTGCTAGTGCAATCTTTTTGGTATGGTCTTTAATTTGCTGCATTACAAATTCTCCAAGGTTAAACGGAGGAAGGGTAGCATTTGAGTCTCCAGAGTGAATACCACAAGGCTCAATGTGCTCCATGATACCGATGATATACACGTCTTCACCATCACAGATCGCATCTGCTTCTGCCTCAATTGCCCCATCTAAATAATGATCCAGTAGTAATTTATTGTTAGGAATGCTTCTCAGAAGGTCTACCACATGAGCTTCTAACTCTTCTTTATTGATCACTATTTTCATCCCTTGACCACCTAAGACATAAGAAGGTCTAACCAGAAGAGGGAAGCTAAGCTCCTCTGAAAGCGCTAGGGCTTCATCGGCACTCTCTGCTACACCAAATTTTGGATATGGAATTTCTAGATCTTTCAGAAGAGTGGAGAAACTCCCTCTGTCTTCTGCAAGGTCTAAGGCTTGAAAAGAAGTACCAATGATCGGAATGCCATAGCGGTCTAATTTTTCAGCAAGCTTAAGTGCAGTTTGACCCCCAAGCTGAACGATTACCCCTTCAGGCTTTTCATGCTTAATGATATCGTAAATATGTTCCCAAAAAATAGGTTCAAAGTAGAGCTTGTCTGCAGTGTCAAAGTCTGTTGAAACGGTCTCTGGATTACAATTGATCATGATGGTTTCGTATCCGGCCTCAGCAGCTGCTAATACCCCGTGCACACAACAATAATCAAACTCAATACCTTGCCCAATACGATTCGGTCCTGAACCCAGCACTACAATCTTTTTGCGATCTGAAACAACCGATTCATTTTGAACGGTTGTAGTACCATCAGCATACTGCATTTCCTCCTCAAAGGTGGAATAATAGTAAGGTGTCTGTGCCATAAATTCAGCAGCACAGGTATCTACAAGCTTATACACCCGCTTTACTCCCAGTTCTTCACGCTTAGTATATACCTCACTTTCAAGGCATCCCATCATATGTGCAATTTGACGATCTGCAAATCCTTTCTGCTTCGCCTCTAGCAATAGCTCTTTTGAGAGCTCTTCAATCTTATGAGAAGAGATCTCTTTTTCTAATTGATAGAGCTCTTCGTATTGCTTCAAGAACCACATATCAATCTTGGTTATATCGTGAATGCGCTGAAGCGGAATCCCTAATTGGATGGCATCGTAAATAACAAAAACTCTATCCCAGCTCGCTACGGTCAACTTTTGAATGATTTCATCGTATTGGGTATAGCCTTTACCGTCTGCTCCCAATCCGTTTCGCTTAATTTCTAAAGACTGGGTAGCTTTGTGAAGGGCTTCTTGAAAGCATCGTCCAATACCCATCACCTCTCCTACAGCCTTCATTTGAAGACCAAGAGCGCGATCTGCTCCTTCGAATTTGTCAAAGTTCCATCGTGGAATTTTAACAATGACGTAGTCCAAGGTAGGCTCAAATAGTGCAGAAGTGGTTTTTGTAATTTGATTCTCTAATTCATCTAAAGTGTATCCGATCGCGAGCTTAGCAGCGATTTTGGCAATGGGATATCCCGTCGCCTTTGAAGCCAAAGCCGATGAGCGTGAAACCCTAGGATTGATTTCAATGGCAATAATATCTTCTTCGTCATCAGGGCTTACAGCAAACTGAACATTACATCCGCCTGCAAAGTCCCCAATATTGCGCATCATTTTGATTGCCATGTCTCTCATACGCTGAAACGTACGATCTGAAAGCGTCATTGCGGGGGCTACAGTAATGGAGTCTCCCGTGTGAATCCCCATAGGATCCATATTCTCAATCGTACAGATAATCACCACATTATCGTTAGAATCGCGAAGAAGCTCTAGCTCGTATTCTTTCCAACCGATAAGTGCCTTGTCGATCATTACCTCATGTATAGGTGAGATCTCAAGGCCGTAACTCAACTGTTGATCAAACTTTTCGGGATCGTAAATGATAGAAGCTCCAGCACCGCCAAGTGTAAAGGAAGCTCTTACGCATAGAGGAAATCCAAATTGCTGCGCGATTTCTTTACCCTTCAAAAATGAATTGGCTGAGGCCTGTGGTGGCATTCCGATATCGATTTTTTGCATCAAATCACGAAACTTCTCACGATCTTCAGTAATCTGAATGGCATCGATATCAACCCCTATAATTTCAACTCCGAAATCGTTCCATATGCCCTTCTCGTCAGCTTCTATACATAGGTTTAGTGCCGTTTGACCTCCCATGGTCGGAAGCACCGCGTCGATATTTGGATGCTTCTTTAAAATCTCAATGATCGATTTAGTCGTAAGCGGAAGCAGGTAAACGTGATCCGCCATAGACGGATCTGTCATGATGGTTGCTGGGTTCGAATTAATCAAAACCGTTTCTATGCCGTCTTCTCTTAGCGATCTTAAGGCTTGTGATCCTGAATAGTCAAACTCACAGGCTTGTCCGATTACAATAGGCCCAGAGCCAATGATTAAGATAGATTTGAGGTCTTTGCGTTTAGGCATGAGAATTGGTTTTCAAAAAGTATAGATCAAAAAAAAGGTGTTACCCTAAAAGTAACACCTCTTAACTAGTATTTCAATGAGACTCTTCTTCGCATCTTATTTTTTGTGACGCGGCTCTGAAGAGACCGTTAATTTCTTTCTTCCCTTAGCACGTCGACTAGCAAGAACTTTGCGGCCATTTTTGGTAGCCATGCGCTCACGAAAACCGTGCTTGTTTCTTCTTTTACGTTTCGAAGGTTGGTAAGTTCTTTTCATTCGTGAATCTTTATAGGCTCGTGCCTTGAATTTATCGGGTGCAAATATAGAGATATTTTTAAAATCAAATGCAAAAAGTCTTTGCCCATAGTTTTGATTAAATTTGCCCCTCTAACCTGAACGGATGATCCACAAGAATATTAAAATTTTACTGAGTAGCGTGGCCTTGGGCTACGCGATTTTACAGTTTATTGAGGGGTTTATTGGCAACGGAATCTTTTTTGTTCTTCTGAGTGCCCTAATTCTGTTTTTATATTTCAGAAATGAAATCATTCTCTTGTCATTTTTAAAAATGCGCAAACAAGACCTAGCTGGGACAGAACGTTTGTTGCTCCGCATAAAAAATCCGCAAGCTGCTTTAGTTAAAAAACAACAGGGATATTACAACTATCTCTTTGGGATCATCTATTCTCAGCGCAACCTTAATGAGGCAGAGAAGTTTTTCAAAACTGCCCTAAAACTTGGCTTGAGCATGGATCACGATATAGCGATGACAAAACTCAGCCTCGCCGGAATTGCAATGCAAAAAAGAAGAAAGATCGAGGCTCAAACGCTATTAACCGAAGCTAAAAAGCTCGATAAAGGAGGATTACTGTTAGATCAGGTAAAACTCATGCAACAGCAGCTCAAGCGTATCTAAAAAATCTATTGATTTTTAACAAAAAGCTCATTTTCAGTTAACTGGACTAGTCACTAGCGCGGTTTATAGACAGATTTTTATTATTTTTACAAAATCTTAACATTTATTGAATCAATGAGCAACCTAGACCTTAAAGACAATACTTTTTTAAGACAATACGAGGTTTGCATTGAAGGAAATCTAGCCAAAATAGAATACGCTGCACAAGAGAAAAAGGTGTTTCTTACCAAGTTGGTTATTCCTGAGCAAATCAACACCAAAGAATTCAAAGACGCTTTTATTAAAGCAGTTTTAGAACATATACAAGAGCAAAAATTAAGGGTTGTTCCCACTAGTCCTCAAATTGCGGGCTTCCTTAGAAAAAACAGACAACAGTATAAAGAGATGCTTCCTGTAGGTATTCGTATCTAAGACACTGTTTGTTTTATTCGGGCAAAGCCTTTTTCGTCGATAAGATCCAATGCCACTTTTTGTAAAGAGTTCGACAGCGCTGGGTCCCATGGTGTCCTAACGCGAATGTAATTCTCTGTAAACCCTTCGGCATAACCTTCATTGATCTCTTTTTCAAAGAGTACCTCACGTGAAGTTCCAAGATGTTGTTCGTAAAATTGCCGTTTTTTCTTTTCAGAAAGACTCCGCAACATTTTAGAGCGCTTTCTTCTCACTTCAAGAGGCACTACTCCCTCCATTGATGCGGCAGGTGTGTTCTCGCGCTCAGAATAGGTGAATACGTGTAAATAAGACACTTCCAATTCGAGTAAAAACTGATAGGTTTCTAAAAACAGTTCCTCCGTTTCACCCGGAAAACCGACTATAACATCAACACCAATACAAGCGTCTGGCATGATTGAACGGATACGCTCGATGCGCTGACGATACAGTTTAGTGAGGTACCTTCTTTTCATGCGCTTAAGAAGCGTATCTGATCCACTTTGCAGCGGAATGTGAAAATGAGGCACAAAATTTTTGCTACGGGCAACAAAATCAATAATCGGGTCCGATAAGAGATTCGGCTCGATAGATGAAATGCGCAGTCGCGATATTCCCTTTACCTCATCTAATGCCTCTATTAACTCTAAAAAAGTGTGGTCGTGCTTTTTATTACCATGTTCCCCTTTTCCGTAATCGCCAATATTAACGCCTGTCAAGACGATTTCTTTAATACCTTGGGCAGCTATTTCTTTCGCTTGATCGAGAAGCTCTTGCAGCGGAGCACTTCTAGAAATTCCGCGCGCTAACGGAATGGTGCAATAGGTACATGGGTAATCACAGCCGTCTTGCACCTTTAAGAAAGCACGCGTACGTTCTCCAATAGCGTAACTACTTACAAACGTGTCTGTTTGCTCAATTTCACAGGCGTGAACAAATCCTTGAGCATTTGTTTTGGGTGACGCCAATAGCCCGTTGAGGTAACTCGAGAGACTGAACTTTTCGCGTGCCCCCAAGACCATATCTACCCCGTCGACTGCAGCCAATTCTTCAGGTTTGAGCTGGGCATAGCATCCCACCGCCACGATATAAGCCTCTGGATTTAATCGATGAGCTGATTTCGCAATAGACTTAAACTTCTTATCGGCATTTTCAGTAACCGAACAGGTGTTGATCACATAAACATCGGCCACCTCTTCGAAGGCTACCTTCTTATACCCTTCTTGCTCTAATGAGCGTGCCAAGGTGGAAGTCTCTGAGAAATTCAACTTACAGCCCAAAGTGTAAAATGCAACCCTATTATGGGTTTGTGACCGCTCTACTCCCATTGTGGAATTAATTCATGTAAGGTATCAAAAAGCGCCTCCTCTTTTGCTGCAAAAGAAACATCTCTGCGCTTCATCATTTCTTCAGCAGTGCGTTTTGCTTTATCTAAACGGTACTCACTTAATCCTTGAGCACCTCCCCATTTAAAGCTTGGGATGAAATTCCTAGGAAATCCGCTTGAGAATACATTCGTACTGAAACCTATTACCGTTCCCGTATTGAGCATTGTGCCGATAGCCGTTTTCGAGTGATCTCCCATAACCAAACCGCAGAATTGAAGTCCCGTAGGCTCAAATCGCCTTGACGAATACCGGTATAATCGCACCTCTTCGAAGGTGTTCTTCAGGTTCGAATTGGTGGTGTTAGCACCCAAATTGCACCACTGTCCAATGACCGCATTCCCCAAATACCCATCGTGCCCTTTATTCGAATAGGAATGAATCGTAACGTTATTCAGCTCTCCTCCAACCTTAGAGTGAGGCCCTACCACTGAGGGTCCATAGATTTTAGCCCCCATTTTAACAACACCTGAGTCGCCTAAGACGAAAGGTCCTCGAATGAGCGAACCTTCCATAACCAATGCATTTTTGCCAATGTAAATGGGCCCGTTCTCGGTGTTAAAAGTGGCCGCGTAGGCTATCGCCCCATCATCCATGAAAACTGGATGTTTTCCGATTACGCAGCAAGAGGGATGTAGCGCTTCGGATTTCTTATGTTGAATATGCACCTGAATCGCATCGCTTAAAACAAGGTCGAGCTTAGAAAATAGATCTGAAGGCTGAACCAGCTCCACCACAGGATGATCTTCAAAGACGATTCGATTGACATCTCTAGAATCAGGCTTTATACGCCGTGCTATTTCAATAGTACCTTGAACGAGTACTTCATCAGTAGCTAGGCCCATAACGGCAGCTGCCATGGCCTGAGTAGGAAAAACAGATCCATTGAGTACAACGTGCTCTTTTTCTGAACTTAAGGGCGGATACCAGGGAGCTAAATGAGGTAAGGTATCGTAGCAAAAGAATCCATCAGAGATAAGACCTTTCCACTGCTCTGCTATAGTAAGCACTCCAAACCTTAATTCTGATAGCGGTCTAGACAAACACAGCGGAAAAAAGTCTGTGGTTTTACCAAAATCACTTAGTACGTAATGCATGGACCAAATTCTAGTTGCAAAGGTACAATGTGTTCAAAAAAAAACACCCCCGAAATCGGGGGTGTAAACAAGGTTCTACAAAACGCAAGCTTACTTTTGAAACTTAGCGTATTTGTTTTTGAATTTATCAATTCGACCAGCCGTATCGACTAGTTTAGATTTACCTGTGTAAAACGGATGTGAAGTTCGAGAAATCTCTACTTTAATTAGAGGATAGCTCACACCATCAACATCAATCGTTTCTTTTGACTCAGCCGCCGATTTTGTAATAAAGATATCGTCATTTGACATGTCTTTAAACGCAACTAGTCTATAATTTTCTGGGTGGATTTCGCTTTTCATAACCCGTAATTCAAATTTGAGAGTGCAAATATAACTCAAACTTTCTAGTAAAGCAAAGCATTTTGTGCGCTGAAAAAGTCTCTTTTATTGAAGCTCGAACAATTAATTCATACTTTTAAACCACCAAACTAAATAAACAATATGGAAACTCCGCTTCAGACTAGATCTTTCATTCTTACTTATGGTGGCATTTTAGGTGCTTTAAGTGCTGTATTTTCTTTTATGCTCTACACTATGGACATGCATTATCAAGGTGGAACAATGGTGACTATCGTCAGCGTTGTTCTTTCGGTTGCACTGTATGCCATAGGAATGTTTCAGTACCGCAATGCCAATGCAGGGCTGATGACATTCTGGCAAGGGGTTAAAATCGGTGTCGGAATTGCCCTTGTTAGTGGTATCATCGTAGTGCTTTTCAACCTCATTTTAACACGAGTGATAGATCCTGAGACAATGTCAAAGGCGATGAACTTTCAGCGCGAGCAGCTTATTGAGAATACCGAACTAACCCTAGAACAAATCGACGCACAACTTGCAGCAATGCAGCGGTTCCAAACCCCAGCCATCCAAGCGGCTTTTGGACTGCTTTTCTCAGTCATTTTTGGTTTTTTATTATCTCTTCTACCTGCTGCTATCCTTAGAAAAAGCGAAGAATAGATCAATAAAATCTTACTTTTGATGCTGCTATGCAGCTGTCAATTGTTATTCCTCTTTACAACGAAGCCGAATCCTTGCCTGAATTAAGTGCATGGATCGTTTCGGTTATGCAAGAGTACGGTATCAAATACGAGATTCTCTTCGTAGATGACGGCAGTACCGATGATTCATGGGAGATTCTATCCGATTTATGCAAAAAGAATCCCGCGATTAAAGCATTAAAATTCGCTAAGAACTTTGGAAAATCCCAAGCATTGCACGCTGGCTTTAAACGAACTCAAGGGCAGTGGGTAGCCACTATGGATGCAGACTTACAAGATAACCCTGAAGAACTACCGGCTTTACTTGCACTCATGCAAAGCGAAGGGTATGACCTCGTATCAGGATGGAAGCGCAAGCGCTACGATAACCTCATTACTAAGAATTTACCGTCTAAGCTTTTCAATTGGGCAGCACGAAAAACCTCGAAAATCCAACTACACGATTTCAATTGCGGATTAAAGATGTACCGTTCAGAGGTAGTTAAAGCACTTGACATCAAGGGAGAAATGCACCGTTACATTCCGGTATTAGCCGCTTCTGCTGGATTCAACCGCATCGGTGAAAAAGAAGTGGCGCATCAAGCGCGCAAATACGGAACTACCAAATTTGGTCCAGAGCGTTTCTTAAACGGAATGCTAGACCTGATGACCGTGCACTTTGTGAGTCGATTTGGCAGAAGACCCATGCATTTTTTCGGAGCCTTTGGAGTTTTAATGTTCCTCTTCGGATTTGGGGCTGCCTTTTACATGGGTATCGATAAATTATTTTTCAATACTACTGCACGACTGATTACAGATCGCCCTGTCTTTTATCTTGCCCTTAGTGCAATGATTATTGGAACACAACTCTTTTTAGCAGGGTTTATTGGCGAACTGATTATTCGGAACGAAGGATCCAAAGAACGATACACCATCACCGAATCACTAAATAGTAGCAACGACTTATGACCCCTCAAGAGAGAGCACATACATGGTTAAATCCCATATTTGATCTTGAAACCCAAAGTCAAGTAAAGCAGCTAATAGAGCACGATGATGAGGAGTTAGTGGACGCCTTTTACAAAGAGTTGGCTTTTGGAACTGGAGGGATGAGAGGGGTGCTAGGCGTAGGAACGAATCGCATCAACAAATACACCTTAGGAAAGGCTACTCAAGGACTTAGTAACTACCTCAAAAAACGCTATCCAAGCAAAAACTTATCCGCAGTGATCGCGTATGACTGTCGTCATCAAAGCGACACACTCGGTCGACTGGTTGCCGAAATTTTTAGCGCAAATGGTATTGAAGTTTCGCTGTTTAGCGCCTTGCGAACGACGCCTGAATTATCATTTGCTGTTAAACACTTATCCGCTGATATAGGTATTGTCTTAACGGCCTCTCATAATCCACCTGAATACAACGGCTACAAAGTGTATTGGAACGATGGAGGTCAAATTGTGCCTCCTGAAGACAATGAGATTATAGCAGAAATTCAAGGCCTTGACTATTCGGCTATACGCTTTGACGCAAAAGAAGACTGCATTGCCCTTATTGACAAAGAGGTCGATAAGGCCTTCTTTGAAGCATCCATAAAGCACGGATCCCTTGGCCAAGGCGATCGCAACCTTTTCTCACTGGTATTCACTTCTATACACGGCACCTCAATTACTGCGGTTCCTCAAGTACTGCAGCAAGCAGGATTCAAAAATGTTCACATTGTTGAAGAACAGGCCATCGTAGATCCTGATTTTAGTACTGTACTTTCCCCTAATCCCGAAGAACCAGAAGCATTAAGCATGGCTATCCAGCTGGCGGAGCATCTTGATGCTGATCTAGTTATTGGTACAGATCCTGACAGTGACCGTTTGGGAATTGCGGCGCGAGAGACTTCAGGAGGCTTGAAAATTCTAAATGGCAATCAAGCCATGATCGTTTTAACAGAATATTTGTTAGCCCACCATAAAAAAAGAGGATTTAACGGAAATGAATTTATTGCCTCTACCATTGTATCAACGCCAATGATCGCTATCATGGCAGAGCAATACGGGGTGCGGTTTGAACAAACGCTTACTGGGTTTAAATGGATCGGAAAACTCATCAAGGACCATCCCGAACTCAGTTTCATAGGAGGAGGTGAAGAAAGTTACGGCTATATGGTGGGTGACTTTGTAAGAGATAAAGATGCGGTAACCTCTAGTCTTCTAGCCGCTGAGATTGCCTGTGAATTGAAAAGTAGGGGCCTAACCCTGTACGATTACCTCCTCGATTGCTATGTCAAGTACGGCCTTTACCAAGAGCGTCTTATATCCATTACTAAAAAAGGGCAGTCTGGTGCAGAAGAGATTGAAGCCATGATGAAAGGGTTCAGATCACATCCGCCAAAAGAAGTTGCTGGAGAGCCTGTGGTTAAGATTGAAGATTACCATTCACAAGAAATCGTAAACATTCAAACGGGTGAGCGCACGCCTATTCTGCTTCCCAAAGCCAATGTGATCATATTAGAAACCACTAAAGGAAGTCGCATTGCAGCTCGACCTAGCGGTACAGAACCTAAAATTAAATTCTATTTCAGTGTTCACACGCCACTAGATGACGCTGCCAACTACAGTATGCAAAAGGAGATTCTAGAAGAACGCATAGATCAAATTGTAACTGCTTTAGATCTCGATTGATGAAAGAATACAAGAGACTTCTTGGATACGCCAATCCTTATCTAGGAAGTGCGGTAGCTAATGCGGTATTCAATATACTATATGCGGTATTCAATGTACTGTCTATCCTCATCTTTATTCCTACTCTTGGAATTCTATTCGGCACACAACCCAGGGTAACTGAACCCCCTCAATTCCAAGGAATTGGTAGCATTAAAAACTTCATAGAACAACAGCTCAATTACTTCATTACCGCACGTGCAGAGCAATCAGATGAAGTCGGGGCACTGTTAGCTATCGTGCTGCTGAGCGGAATTATATTTTTATTAAAAAACACCTTTCGCTATCTCGCAGCATATGCGCTCTCGTTTTTACGCACCGGAATGGTTAAAGACCTGCAAGATCATCTGTATAGAAAGCTTTTAGCCTTGCCACTAAGTTTTTCTAAACAGAAGCGAAAAGGAGATTTAATCGCAAGAATGACGGCAGACGTAAAAGAGGTAGAGCAATCGATTATTAATTCGTTTGAAACACTGAGTCGCGAACCTTTCACTATCCTATTGGTTCTCGCCTCAATGCTTGTTTTGAGTTGGCAATTAACCCTTTTTGTTTTGCTCTTTTTTCCTGTCGCCGGATTCATCATAGCTCGCGTAGGCAAGACGCTCAAGGCCCAATCTTTGAAGGCACAGCAAGAAACGGGATTACTTCTTTCTTTTTTCGAAGAAACCCTGGGCAAGCTCATGGTCATTAAATCATTTACCGCAGAGCCCTATTTCAATCAGAAATTCAACCGTAGCACCTCAAACCTAAGGGAGATAATGAATCGCGTCATTCAGCGAAATGCTATGGCCTCTCCTTTAAGTGAATTTCTAGGAGTGCTAGTGGTACTGGTCGTTTTGTGGTATGGAGGGTCTTTAGTACTTAAAGGAGATGCTGCCTTAAGCCCTCAAGAATTCATGGGATATATCGGTCTCTTTTACACCATCATCAATCCGGTTAAATTCTTAACCACCGTTAATTACAACCTCAAAAAAGGAAGACCAGCCCTCGATCGCATCTTAGAAATTCTAGACGCCAAAAACACCATTGTCGACCCTTCGTCTCCACAACCATTTCAATTCAATCGAGAAATTGAATTTCAACACTTGAGCTTTAGTTATGGTGAATCTACAGTCCTTGAAGATTTTAATCTAAAGGTAAAAAAGGGTGAAACCGTCGCCATAGTGGGCACGTCAGGAAGCGGAAAATCAACCTTGGTTCAATTACTAGCCCGCTTGTACGACATTCAGCAAGGGCATCTTCAGATTGACGGAATAGACATCACGGCCTTTTCAAAAGCCGACCTCAGAAAACATATCGCTTTTGTAACACAAGAAGCCATGCTTTTCAATGCCCCTGTAATTGAAAACATTGCTCTTGGAGCTTCAAACGCAAAAATTGAAACGGTGAAGAACGCCGCCACAGATGCACATGCTTCAAGCTTTATTCACACCCTTGAACAAGGTTACGAAACCGAATTAGGAGACGATGGAAATCGACTGAGCGGTGGACAAAAACAGCGGATCTCAATTGCCAGAGCCTTTTACAAAGACGCTCCCATTCTGATATTAGATGAGGCCACCTCAGCCCTAGACACAGAGAGTGAAAAAGAGGTTCAACAAGCCTTAGCTTCCATTCAGAAGAACCGAACCACCTTCATTATTGCACATCGCCTATCCACCGTTCAAAATGCGGATCGCATTGTAGTGATCGACAAGAAAAAGGTGGCCGAAATCGGCACGCATTCAGAGCTTTTAGCCAAAAAAGGCCTCTACTACAACCTCATCCAAATGCAAACACTTTCGAGTTAAATCAATACTTATGCGCTTTCACCGCAATCTAGTTCTAGCTGTCGCCGACGCCATCGATCTTATCTTCAATCAAGACCATTATGCCGATAAGGTCATCGAACGCATCTTAAAGCGCGATAAAAGATGGGGGGCAAAAGACCGCGCCTTCATTGCGAGTACGGTATACGAAATGGTAAGATACCGCAGACTCTATCTCGAAATTGCAGAAGAAAAATTACCCCTGTCTGGTGAGGGATTCACCAAAGTCTTCTCGGTTTGGTGTGTATTAAGAGGTCACGGTGTACCAGATTGGCCCGAATTTGAGCATGTGCCCACCCGAAAGATTAAAGGCCGTTTTGATGCCCTTAGAAACGAAAGGGCAATCAGAGAGTCTATTCCAGATTGGCTTGACGCTTTGGGTGAAAACGCTTTTGGATCTGAAAAATGGGCGCAAGAATTAAAAGCGCTCAATGAAGAAGCAGCAGTGATACTGCGCGCTAACATGCATAAGACCAGTCGCAAAGAATTAAAAGTAAAACTCGCCAGCGAAGGGGTTGAAACGCACGAACTCCCCGGTCTAAATGATGCCTTAGCGTTAAAAGAACGCTCGAATGTCTTTCAGCTTCAATCCTTTAAAGAGGGGTTCTTCGAAGTACAAGACGCCAGTTCTCAAAAGGTAGCTCCCCTACTCGATGTCAAGCCCGGACAGCGTGTGATTGATGCTTGCGCGGGTGCGGGTGGAAAATCACTACATCTGAGTGCATTGATGCAGAACAAAGGACAGCTCATCGCACTAGACATCTATGAGCATAAATTGAAAACCTTAAAATTGAGAGCACGAAGAGCAGGTGCCCACAATATCGAAACGCGCACTATTGATTCTAACAAGGTGATTAAAAAATTGGTTTCAAGTGCCGACCGTGTATTAATCGATGCACCATGTACTGGTCTAGGGGTTTTGAGACGAAATCCTGACGCGAAGTGGAAGATTACTCCAGAATTTTTAGATCGTGTGGTAGAAACGCAGAGAGCTCTGCTTGATTCCTATACACAAATGGTAAAGCCAGGCGGAAAAGTACTCTATGCCACCTGTTCTATATTACCTCAAGAAAACGAACAGCAAGTAGCAGCTTTTTTGAAACGTCCCGAAGGGGCTGCCTTTAAACTCATTAGCCAGCATCACCTTTATCCTTCAACAGATCATTATGACGGCTTTTTCATGGCCCTGTTTGAGCGTGAATCCTAATTAAATACCTTTGATTTTTTAATCGTCCCCCTATGATTTACTTCTTCGGAGATCCCACTTCATTGATTTATGCCGTTCAAAAAACGGATACCCTTAGCGACCCGGATATTGAGAAATTACAATGGCTCTTTGGCGGTCACTCGTTGCTTGAAGCCGAAAGTATCTCTCAAGCTTTTAGCGGTCCACGTGCGAGTATGGTCACTCCATGGAGTACCAATGCGACTGAAATCATTGAAAACATGGGGGTTCAAGGTGTAGTAAGGGTAGAACAATTCAAGGCCTTTCATGCAGACGACGAGATAGATCCCATGCTTTTTCAGGAGTATAAGCGTTTAGATCAATCGCTATTCGATATTTCGGTAGAGCGCACTCCAACCCAATTGATCGAAGACATCGCACACTACAATACACAAGAAGGACTGGCATTAAGTGAAGATGAAATCAACTATTTAGAAGGGCTTAGCGTAAAGCTAGGACGCAAGCTGACAGATGCCGAAGTTTTCGGATTCTCTCAGGTAAATTCTGAGCACTGTAGGCACAAAATTTTCAATGGTACTTTCGAAATCGATGGCATTGCCAAACCTTACTCACTTTTTAAACTCATCCGCAAGACTTCAGAGCAACACCCCAATAGCATCGTTTCTGCCTATAAAGACAACGTAGCCTTTATAGAGGGACCTGAAATTATTCAGTTTGCCCCAGAGCTTGCACAAAAAGCCTCCTACTACAAAGAGACTAAACACCAGAGTGTGATTTCACTGAAAGCAGAAACGCACAACTTTCCAACTACTGTAGAACCCTTTAACGGTGCCGCTACAGGTTCGGGGGGAGAAATACGAGACCGTTTAGCGGGTGGTATTGGTTCGTTACCTCTAGTGGGGTCGGCGGTTTACATGACGAGTTATCCGCGTCACAGAAAAGAATTAGCCGCCCATGAAACCGCTATTGAGGCGAGAGAATGGCTATACCAAACCCCTTTAGATATATTGATCAAAGCCTCAAACGGAGCTTCTGATTTCGGAAATAAGTTCGGACAACCCCTTATTGTAGGATCACTATTGACCTTTGAGCATCAAGAAGCTGACCCGTCCTATGACACACGCACCTTAGCCTATGACAAGGTGATCATGTTGGCAGGTGGTGTGGGCTATTCCAAAAAAGAGTATGCGCAAAAGAAGAGACCGGCACCAGGAGATAAAGTGGTAGTGCTTGGAGGTGATAACTACCGCATTGGTATGGGAGGAGCGGCTGTCTCAAGCGCAGATACAGGCGCCTTTGGCAGCGCCATCGAACTCAATGCCATTCAACGTTCTAATCCTGAAATGCAAAAGCGTGCTGCAAATGCGATTAGAGCACTGGCTGAAAGTGATGAGAACCCCATTGTTTCTGTTCACGATCACGGTGCTGGAGGTCACTTGAACTGCCTTTCAGAATTAGTGGAAGAAACCGGCGGAAAAATCAACTTAGATGCGCTACCTGTTGGTGACCCAACACTCTCAGAAAAGGAATTGATCGGTAACGAATCACAAGAGCGAATGGGACTTGTGATTCCAGAAAAAGCACTTGGCCTGTTGCAAGAAATCGCAGAACGCGAACGTGCTCCCATGTATACCGTAGGGGATATTACCGGTGACCATCATTTTTCATTTTATTCAGAAAAATCAGACTCCAAACCTATTGATCTAGAGTTGACAGACTTTTTTGGCAACGCACCGAAAATGGTCCTCAAAGACACTACCACTCCAAGAACCTACGAAGGGCTTACCTATACTTTAGCCGATTTTCACGAGTACCTCGATGCCGTGTTGCGTTTAGAGGCAGTAGCCTGTAAAGATTGGCTTACCAACAAGGTTGATCGTTGCGTATCAGGAAGGGTTGCGAAACAGCAATGTATCGGTCCATTACAATTACCATTACAGAACTACGGTATAGCAGCATTGGATTTCGCGAGTTACAACGGTATTGCAACCAGTATAGGCCATAGCCCAGTGAGTGGCTTGATCGATGCCGTTGCCGGGAGCAAAAACAGTATAGCTGAGGCGCTAACGAATATCGTCTGGGCTCCGCTTGCTGAAGGTCTTAAATCGGTTTCACTATCGGCAAACTGGATGTGGCCATGTAACAATGAAGGAGAGAATGCTCGACTATACGAAGCCGTAGAGGCTGCGTCATCGTTTTCTATAGACTTAGGAATCAATATTCCCACAGGAAAAGACTCGCTTTCTATGAAGCAGCAGTATCCTGATCAAGAAGTCTTAGCTCCTGGAACAGTGATTATCTCAGCCGCCGGACATTGCAATGACTTTACCAAAGCCGTAGAGCCCCTGTTTAAGAAGAACAAGGGAGCCATTTATTACATCAACCTTTCACAAGACACGTATCAGCTTGGCGGCTCTTCCTTTGCGCAGACACAAGCGAAAATTGGAACACATGCACCTACTGTAAAGAACCACAAGAACTTTGGAGCGGCATTCGACTGGATTCAACTCCAATTGACCAATGAGCGTATTTGTGCCGGACACGATGTCGCCTCAGGCGGTTTAATCACGACGCTTCTTGAAATGTGTTTCGCCGATCCTCATATCGGGGCAACCTTAGATCTCAATGCCTTAGGATGCGAAGACACCATCCGCCTTCTTTTTGCAGAGAATGCCTCTGTGGTATTTCAAGCCACAGATGACAGCTTTGATGCTATAGCAACTACATGCCCTATCCCATGTTTGAAAATAGGTGAAGTGCAAGACACAGGTGAATTGATCATTAAAAATGCCGGTGTAGAACTTGGTCTGAATATTGCGAGTCTTAGAGACCGCTGGTACGAGACTTCTGTGGCCTTTGACCAACATCAAACCGCAGAGAACTTAGCCTTCACCCGTTTTGAAAACTACAAAAAACAACCCCTCACCTTTCACTTTCCGAAACAGTACCATTCACAGCGATTTGAAATTCAAGGAAAGCGACCAAAAGCAGCGATTCTTCGTGAAAAGGGAAGCAACTCTGAACGCGAGATGGCTAATGCGCTTTACGCGGCAGGATTTGAGGTGAAAGACCTGCACATGACCGACTTGATTAGCGGACGTGAAACGCTTGAAGACGTTCAGTTTTTAGGGGCTGTAGGAGGCTTTTCAAACTCAGATGTGTTAGGATCGGCAAAGGGTTGGGCTGGAGCCTTTAAGTACAACGAGAAAGCTCAAAAAGCCCTCCATGATTTCTTTAATCGTGAAGACACCCTTTCTGTTGGGATTTGTAATGGATGTCAACTGTTTATGGAATTAGAATTGCTCTATCCAGAACATCCAACACATGCGAAAATGACCTTCAATCAATCTAAAAAGCACGAGAGTGCTTTTACCTCTGTTGTTATTGAAGAAAATAATTCCGTAATGCTGAGCTCACTTGCCGGAACGCGCCTTGGAGTATGGATTTCTCACGGAGAAGGAAGGTTCAGTATGCCCCTAAGTAAAGAGCATTACCATATTGTCGGTACCTACGGATACAAAGAATATCCTTCGAATCCGAATGGCAGTGATTTCAATACCGCTATGCTGGTAGATCCGAGTGGAAGACACCTAGTCACGATGCCGCATATTGAGCGCTCTCTATTTGCTTGGAATTGGGCACATTATCCGAATTCAGAAGATCATTACAGTCCATGGATTGAAGCCTTCATCAACGCCAAGAATTGGATTTTAAATTGTTAAGTGTTTAGCGTATTTTGCAAATACCTTAACATTTAGCAAACATGACTTCTGTAACACGCTTATTTGATTTCGCATATGATCAACAGCAACGCGATCCGCTCGTAAAGGCCTTTAACACCAAAAAGGATGGGAATTGGGTCTCGACCAGCTCTGCTGAATTCATAGCGCAAGCCGAATCTGTCAGTAAAGCATTGATTGACCTCGGCGTTCAAGCAAATGACAAGATTGCACTGATTTCGATGACCAATCGCACAGAATGGAGCATCCTCGATCTAGCGGTGTTGCAAATAGGTGCGCAAACTGTACCCATTTACCCTACGATTTCACAAGAAGACTATGCCTATATACTCAATCACAGCGAGGCGAAGTATTGTTTTGTGTCCTGTGATGAAATTTTAGAAAAGGTTCTCGCGGTCAACAGTGAATTGAAATTCTTAAAAGAAATATACAGTTTCGACACTTTGAAACGTGCCAAACATTGGACCGAATTACGAGATAAAGGGCAGCATCTTAATTGTAGTGATGAATTAGAAAATCGAAAAAAGGCTGTTCAACCGGGAGATCTCGCCACTTTAATCTACACTTCTGGTACAACCGGAAAGCCTAAAGGGGTTATGCTCTCTCATGAAAATATCGTTACCAATGTGCTTTCTTCAAGAGAACGCGTACCCTTTGAATCCGGAGCGGTCGCTTTAAGTTTTCTACCTATGTGCCACATCTTTGAGCGCATGATCGTTTACCTCTATCAGTACTGTGGTGTAAGCATTTATTACGGTGAAGGCTTAGATAAAATCAGCGATAACATCAAAGAGATTAAACCTAGTGTGATGACCGTCGTACCTCGCTTACTTGAAAAGGTATACGATAAAATTATCGCTAAAGGAAAAGAACTTACAGGGCTTAAAAAATCTTTGTTTTTCTGGGCAGTAGATCTCGGTCATGCGTTTGAACCTTATGACCGCGGACTCGTCTATAATCTGAAACTAGCCATTGCGCGTAAACTGATTTTCTCGAAGTGGCAAGAAGCACTTGGTGGAAACCTTGAGCTTATGGTCTCAGGAAGCGCTGCACTTCAACCGCGTTTAACCCGTGTTTTTGGAGCTGCTGGTATACCGGTTATGGAGGGATATGGGCTCACCGAAACTTCACCGGTGATCACGGTAAATGATCAACGCAACAGAGGGTGGCGCGTCGGATCTGTCGGAAAGGTCATTTCTGGTGTTGAAATTAAGATCGCTTCAGATGGAGAAATCTTATGTAAAGGTCCGAATGTGATGCAAGGCTATTACAAAGACGAAGAAAAATCAGCTGAGGTCTTAAAAGACGGATACTTCCATACTGGTGACATTGGAGAAATTGATTCAGATGGATTCTTGAGAATTACAGATCGTAAGAAAGAGATGTTCAAGACGTCGGGTGGTAAATATGTAGCACCCCAATTACTTGAAAATAGATGCAAGCAATCGCTGTTTATTGAGCAAATCATGGTGGTTGGTGACGGCCAAAAGATGCCCGCAGCCCTCATTCAGCTCAACTTCGAATTCATAGAAGAATGGGCCAGTAAAAAGGCAATTAGTTTACCTCAAAATCGCGCTGATTATGGCACGAGCGAGGAGATCATCGCTCGTATTGGTAAAGAAATTGAAGAAGCAAACGGTGATTTTGCGCAGTGGGAAAAGATCAAAGATTTTAGAATTACCCCTGATGCTTGGTCTATTGAGGGCGGACACCTCACTCCTACAATGAAGCTAAAGCGCAAAGAGGTTAGAGCGTTGTATAAAGACCTTTACGATTCTATTTACGCCTCTTAGAGGCGATAGACAACACCGAAATTTTTTGAGTCAAATTTATTATGCATGCATAATAAATGAGTATCTTTATGGGGTTATGTCTTCAAAGAAACCCCTTATAGATCATTCACTTAGAGCCACTTGGCAGAGTGTGTCCCGCATGTATACTGAAATTGCCAAGCAGTACGGTATTACTATGGCTCTTGGATTGACCTTGCTAAATATCGATCCAAAGAACGGAACGGCTTCTACTGCGCTCGGTCCTATCATGGGGATGGAACCCACCTCGCTATCCCGCCTTTTAAACTCTTTAGAAGATTTAAAACTCATTGAAAGAAAACCTAACCCGCACGACGGAAGAGGTGTTATCATTCATATCACCAGAGACGGGCTTGACAAAAGAGACCTCATTAAAAAGCATGTCTACTCCTTCAATCAAGCCGTAGAGAAACGATTGAGCCCTAGAGATCTTGAAGGGTTTTACGCTACCATCGAAGTGCTTAATCAACAAACTCAGACAAACGAATCGATTAACGTCATATGAAAAAGAGAATCACAAAAGTGGCCGTCATCGGCTCTGGAATCATGGGTAGCGGAATTGCTTCTCATCTTGCAGGAATAGGACTAGAAGTTCTGCTTTTAGATATCGCGCCGAAGGAGCTTCTTCCTGAAGAAGAAGGGCTTTCATTAGAGCATCCGAAAGTAAAAAACAGGATCGTAAATCAGGCATTAAGTAAATCCCTTAAGTCTAAGCCTTCTCCTATTTATCATCAGGGCTTCGCCTCTCGTATTCAAACGGGAAACCTAGACGATGACTTGCATAAAATCAAAAATGTAGACTGGATCATTGAGGTCGTAGTTGAGCGCTTGGATATCAAAAAACAGGTGTTCGAGGCTATTGAAAAACACAGAACGCCCGGAACCTTGATCAGCTCAAATACCTCAGGAATCCCTATCGGGCTTATGTCTGAGGGAAGAAGTGATGATTTTCAACAGTATTTCTGTGGAACGCATTTTTTCAATCCTGCGCGTTATCTCAGATTGCT
>JALQTJ010000099.1 GCA_023264015.1 Flavobacteriaceae bacterium | reverse complement strand
CTTGGCTCGTGCTGTAGAGCAAGACACGGTGCTCGAGGGTGATGTTGTAAAGAATATTAAGCTTTACGGCGAAGGACGCCGAGGCATCTGCTTCAGCCCTTCGGTAGAGCAGTCTAAGAACCTCTGTGCTGCTCTTAACAGGGAAGGCATATCAGCAGAGCACATATCTGGCTACACACCAGAGAGCGAAAGATTGGCACTCTACGAGGCTCACCGGGCAGGTGACTTTCAACTGCTATGCAACTCCATGCTTCTCTCGGTCGGATACGACGACCCTGGAGTGTCACTGCTTTGCGACATGTACAGCACTAAGAGCAAAATCATGTTTACGCAACGAGCGGGCAGGATCTGGCGCACGGCACTGGGAAAAGAGGATAGTGTCTATCTAGATTTTGCCGGTAATCTTCGCAGGCATGGCTTTCCAGAAGACATCATTCCGGTCACTCTCGATGATGGTGAGAAGAAATTCCGGGAAGAGAACCAGGTAAAGAAAGAAGAGAAAGAGCCTAAGATGAACACCTGCCCGCAGTGCAGCTCTCTGTTTCAAGGCCGTCGCTGTCTCTCGTGTGGCTATGAGATACCAAAAAATGAGTCTATCTATCACGACGACCAGATCCTCAAGAAAGTCGAAAAGGTTACGATGGAAGACAAGACTCGGTTTTACCAGGAGCTACTAGGTTACAGCCTAGACCAAGGATACAACGAAGGTTGGGCAGCGTGGACCTACAGGGACAAGTTCGGAGTCTGGCCAAAGGGCATAGACAAGATCGCTCGCAAGCCTCGCAGCGATGACGTTCTGGGATTCATCAAACACAAAATAATAAAGGCCTCACATGCTAGAAGAAATACTTAATAGGTTGGATAAGGTAAGAAAATCAGGCAAGAACTACACAGCCTGCTGCCCAGTTCACGATGACAACTCGCCAT
>JALQTJ010000098.1:318-975 GCA_023264015.1 Flavobacteriaceae bacterium | reverse complement strand
ATTTACTGTATTAATATCAGATTTAATGTATTGCATAACGTCAACCATTGAAAGTCCTGATTTAACTGAACCGCCTGGTGAATCGATATGCATTGTAATGTCTAAATTATCTACAGAATCTAAATACATAAGTTGAGCCTGTACAACAGTAGACATACGGTCGTTAACAGGACCAGCGACCCATAGTACCCTATCCCTCATTAAACGAGAGAAAATATCCATCTGTGTTACCCTCATTTCTCTTTCCTCAAGAATATAAGGGGTAAGAGAAGATTCAATTTCTCTTGTGTAGTAATCCATATTGAGTGACGAAATGTTATGGTCACTCATTGCGTATTTTTTAAAATCTTTTCCGAAATCCATATTATTTAATATTATGCGGAGAGAGAGGGATTCGAACCCCCGGTACCTTTCGGTACAACGGTTTTCAAGACCGTCGCATTCGACCACTCTGCCATCTCTCCTATTTTTTATCCTTCGTGGTTTTCAATATTAGAGTTCTTAAACAAAAGAATCAAGCCCATCACTAAAGGAAAAATTGAAAAAATTTGACTAAGTTCACCAAGTACTTGAAACACAATCATTCCTACGGTAATCCATGTAGCCTGTTCAGGGAACAAAGCGTTGGAGCGTTTGAAAATAGTACAGACATTGAAC
>JALQTJ010000098.1:0-308 GCA_023264015.1 Flavobacteriaceae bacterium | reverse complement strand
ATAGTTGCCTTCGATGGGAATAATGCGTTTGAACGTTTAAATATTGTACACACGTTAAACCATAAAGTTGGAACTAAAATAATTAGTCCGATAGAAAATAAGTATAGTTTTTCCACACCCAGTCCGTATCCTACGGAGTACCCACCGATGTATGATAGTAAAGTTGATAGTATATTTCTTAAGAAATATGTTGTACCGTTAATTGTACCTGTAAATTGAAAGTATTTATTCATTTTTTTAAAAACATTTTAATAACTGAGTATAACATAAGAAATACACATAGTCCTGTAAAGCTATAAGCAAAATAT
>JALQTJ010000097.1 GCA_023264015.1 Flavobacteriaceae bacterium | reverse complement strand
ACCCAACGAACCGAGTAGCTGCGCGAGCACATACATCACTGCGTCAGCCCCCGACAAAGCACGCCTCAGAAATAAGGCAAAGGTGACAACCGGGTTGATGTGGGCCCCCGATACCGGCATTAGAGCAGCAATGAGCACCCCCAACCCCAGGATGGTCGAGAGTTGATTAAGTAGCAGGCGAAGTCCCACGTCTGAGGTCACTGCCTCCGCCATGATTCCCGAGCCAATGACAGCTGCAACCAGCAAAGCCGTACCGATTAGCTCGGCTCCACCTCGGATCGCTGCGTGCATCTCACCCCTCTTCCTGCCCTCATTATCGAGAAGTGCTGGCCGCCAGATTCGCGCCACCGACGTTATTCACCCAATGTTCACCGAGCGACCCTTTATCGTCCAGCGCCACGCCTTGGATTTCCTAGAAGACTCCAGGTGAATGAGGCCGATGGTTGGATGGCCCTAACCGGAGCCGCCTGCGGGAATCGAACCCGCGACCTTCTCATTACGAGTGAGACGCTCTGCCGACTGAGCTAAGGCGGCGAACCCCGGAGGGATCGCTTAATAGTAATGGAGTGAGGCTAGCCGAGAGGAAAGCTACGCCTCACAGGTGAGCCCATCCTCCGGGACATCCCCCGATAGGAAGTACGCATCGACCGGGTCGTTAATGCAGCTCACCCGCTCGTCATAGGCGAGATGTCCCTCCCCCACCAGGGTGAGGAGAACGGAGTTCTCCAATTGCTCGTTGAGTGACACCGACCAGTTATACGGAGTTGCGGGATCGCCGGTGGTGCCCAGGATGACGACGGTATTTGCTCCCTCACCTCGCACAGGCCCTTTGTTGAGTTTTGGCGGATAAGGCCAGTTCATGCACACGAGATCACCATCCCCGCTGGGGCGTGCGGTGTAGGGAGCGGCCTCGCGGAGTTGTTCTGCTTGGGCTTCGAGGACAGCGGGGTCGCGCTCCACGGGATAGTCCAAACAATTGATCG
>JALQTJ010000096.1 GCA_023264015.1 Flavobacteriaceae bacterium | reverse complement strand
CCAAAGGTCTCTCCTCCTTACCTCGTTTAAAATCTCCATCTATTACTTTCATGATAACTCCTTCACTCGTTTCTCTGCGTACTTAAATGCTTTTCTTAAAGACTTAACAAAACCTTGTAATTCTCTAGGATCAATTATCTTACCAGCAACGGTGTGTGCTTCTATCTCTATATCAATTAACTCTTCTAAACTAAAATTAATACCTAGTGCTTCATCAGACGCACCAGCAAACAAACAAACTGTTAAGCCCTCTTCATCCAACCAAGGACTAACATCAAACTCAACCGTTATTGATTTCATACCCATACTCCATTTGTTACACCATAAACAACCATTATACTACACATTACCGTTACCGTCAAGTACCACGCTATCTTTCTTTTCTTCATCCCACCACCTTATCTTCTTACCGTAATATTCTTCAAAGCTTGCAATCAGATCATTATAACTCAATTGTGTTTCTGTTGTCAAATCCCACAGATACTCGCTCAAGGCGTTCCAGTCTTCAGAGTGCATAGGCTCAAGATCATACTCGTCCCAGCCGTCATAACCTTCTTTGTTGCTGTCACGTATGTCTATACGACCACAAGCATAAGGCTCCGTGATGTCTTCGTATGTCCACGTATCACCTGCTTTAAAATAACCAAAGGCTTGATCTTTTTCTATGAATTCAGATACTATTTTGGTTAAGCCTCGTTCACGATACCAATCCATATTGACTGGCCCCATCCAATTGGTGCTGTAAGTTACCATTGCTGATCCTCAATAAACACTTTCAATGTCCTCCCGTCATCCTGATAACACAACCATGCAAACTGGTCTTCATTTAAATACTTGACATAACCACGGCCTGTCTCGTCAATAACTTCAACACGACTGACTAGCTTACAGTTTGCTTTACGTTCATAGTCACACACTTCTTTGTACCAACCCCACGCAAGCTTCTCAAGAGTTTCACGGTCACAGTTTTTGATGCTGTTAGGTATGTTCATCACTCCACTCCAGT
>JALQTJ010000095.1 GCA_023264015.1 Flavobacteriaceae bacterium | reverse complement strand
CCATGAGGTTCATGTGAAAGGCCATGTCGTCAATGAGGTCTTCTTCGGGTCTCCGGAGATATCCGCCTTCGTCAAGGCTACCGATCAGGTATTCTGCGACTAATAAAATACGCTCACTTATATCAAAGGTGCCAAGTTGGCTTATCAGATGCTGGTGAAAGGTTGTTCCTGCAGCATAAGGTATCTGTTGATCTTTAGACTCTTCTGGATAATTGGAGCTGGTTGTTTTATAATCAGGGATATCGTCATCTGTAAGATAACTCTCCATGTCAAGCGTGTCGTTCTCCCGATCCTCCCACTCTTCTTCTTGCGATTCAAAGAGGTCATCGTTTTCTAATTCTTCTCTTCCATGCTCTAACGCAGGATTTTCTTCGATTTCTTGCTTCAACCGCTCCTCAAAGGCTAAAGTCGGTAGCTGAATCAGCTTCATGAGCTGAATCTGCTGCGGAGATAGCTTTTGGCTTAGTTTGAGTTGAAGTTGCTGCTTAAGCATGAACTACCTCTTTAAAATTCTGCGTTTTGGGGAGTCCTTGGATAAGGGATCACATCTCTAATATTTCCCATTCCTGTGGCAAACATGACCAGGCGCTCAAAGCCCAGCCCAAAGCCACTGTGAACGGCAGAACCAAATCTTCTGAGGTCGAGGTACCACCAAAGCTCTTGTGGATCTATACCCATGGTGTTGATCTTTTGCTCCAACACCTCTAGACGCTCTTCACGTTGAGAACCACCGACGATTTCTCCAATTCCTGGAAAGAGCACGTCCATAGCGCGTACCGTTTTCTGATCTTCATTAAGACGCATATAAAAGGCCTTAATTTTCGCCGGATAATCAAAAAGTACCACGGGTGCATCAAAGTGTTTCTCAACTAAGTAGCGTTCATGTTCGCTTTGTAAGTCTGCACCCCACTCAGAGATAGGAAATTTGAATTTCTTCTTCTGATTGGGTTTAGAGTGCTTTAGAATTTCAAAGGCCTCTGTATAACTCAAACGTATAAAAGGTTTGTTAACCA
>JALQTJ010000094.1 GCA_023264015.1 Flavobacteriaceae bacterium | reverse complement strand
ACACAGAAGAGGAAGCGTTGCTGGGTGTGAGCATGACGGGTATCATGGACAGCAAACTAACCAACGGCTACAACAAAGGACTGCCAACGCTACTGGAGGCACTGAAGGATGAAGCTATCAAGACGAATAAAGAATGGGCTAAGAAGCTCGGCATTAATCAAGCGGCTGCGATCACTTGCGTCAAGCCTAGTGGAACTGTCTCGCAACTGGTGGATAGTGCCAGCGGAATACATGGTCGCTTTGCTGATTATTATATTCGCCGTGTTCGTGCTGATGTAAGGGACCCGCTGTGTGAGGTGCTGAAAGAGGCTGGTGTGCCACACGAGGTAGACATTACCTCACCTACCACCCTAGTCTTTAGCTTCCCTCAGAAGGCTCCTAAAGGCTCTGTAATCGCATCGAGCCAGACGGGTATGGAACAGCTGGAGTTGTGGAATGTATATCAGAAACATTGGTGTGAGCACAAACCGTCTATCACTGTTTATTACACAGACAATGAGTTTCTTGCTATTGGTAATTGGCTGTACAATAACTTTGATGACTGTTCTGGTGTTTCTTTCTTGCCATACAGCGATCACAGCTATCAACAGGCTCCGTACGAAGCTATTGACGAGGAGACATACAAGGAGTTGAAGAAGGCAAGCCCAACACAGATCAGCTGGGACATCACAGAGAACAGCGATGTCACTGAAGGTGCACAGACACTAGCTTGTACTGGCGGGGCTTGCGAGATCTAAAGGTTATTCAGAATAACCATAGGGCTATGAAGCTACTCAGCTTCCTCTAGCCCTATCACATCTTCAAATCCTTTAGATAGAATCTGTTGGTTCTTTCTCTTTCTAAACCAATCAGGATCGGTCTTGCGTAGGTAGTCTATGAATTGTCTACCTGCCAAGGCCCTTCCCTTTCTGGCTCTGGCTTCCAAGATAACTCGCTTGCGAGACTCGGGGAGTTTCTGATAAGCCTCAGAAGAGATAACACTTCCAATCATTCTTTCGACTGCAATAGAAGACAGCC
>JALQTJ010000093.1 GCA_023264015.1 Flavobacteriaceae bacterium | reverse complement strand
ACGCAAATAGAATTGAGGGTCATCGCGATTCGAAATTCATCCAATTATTTGATTTTTTCGATCATGCTGAGGTATACGACGAGCGCGAATTACTCAAGCAATCTTTTGTGTCTAGAACGCAATTAGCGAATCTAAAGTCGCACCTCTACAAACAGCTACTTACCTCGCTGAGATTGAATCCGAGCATCCAAAACCCTAGGATGCTCATTCGCGAACAACTTGATTTTGCCACCGTTCTTTACCAAAAAGGGCTTTACCGTCAAAGCTTAAAGATTTTAGAGAAGGCCAAGCAAATGGCCAAAAAGTGGGATGAAAAATACACCCAGTACGAGATTGTTGAATTTGAGAAAATCATTGAGTCTCAGTACATCACCCGCAGTATGAGTAACCGTACAGAGGCCCTTGTTTCTGATGCGCGAGTGCTCGGAGAAGCCAATATGCTCTGCAGTCAACTTTCGAATTTATCCCTCTTGTTGTACGAGCGCTTATTGAAAGCCGGATACGTAAAGAGCGACGATGAATACCGTGATATCACTCAGTTTTTCTTTAGAGAATTGCCCAAAGTCGATTACGAGCAGTTGGGATTTAGAGAACGACTGTGGTATTCAAAAGCACACGTGTGGTACAGCATGATTACTCAAGATTTTTTGGGTCTTTTTAAGCACGCATCACGATGGGTGTATTTGTTTGAACAATACCCCGAAATGCTAGCTTCGCATCCTATCTTTTACCTCAAGGCAAACAACTATCTAATGGAGTCGCTGCTGCTATTACGACATCCAGAAAAATTTAAGACTACCCTTGAGACATTAGGCGAAACCATTGATTCAGAGGCGTTTCCGAAGAACACCAATACCCAAGCCTTGGCGTTTTTGTACCGTGTTAACAATGAAATGAACCTTCATTTTTTAAAGGGAACCTTTAATGATGGGCTACATCTTGTAAACGAAGTAAAGGAGGGGGTGAAAACCTTTGAAAATCAAATCGATGCTCATCATGTGATGATGCTGAATTACAAGATGGCCTGTATGTATTTTGGGGCAGCAGATTATGCGCAGTGCA
>JALQTJ010000092.1 GCA_023264015.1 Flavobacteriaceae bacterium | reverse complement strand
GTACCCTTAATATACCCAATAGCCTGTTGTACAACACAGCTAGAACCGTATCGTTCATTGGGATTAATATCTAGGTGTACTTCTACGTAGCGATCTTCTAATACGTCTTGTAATTTATGAAATAACTCGCCTACCTTGTAAACCTCATTCATTAGTCGAAGTGCTGGCTTATCTTTGCGCTGGTCGTAATCACGTTCGCGCTGTACTTCACCAAAGATTTTACAACCATGGTTACCATCAATGTGAATTACAATAGCTAAGGTGTAGTCTGCGTACCATACCCCGCGCTTGTTAAAGCGTTCGGAGTCTGCACCAAGATATATCTTAGTTTCTTGGGACTGTGCCTGTATAAAGTCCTTGACTTCTTTGAGATTTAGGGTCTGCATGATAGGTTAGTTTGTTAAATAAAAAAGTGCCCCATGATTCTGTTACGAGGTTCATGAGGCGAAACCCTAGGTAGCTTTAATTAAGCTGCCAATGCGAAAACTTCATCGTTTGCATTTAAATTGATTTAGTGTTTACGTCTACTCTGACGAGTTGTCTGCTTCAATACTCATTCGCCCTGTCGAAACCAGTACATCCCCATCAAAAACACACCAGCATTAGAAGTTTGCAACCCTCTAACTAACCTCGGCGGGCTTATCTAGAACTTACGCACGTATGTATTGAACGGCAGTGTGTTTTTGGTGGAGATGGGCGGAATCGAACCGCCGTCCAGAACGCCTTTTTATCGGCTTCATACAACTATATTTTAGTCTGTAACAAGCGTCCAACAAACACTTTCTTCATCCCAAACGTAATCCAGCCCATCATTTGGTCTATCTACAGGGGGGTACCACAAGCAAGTATCTGTATCAAGTATCCAGCTATCAAACTCTTTGGGCGGTATAAATCCATCTAAATCTGCATTATAGGAGAACCCAATGCCTGCAAAGTTTTTTCTCAAAGCTACGCCACCGTCTGGTTCATTATCACTATTATAGTGAACATTACCTCTAGTATTATAACTAGTTTGAATCCAGAGTGAGCTATCTGGCAGCGTATTTATAAATTCTGACTCAGCCACAATAA
>JALQTJ010000091.1 GCA_023264015.1 Flavobacteriaceae bacterium | reverse complement strand
TGAATCTCTAGGTCTTGCTGCCATAGGTGCAGTAGGTTCGGTCACTGTAGGCGAAGGTGTTGGTGTATTCCCTGTAGGGGTTGAAGCTACCACAGCCCTTGGCAATATTGCGGTTGAGGCCGATGGAGCAATAGAAGCTCTCGGCAATGCGGCTACAGGCGAGATTGGCACAGTAGTAGTCAACGCTGATGCTAACTTCTCTGTAACAGGGGTTGAAGGTACCGGCGAGCTAGGCACGGCTGGAGTACAAGGCAGCGTAATTGTTAGCCTCACGGGCGTAGCGGGCACAGGCGAGTTAGGTACTGTAGCCGTTACAGCCGATGCCATAGTTACCGAAACCGGATTACAAGCTACTACAGCTCTTGGCAGTGTTACGGTAGAGCTAGTCCTAAATGTTGATGTAACAGGCGTTCAGGGCACTACTGCACTAGGCGAAACAACCGAGACAGCCGATGCAAATGTGTACGCCATTGGCGTGCAAGCCACAGGTCGAGTAGGAAATGTCCTATTGTGGAGTGAGATTGTACCGAATCAAAATGCAAATTGGACGGATATAGCAGCATGAAGAAAGTAAACGAAGCAGTAAAACTGGGCGATGCAATAGTCCCCAAGCATGAGATTGAAGTGTTATGCGCACATTGCGGATATGATCTTAATGAGGCTGAATTGGCCGCAGACACTTGCTCTGATTGCGGGCAAGCCCTAAACTTACGTCAGAATACAAAGATTTACGCGACAAGCATACCGCCCGCTGGCGGCAGTACGTTAGTGTAGATACTGGAGAAACCAAATGGCTACTTATGTAAACAACCTCCGGCTCAAAGAAATCACCACTGGTGATGAGGACGGTACTTGGGGCACCAGTACTAACACTAACCTTGAGCTGATTACAGACGGTTTTAGCTACGGCACGAAGGAAATGGCGGCAGACGCCAACGAAACCTTCACTATGCCTGACGCTACTGCGGACGACACTCGTTCTTTCTATCTGAAAATTACTTCTGCTGTATCTCTTACCGCTACTCGTGAGGTAACACTTGGTCCGAACACTGTCTCTAAGGTGTGGATGATCGA
>JALQTJ010000090.1 GCA_023264015.1 Flavobacteriaceae bacterium | reverse complement strand
AATTAAAAAAACACTTCCATTAGAAAGTTTTATTAGTCTTGATAGTAAATTTTATTTTCACACATATTTGTGTGTAATAAAAGAAGAATTTATTCCTAAACTAAACAACGAGCATGACGGGTATGCATGGTGCAGTTTTACTAAATGGCCTAAACCATTGCATCATGGATTACGTAACACTCTCCAAAGTAAAGTAAATTTATCTAAATTAGAAACTGTATTTCAAACTATTAATCTTCTTGACAATTAACTTGAAAGAAAGTATAATTGTAATATGAAAGTCTTAGTTATTGGCGATGTAATTATTGATAGATATATTTACGGAACAAGCACACGCTTGAGTCCAGAGGCACCTGTGCCTGTAGTTACATACAAACGTACAGAAGAAACAATAGGCGGTGCTGGACTAGTGCATTCTAATCTATTGAGTTTAGGTGTAGACAGTGTTCTGTTTAATGCAGAAGAAGAACCTAAAAGCATTAAGACTCGTGTAATATGTGACGGACATTATATTACACGCATAGACAATGACGTAAACTCAGACGGTGAAGACGTATTACGTAGAGTGCGTGAAATTGATTTTAGTGCATACGATTATGTAATAATGAGTGACTATAACAAAGGTTACTTAGACGAATCAATCAAACTTATTGAACACTTTAACAAGTTTGGATGCAAAGTAATTGTAGATCCTAAGACACACGCAAATCATTATAAAGGTGCATGGCTAGTAAAACCTAATCGTAAAGAGTTTGACGAACTTGGATTTACACAGTGGCTAGGTAACATTATTACTACTAATGCAAGCGATCCTGTTATAGCACAAATAGACGACGAGTATTATACTATTCCTGTTGATGCAGAAGAAGTTGCAGATGTAACAGGCGCAGGCGATTGTTTCTTAGCAGCATTTGTATATGCACTTACAAAAGGTTACAATTATCAAAAAGCAATTAAACTAGCAATACGAGGTTCTACAGAAAGCGTAAAACACGTAGGTACATACACACTACAGCAAAGCGACTTAGAAGAAACTGTAGTCTTTACTAACGGAGTGTTTGATATACTACACAAG
>JALQTJ010000008.1 GCA_023264015.1 Flavobacteriaceae bacterium | reverse complement strand
TTCCGCCTTCTTTTTCGTAAATCAATTGAAACACCTCTAACAAAGGCATCTCTTTCTCTAAGGTATATACCGCAATCTCGCTAAGCATGCTCACCTTAGCACGCAAAGGTACCGTTACTCGCTTTTGATCTTGAAGAGATTCTGCGACGAAACCGCCTTTTGTTTGTGCTAAAAGTTTAAATAAGCCAGGGTATCCAGCTATTGAAATAATCGTCTCAAGTTCTTTACTCATCGTTTTTTGCTTTTTGTAAAAAATTTCATGCGGTAGTCTGACTCTACCATCCCTCTACTAATTTTATCGAGCTTCCCTTTGATCAAACGCTTCTTTAAGGGTGAAAGTTTGTCTGTGAATAAGACCCCTTCAATATGGTCGTATTCGTGTTGAATGATACGCGCTGCTAATCCTGAAAATTCTTCAACCTGCTCTTTAAAGTTCTCATCTAAATAACGCAAACGAATTACCGATGGGCGCGTCACATCTTCACGAATATCAGGAATACTTAAACACCCTTCAGTAAAGGAAAAATCATCCCCTTCTTCAGTTAGCATTTCGGCATTGATAAATACCTTTTTAAAACTCTTCAATACAAGCTGGTCGTTAGGTGTAGCGTCTTCATCGTCAGCAAACGGACTACCGTCTATCACAAAAAGCCGGATAGATTTTCCGATTTGCGGTGCAGCTAATCCCACTCCATGAGCGTGATACATGGTCTCCCACATCGATTCAATCAATTGTTCTAAACCCTCATAATCCTTTGAGATAGGAAGTGCTTTTCGTTTTAAAACTGGATCTCCATATGCGATAATAGGAAGTATCATAAGCGGCTGTCAAAATAAGATTGAAGAATTAGGGTCGCGCTCACCTCATCGATAACGGAACGGTTTTGACGGACCGATTTACGAACATTCATATCCACTAACGCTTTAGATGCCATTTTTGAAGTAAAACGTTCATCCTGCCAAGCAACTGACAGATGGAGGGCGTTCGTTATCTCTTGAACTTTTTTTTCAATAAACCCCATCGATTCGGAGGGCTCACCATTCATTTGAAGTGGTTTGCCCACCACAAGAACAGCAATTGGCTCTTCGTTATGGAGTTGAGTCAAGGTCGAAAGAAGCTGTTTGGTTTCTACAGCACTATAACCCGAGGCAATTCCAAGGGCGGTGTATCCCGAAGAAATTCCCGTGCGCTTTGTACCAACATCAAGTCCAACTACTCGTTCCAAGAGGCATTATTTTGCCACAAAAATAGGTCAATTTGAACTGTCACAAACTCAGGGTCAATGTATCTTTGCAAAAAATAGACGACAATGCAAGAGCTAAGAAAAAGAATAGAAGACGCTTGGGAAAACCGAGAACTCTTAAATGAAAAGGGATATCAAGATGCTATCCGTGAGGTTATTGAACTTTTAGATGGAGGCTCTTTGCGTTGTGCTGCTCCAAATGAAAGTGGAGAATGGATTGCAAATGAATGGGTAAAAAAAGCAGTAGTCCTTTATTTTCCGATCCAAAAAATGGAGACCCTCGAAGCCGGTATTTTTGAATACCACGATAAAATTCCTCTCAAGAGAAATTATGCTGAAAAAGGGGTTCGCGTAGTGCCAAATGCCGTGGTAAGGCATGGGGCTTACGTTTCAAGTGGCACGATTTTGATGCCAAGCTATGTGAATATAGGCGCTTATGTAGACGAAGGAACCATGGTTGATACCTGGGCTACTGTTGGGAGCTGTGCTCAGATCGGAAAAAACGTACACCTTTCTGGTGGCGTTGGTATCGGAGGCGTGCTAGAGCCACTTCAGGCTACCCCAGTGATTGTAGAAGACAATGCATTTTTAGGTTCTAGAAGTATTGTAGTTGAAGGTGTCCGTGTAGGCAAAGAAGCGGTGCTAGGTGCAAATGTGGTACTTACAGCATCCACAAAAATCATTGATGTTACTCAAGAAGAGCCCGTTTATTATCAGGGAGAGGTCCCTGCTCGAAAAGTGGTTATTCCTGGGACCTACACTAAAGAGTTCAAAGCCGGATCGTATGGTGTATCATGTGCGCTCATCATTGGAGAAAGGAAAGAAAGCACCGATAAGAAAACCTCATTAAACGACGCATTGAGAACCTATGGTGTTTCGGTCTAAAACGGCATAAAACACTACCTTTACTGGACTCTTAGGACGAAAAATGCCTTCAAATCGTATCGAAAAGCTTCCTGAAGCAATTAAGTACCCCATTTTTGCGAAAATTGGCGCGATTGCTGATGCATTAAATCTCGAATGCTTTGTCATTGGTGGCTATGTTCGAGATCACCTGCTCGGACGTCCTTTCAAGTTTGATATAGATATTGTCACACTCGGCAATGCGATCGAATTAGCGGAAGCCCTTAGTCAGTCCTTAGAGGGGAATCCAAAAGTGTCCATTTTTAAAACCTTCGGCACAGCAATGCTGAAGTATCAAGATCTTGAGTTAGAGTTTGTTGGAGCACGAAAAGAAAGCTACCAATCAAATTCTAGAAAACCCATCGTGACTGATGGGACGCTTGAGGACGATCAAAATCGAAGAGATTTTACCATAAACGCCATGGCCATCTGTTTGAATGCTAATCGCTTTGGTGAGTTCTTAGACCCCTTTAACGGAATCGAACACCTTCGCCAAAAGAGAATCGTCACCCCATTAGAACCTGAGGTTACCTTTAGCGACGATCCTCTGAGAATGCTTAGAGCTATTCGTTTTGCGGCGCAATTGAACTTTGAGATTGATCCGATTACCCTAAAGGCTATTGCGGCACAGAAGGAGCGCATTGCTATTGTATCCAAAGAACGTATCGTTACAGAGCTTAACAAAATACTGTCAACAGTAAAACCTTCTATAGGCTTCGGTCTTCTTGAAAATTCTGGTCTTTTACCGCTTATATTACCTGAACTGAGCGCTTTGAAAGGCATCGATGAAATTGAAGGGATGACCCATAAGGACAACTTTTGGCACACCTTAGAAGTGGTAGATAACCTAGCAGCTGTAAGCGACAACCTCTGGTTGAGATGGGCCGCTCTTCTGCATGACATAGGTAAGGCACCGACCAAACGTTTTGACGAAAAAATAGGCTTTAGTTTTCACGGCCACGAATTCGTCGGCTCTAAAATGGTTTACAAACTATTCAAACGTTTAAAAATGCCGTTAAACGACTCGATGAAGTTTGTTCAAAAGATGGTGCTCATGAGCTCTAGGCCCATTGTTATCTCTGAGCAGTTTGTGACCGATTCTGCGGTAAGAAGGCTTGTTTTCGACGCTGGAGATCAAATTGAAAGTCTCATGATGCTTTGTGAGGCAGATATTACCACAAAGAATCCGAGAAAACAAAAGCGCTACAAGGACAATTTTCAGAGGGTGCGCGCAAAAATTCAAGAGGTAGAAGAGCGTGATCGCATCCGAAATTTTCAACCTCCAGTAGACGGAGCAGAAATTATGGAAGTCTTCGATCTGCAGCCCGGAAAAGAGATTGGTGTCCTCAAAGAAGCTATTAAAGAAGCTATCCTAGAGGGTGAAATTTCAAACGATTATGAAGAAGCCAAAGCCTATATGTTCGAGAAAGCCAAGAGTATGGGATTAAAGCCAAAACAAGATGTCTAGAACCCGCTTTCTACTTCACGCTACATTGACGGTGATCTATCTGGTCATTATCGCTGGAGCAGTAGTGCGTATGACCGGTAGTGGAATGGGCTGCCCAGATTGGCCAAAGTGTTTCGGGTATTATATACCTCCGACAGAGGCTGATGCCCTTGAATGGAAACCCGATCACCTCTATCAAAAGGGACAAGTCATCATTAAAGAAGAAAAACTTGAAGTCGCTCAACGAGACTTTACCTCTACAGAGAGGTATAATCCCTCAAACTGGGAAGCGTATACCAAGCACGACTATGCGCTCTTTAACCCTTGGCATACATGGATCGAATACATTAACCGTTTATTGGGTGCTTTAGCCGGTTTATTCACCCTAGCCCTATTCATCAGCACCCTATTTGACTCCAATAGAAGCAAAAAACACATGCTAATCGCGGGCTTTGTTTTATTCGGCATCCTCTTTCAGGCGTGGCTTGGCGCTACGGTGGTGTATTCTGTCCTCAACCCCTTGAAGATCACGCTGCACATGCTCATGGCACTAGTGCTAGTGGCCTTACTCTTTTACCTTAAATCGCAGATCGATCCAGAACAGCTTGAGACAAGCGAGCTAAAGCGTCAGAGGCCGTTGTTGATCGCTGCCCTTACGTTGACCCTTATTCAGGTTCTATTCGGTACCCAAGTGCGACAAAGTGTTGACCATTTTATCGATAATGGTAACCCTGTAGCCAACTGGATACAAAGTGCTCCGGTTCTTTTCTATGTGCATCGCTCATTCTCTATAATCGTACTTATTGTAAATGGGTTGCTCTTTTATCGCTTGAAAAAAACATCACCTTTTTACTTCACTTATTACCAAGTAGTTTTAGGCCTTATCCTCATTGAGGTCGGCACAGGTATCGCGATGACTTATTTCGAGTTCCCGTTTTCTTCTCAACCTTTGCATTTGGTAATCGCTTCACTATTATTTGGGGTTCAAGCCTATTTAGTGATGAAAACTAGTAGTAGATTAGCGCCCTCTAATTCCTAAAACGTATGTTGTATAAAATTCGAGTCATCTTAGACGCAGAGGAGGATATTTTTCGCGATTTGGCGGTATCCGATCGCATTAGCTTAGAGGATTTTCATATCGCCATTGCACAATCTTTCGGATTCGATCTCAGCGAAATGGGCACCTTTTTCGCTGCAAATGAAGAATGGATTCAAGGGGTCGAATATCCTATTGTTGACATGGGTTTTGAAGATGATACCGTCATCATGCGAGACACTCCTTTAGGAACCTTGTTACATCAGGATAGTCCAAGGCTCATTTACGTTTACGACCTCTTGAACATGTGGAGCTTTTTTGTGGAATTAGCAAAAATCGAAGATCGTGAACCAAGCGAAGCTACCGAGTTGCTCTTTAGTTTCGGTACCCTTCCAGACCAGGCCCCTGAAAAGAGCTTTAAATCAGAGCGACCTTCTTCTATGGACACAGACGATGACCTCTATTCTGGTGAAGAATGGAATGACGATGAATTCGGAAATGAATTCGGAGACGGCTATAGCGACGACTTCGGATCTATGGACGACTACAGCGAAGATTATTAAACCGAACACCCTCTATGTTTACCCTTTACAACGCACAGATCGATGCGATCGCTTTGCATCGCGTCGGCAATAAAAGCCGTAACGAACCCCTTCATCTTTCTAAAGATCACCTGCAATTGGATGATGAGATTAGTGTATTGCTAAAGCAGTACTTCTTCTCTCCTTTTAATCAGAAAGAGGTGAATTATTACCGTTTTTCTCATGAAGTAGACCTAGAATACCATCCTGTATACCAGGCCGTACATCGCATTTTCGAAAATCCACAAGAACTTCACGAGCAGAGTAAAGACATAGCAGCTCACCTTTACGAACAATCTAGGCATGCCCACATCAATAACGGAGAACTCTATGTAGCTCATTTTAGTGAGGTACGACTAGACAATGAAAAAATCGATGCAATTGGGATTTTTAAGAGTGAAGTCAAACAAGATTTCTTTGAATTTAGTTGGGAGAACGAGAATCTAAACATTCATTTACGCAGAGGCATATCTACCCAAAAGCTCGACAAAGGGTGCCTGATCTTCAATACTCAGTCTGAAGAGGGCTATAAAGTACTCACGGTAGATCGCAATCGTTACGATGCTAAATATTGGCCAGAGGCCTTCTTGTCTATTGCTCCGCTCACTGATGAGGTCTATTTCACTAAGAACTACCTCAAACTCTGTAAAGATTTTGCAAAAGATGTCGTTCTTGAGGCAGAAGACAAGCAGCAAGAGGTACTGTTTATGAATCGCGCAATGAATCACTTCGCCTCTCGCGATACTTTTGAAGAAACCCATTTTCTCAACGATGTGATTGAGAATCCGGCTCTAATCCCAGAGTTCAAGCACTATAAAACTGAACGCGGACCCAAATACAGCATAGAGGATGTTTCTTCATTTGGCATAGCCAATCAGGCCGTAAGCGAGGCAAGAAGAAAATTCAAAAACCAAATTCACCTCGACACCAATATTCATATTAAACTCGATTTCATTAACCCAGAATCAGCAGAGAAGTTTGTTGAGAAAGGATGGGACGAGGAGCGTCAGATGTACTATTACCTCCTGTATTTTAACAAAGAAAACAAGAGTTAAAGCGCAGTAAGATCTCTGTAATTTCGAATTACGAAAAGCAGGGCGAGTTCGAGGATTACTCCCATTGAAGGCGCCGATTCAAAACGTGGATCGCCAGTAAAATGACTTATTTGTTTCCCCAGGGTTTTAACGTGTTCGGAGGTCGAGAGCACATCTGCTTTTGCCGATTCTACGAGACGGCGAAGTTGAGCCTCGGCACCCAAGGCCCGCTTCGCTAATGAAGATCGCTCTTCGCGCTTGTATTGAAAGACCGACTCTTTTTTAAGATGCTGTTTAATCAGGTCCATCATCCCCTGGTTTTCAGGGAAAAACTGAGGGCGATACACCTTTAAATCCCCTTCGTAGTTCTGCTGATCAAAATCGATGGCTCTAATCTTATGAATAACGCTATCAAAATCATGGACCGGAATAACCACGTAATTATAAGCGCGCATATCCCCTAGAAGACGTATCATTGAGCGCTCATTGAACTTTACAAACTCTTTGGCGAGCTGTGCACGCTGTCGTTCACTGCAATGCGGTAAGTACTCTTGAATAAAAACATCTCCCGGAATTCCAGCGATATGCTCTTCGATGAGCGTATCGTTAGAAACCAGAAAGTTCAAATTGTAGGGCGAAAGTAGGTGTTCTAATTCTAGCCCGTATATACGAGAGGCATCACTCCTTTTGACGTAGAAATAGGTGTAGTTGTCATTCATTACATTCCGAATTTTGATTCGAAAAGGTTTCGAGTTTCCGAAGGTGCAATAATCTATAGCATCTACTGAAAGATCTTCGAATATAGCATCGCTCCCATCAGAATGAAGTATAGAGTAGATCATCTTGAGCGACAAGTCGATCTCTTTTCGTTCTTCTTCAGAATAATACACCCGTACCCAAAGGGTATCCTCTTCATGCTGATTCAAAACAGTCACAGATCCCGTAAAGCGCATCAAATCATCGTAATGCACAGGCACTTCTGTACTGCGTTTATAACGATCTAAGTAGCGTTGCAGCGTATCCGAAATTGGATAACTGGGCTTTTTGAATACCATTTGAGGTGCTTCGCTCATAGGCATAAGATACTTTGTTTTATAAAAATGATTGCGACTGAGGATTGCTATTTTTACAGAATGAAGTTTGAGATTCAATCTACTTTTAAACCTACAGGAGATCAGCCCGAAGCTATTGCCGCGCTCGCCAAAGGAATTATCGATGGTGATCCGCATCAAACTTTATTGGGAGTAACAGGATCAGGAAAGACCTTTACCGTCGCAAATGTCATTGAATCTGTGCAACGTCCTACTCTTGTATTAGCGCACAACAAAACCTTAGCTGCTCAACTCTACGCTGAGTTCAAGCAGTTTTTTCCAAACAATGCCGTAGAGTACTTTGTGTCTTACTACGATTATTATCAGCCTGAAGCTTACATTCCTGCAAGCGGAACCTATATTGAAAAAGACCTGAGCATCAATGAGGATATCGAAAAACTGCGCTTAAGCACCACCTCTTCATTGCTCAGTGGCAGAAGAGATGTGATTGTAGTGGCCTCTGTATCCTGCCTTTATGGTATCGGGAACCCTATCGAATTTCAAAAGAATGTCATCCGCATACAACGTGGTCAGGTCATTGCACGTACACAACTCTTAAAGCTGCTCGTACAATCGTTGTACGCACGTACCACTGCAGAATTTTCTAACGGTAATTTCAGGATTAAAGGAGATGTGGTTGACGTATTTCCAGGATACGCAGATTACGCTTTCAGAATTCATTTCTTCGGTGATGAGATCGAAGAGATTGAAGCGATAGATCCGGCAAATCAAAAGGTGATTGAACTCTATGAACAACTCACCATCTATCCTGCTAACATGTTTGTTACCTCACCAGAGGTTTTACAAAATGCAATCCACAACATACAAGAAGATCTTGTCAAACAGGTGGCTTATTTCAATGAAATCGGAAAGCCTCTTGAAGCGAAGAGACTTGAAGAACGGACCACATTCGATCTTGAGATGATGCGAGAACTAGGGTATTGCTCCGGAATTGAAAACTATTCACGCTACCTCGATGGCAGAGCACCAGGAACGCGTCCGTTCTGTCTTCTAGATTATTTTCCTGAAGACTACCTTATGGTCATTGATGAAAGTCATGTGACTATTCCACAAGTACATGCGATGTACGGAGGAGACCGTTCGCGAAAAGAAAATCTGGTCGACTACGGCTTCAGGCTTCCTGCTGCCCTAGACAATCGACCGTTAAAATTCGAAGAATTCGAAGCCCTTCAAAATCAAGTAATCTACGTAAGCGCCACTCCAGCCGATTACGAAATGCAATTGTCACAAGGAGTCCTAATCGAGCAATTGATCCGACCCACAGGACTCTTAGATCCCCTAATAGAAATTCGTCCCAGTAAAAATCAGATTGACGATTTAACCGAAGAAATTCAGCAGCGAGCTGAAAAAGACGAGCGAGTTCTAGTGACTACATTGACCAAGAGAATGGCAGAAGAACTCACCAAATACTTGACACGAATTGGAGTCAGATGTCGCTATATACACAGTGACGTAGATACCCTCGAACGCGTAGAAATCATGCAAGATCTAAGGCGCGGACTATTCGATGTGCTCATAGGTGTAAATCTATTGAGAGAGGGGTTAGATCTTCCTGAAGTATCACTGGTTGCCATTATCGATGCCGATAAGGAGGGATTCTTGAGAAGCAATAGGAGTTTAACACAAACAGTCGGAAGGGCCGCACGACACCTCAACGGAAAGGCCATTATGTATGCAGATACGATTACACAAAGCATGCAAGAAACTATCGACCAGACGACCTATCGGAGAGAAAAACAAGAGGCTTATAACAAGAAGCACGGCATTACCCCTACGGCCCTGAACAAACCTCTAGACGATACCCTGCGCGCCCGTAAAACTCAGAGCGAAGAAAAGGAACTCAAATCTCTTAGTGAGAGAGAAATTGCAAATCTCAGTAAGGGAGATGTTGAAACACAAATCAAAAATACCCGCAAGGCGATGGAAAAGGCGGCCAAGGAGCTCGACTTTATGGAGGCTGCCCGCTTGAGGGATCACCTCAAACAACTGCAAGCACAATAGTTAAGCCAATACAGCCTTAACCTTGTCTGCAGCTTCTTGGAATTGTACCGCAGAATGTACTTCAAGTCCTGAATTGTCAATGATTTCTTTGGCAAGTTCAGCGTTAGTTCCTTGAAGGCGCACAATGATGGGAACATTGATTTGATCGGCCATATTCTTGTAAGCATCTACGATACCATTAGCTACGCGATCGCATCGAACAATTCCTCCAAAAATATTCACCAAAATAGCTTTTACATTAGGATCCTTCAAAATAATGCGAAAGGCCTCTTCAACGCGTTTAGCATCAGCTGTTCCTCCAACATCTAAGAAGTTGGCAGGCTCACCTCCGGCCATTTTAATAAGATCCATGGTTGCCATTGCTAGTCCGGCACCGTTAACCATACACCCCACATTACCGTCAAGATCCACATAATTAAGACCAATAGCTTTTGCCTCTACCTCAACAGGGTTTTCTTCACGGGTATCTCGCATCTCAGCATAAGCCTTACGCCGGTATAAAGCATTATCGTCTAAAGTTACTTTAGCATCTACTGCAATCACGCGATCGTCAGAGGTCTTAAGTACAGGATTGATTTCAAAAAGACTTGAATCACTCTGCTCGTACGCTTTATAAAGAGCAGTGACAAAGCGCGTCATTTCTTTAAAGGCTTTTCCTTCTAAACCAAGGTTAAAGGCAATATTGCGCGCTTGAAAACCTGTGAGCCCAACAGAAGGGTCAATTTCTTCAGTAAAAATTAAATGCGGTGTCTTTTCAGCAACCTCTTCAATATCCATTCCTCCTTCAGTAGAGTACATGATCATATTGCGGCCTGTAGCGCGATTCAATAAGACAGACATGTAGAACTCAGAGGTGTCACTAGGACCAGGATAGTACACGTCCTCTGCTACAAGAACCTGGTGAACCGTCTTTCCTTCTGCAGAGGTTTGTGGCGTCACCAATTGCATTCCGATGATCTGATCCGCTAATGACTTCACGTCCTCAAGTGATTTAGCGAGTTTTACGCCTCCACCTTTACCGCGTCCCCCTGCGTGCACTTGAGCCTTGATTACATGCCACGAGGTACCTGTTTCTTCAGTCAATTTTTTAGCAGCGTCTACAGCTGATTCTGGAGTGTCAGCTACGATTCCTCTTTGAATATCCACGCCGAAGCTGGCTAAAATCTCTTTTCCTTGGTACTCGTGTAAATTCATGATATCAGTCTTTTAACTGGGCACAAAAATAGAAAAGAGGCACGAATGCACCTATTGCTTTAACGCTTTAATTAGAAGGCGAAATGTTTTAAATAAAACAAAATGTGATATTCATGATAAAACTTCACAAGAATACAGGATATTCGGTTGAAGCATAGTAATTTGCATCACTTTTTTAAATGATATGAGTTCACAACCCCCATTTGAAGCCATCGCTCGTGAATACGGAGCACCGGTATACATTTATGATGCGCATGTAATTAGTGCTCAATATAACCGGCTAAAAAAAGCCTTTAGAAACGTCGATCATCTAAAACTTCACTACGCAGTGAAGGCCAATTCAAACTTAAGCGTGCTACGCCTCATGCATCAGTTAGGTGCCGGACTAGATACGGTATCTATTGAAGAGGTTCGCTTGGGCTTACGCGCAGGAGTGGCTCCAGAAAATATCATCTACACCCCCAATGGAGTGTCAATCGAAGAACTCGAAGAAGCCAGAAGCCTTGGGGTACAAATCAATATCGACAACTTATCGGTTTTAGAATTGTTCGGTCAACGCTATCCTGAAACTCCAGTTTGTGTGCGCATCAATCCGCATGTTATGGCGGGCGGAAATGCCAATATTTCAGTCGGACATATTGATTCAAAATTCGGGATTAGCATTCATCAAGTTCCACACATCTTGCGCATCGTAGAGTTGACCAAAATGCGTATCAATGGGGTTCACATGCATACCGGAAGTGATATTTTGGATATCGATGTATTTCTGCATGCCTCAGAGATTCTATTTGAAGCCGCCACTCATTTCAAAGACTTAGAATTTATTGATTTCGGAAGTGGCTTTAAGGTTCCTTACAAAAAGGACGACATTGAAACACCCATTGAAGAACTCGGAGAAAAACTTAGCGAACGTTTTAATGCCTTCTGCGAAAAAATAGGAAAGTCGTTGACGCTCTCTTTCGAACCGGGTAAATTTTTAGTAAGTCAAGCAGGAACTTTTGTAGCCAAGGTAAATGTGGTTAAACAAACCACATCAACGGTCTTCGCAGGAGTAGACTCTGGTTTTAATCACTTGATGCGTCCAATGCTCTACGGTTCATACCATCACATAGAAAATATTAGTAATCCGAAAGGAAAGCCCCGTTTTTACTCGGTGGTGGGTTACATCTGTGAAACCGATACTTTTGGAAGCAATCGCCAAATCGCTGAGATTACCGAAGGCGACTTATTGGCCTTTCACAACGCGGGAGCATATTGCTTCTCTATGTCGAGCAACTACAACTCTAGACTACGCCCTGCCGAAGTATTGTGGTACAATGGCGAAGCACACCTGATTCGTTCTAGAGAGACTTTTGAAGACCTCTTAAAAGGCCAAGTCGAAGTCGACCTTACTGCTGAGGCAAAAGTTGAGGCTGTTTAATCGTATCTTTAGGGTATGAAAAAATTCCATTTTCTTGCTCTTTTTCTAAGCCTCGGGCTCTCTACACTGAGCGCTCAAGAAGAAACCATTAAGTGGTTAACCTTTGAAGAAGCTGCCGCCTTAGCAGAAGCAGGGAGCACAAAGAAGTTTTTTATCGATGTGTATACCGATTGGTGCGGCTGGTGTAAGAAGATGGATAAAGAAACCTTCAATGATCCCGAAGTTCGGGCCTATATGTTGGCAAACTATCACATGGTGAAGTTCAACGGAGAACAAGCAGAGCCCATCACCTATAAAGGTGAAACGTATAGCCTTGTTGGTTCAGGAAGGAGTGTCTATCATGAACTCGCCTACGCACTATTGCAAGGAAATCTGAGTTATCCGACCGTTGTATTTATGAATGAAAAGTTCGAGGTATTAACCCCTTTAGCCGGATACTACCCTGCAACCCCTTTCTTGCAAATCGCCACTTATTTTGGAGATTCGCTTTTCGAGACCATGACATGGAAAGATTACGAGGCAACGCTCGAAAGCACAAAATAATGCGACACTACCGACGACTGTAGTTTGGGGCCTCTTTGGTAATCGTTACGTTATGAGGGTGGCTCTCGTTGATTCCGCTTGCAGTAATCTTTACAAACTTTCCAGAATCTTTAAGCGTTTGGATGTCCTTGGCTCCGCAGTAACCCATTCCTGCTCTTAGCCCCCCAATGAATTGGTGCATACTTTCATAAAGGTCTCCTTTGTACGGTACACGTCCTACGATTCCTTCAGGGACTAACTTTTTAATATCATCTTCTACATCCTGAAAATAGCGGTCTTTACTGCCCTTCTCCATGGCCTCAACCGAACCCATTCCTCTATACGATTTGAACTTGCGCCCTTCGTAGATGATCGTCTCACCCGGAGATTCTTTTGTTCCGGCCAGCAATGATCCGAGCATAACACTATCCGCCCCAGCGGCAATTGCTTTTGGGATATCTCCGGTAAATCGAACACCGCCGTCAGCAATCACTGGAACTCCAGAACCCTTCAAGGCCGAAGCAACTTCTAGCACTGCAGAAAATTGCGGAAAACCAACTCCTGCAACCACTCTAGTGGTACATATAGAACCAGGCCCAATACCCACTTTTACAGCATCTGCACCAGCTTCAACTAAATACTTAGCAGCATCAGCTGTAGCGATGTTTCCGACTACGATCTCTAGTGAGGGGAACGACTTTTTAACTTCCTTTAGGATGTGGACTACTCCTTTACTGTGCCCATGGGCGGTATCGATAACGATAGCGTCAACTCCGGCAGCCACTAGGGCCTCAACGCGATCAAAACTATCAGGGGTTACCCCTACAGCCGCCGCGGCTAACAAACGACCGTATTGATCTTTATTTGCCTTGGGTTTCTGCGTCAGTTTTGTAATATCTCTAAACGTAATTAATCCCACGAGCTGAAATTGGTCGTCCACTACCGGCAACTTTTCAATCTTGTGTTCTTGTAAAATTACCTCTGCCTCGGCAAGCGTTATACCCTTTGGAGCGGTAACCAAATTAGAAGAGGTCATCACCTCGGTGATCGGGCGCTCGTTGTTCTTTTCAAAGCGCAAGTCGCGATTGGTTACAATTCCTACCAGCTTTCCTGCATTATCAATAATTGGAATACCTCCAATGCTGTGTTCTTTCATGCCTGCTTTCGCATCCATCACAATGGCATCAGTTCCAAGAGTGACCGGATCTAAGATCATCCCTGATTCGGCACGCTTCACACGTCTGACTTTCATGGCTTGCTCCTCAATAGTCATATTCTTATGCAGCACTCCGATACCCCCTTCTCTAGCCATAGCGATAGCCATTTTAGATTCGGTAACGGTGTCCATAGCCGCAGACACAATAGGAACATTGATTCTGAGATTACGCGTAAATTGAGTTGTAATATCGACCTCTCGCGGAAGCACTTCTGAGTAAGCAGGAACTAGTAAAACGTCGTCGTAAGTAAGGCCTTCGCCTACTATTTTAGAGAGATGTGCTTGCATGCAATTATAGGATTAATTGCATGCAAATGTACTCAATTAATTCGTCCTGAGCGCTATAGATAGGCACTAAATAGGCGCTTAGCATGATTATAAGCTACCTCAAACGAGGCGTGATTCAGATTGAATTCCTCTTTGTGAGCGGTAAGAAAGCTGACCAATTTCTCAGTAGGTATATTTCCCACCAATCCATCTGTAGCCATTGGACAACCACCGAAACCCTGAATAGCGCCATCAAACCTTCTGCAACCTGCGAGATAGGCTGCCTCGACGTGAGCCTTCCATTGGTCTGGACGCGCATGCAAATGAGCCCCAAAATTTAAGTTTGAATAATCCCCTCGGCTTACTACTGAGAAGATCTCGTGAATGCGTTCTGGGTTTGCACTAGCTGTGGTATCTGAGAGCGACAGGGTGCGTATCCCTATAGCCGCCAACCGCTCGACCCAATACAACAACACCTCGAGACTCCAGACTTCTCCATAAGGATTACCAAAACCCATAGACACATAAACGACGAGCTCCTTAGCTCTTCTTTGACAGGCATTGTGAATGCGCTCTATCACTTCAAAAGCCTCTTCGCGTGAGGTATGCGTATTGCGCATTTGAAAAATCTCTGAGAGCGAAAACGGAAATCCAAGAACATCAATGTATTGGGCATCCAAGGCGTGTTCAGCTCCTCTATAATTGGCTACGATTGCCAATAAACGTGTTTTTGAAACAGAAAGATCTAAACCGTTCAAGACTTCGTGGGTATCGGCCATCTGAGGCACCGCTTTAGCAGAGACAAAGCTTCCAAAGTCTAGATAATCAAAATCACAAGAGAGCAATTGCTGTAAGTAAGCGATTTTTTCAGACGTAGGGATCAAGGTCTTAATCCCTTGCATCGCATCACGCGGACATTCAACTAGACGTACCATGGGCGCGTTCAATCAGTGCCTTGTGGATATCCCAAATCAATTGCGGGCCTTTGTAGACAAATCCCGTATACAGTTGAATAAGGTCAGCGCCAGCATCTAGCTTTTCCAACGCTGCCGCCGCCGAATCAATCCCTCCTACTCCAATAATGGCGAAAGGATGTTTTTGACGCGTCTTCAGATAGCGAATAACCTCTGTACTTCTTTGCGTTAATGGAGCTCCACTTAACCCTCCGGCCTCGGCAACGAGCCCGGCTTTTGAGTTCAAACCTTCACGCGAAAGGGTAGTATTGGTAGCAATCACACCATCGAGTTTTAGAGATTCAACGATATCAAGAATATCGTCTAACTGAGCATCACTCAAATCAGGTGCAATTTTTAAAAGTAACGGGCAGGGTTGCATGTCTTGTTGCTTTGCCAAACTGTCGCGTAATTCGATCAAGGTCTTAAGCAAATCAAAAAGCGGCTCCTTTTCTTGCAACTCACGAAGCCCCGGGGTATTGGGAGAACTGACATTGACCACAAAATAATCGACCTTTCCGTACAAGGCTTTCATGGCCTGAGTATAGTCTTCAATGGCATTCTCGTTAGGCGTGACTTTATTCTTACCAATATTTCCGCCAATTACAGTACGGCGACCCTTAGAAAGTCTCGCTGCAATGCGATCCACGCCATCGTTATTAAACCCCATTCTATTGATTAGCGCGCGATCTTCTTTCAATCTAAACAGTCGCTTTTTTGGATTTCCAGGTTGTGCTTTCGGTGTAACCGTTCCAATTTCGACAAAACCAAATCCAAAGTCTGAGAATGCATTGTACAAAAGCGCATTCTTATCGAAACCCGCTGCTAACCCCACTGGACTTTCGAATGTTAAACCCATCACCTTTTTGCGCAAGGCGCGATGACTGGGCACCCAAAGCGCCCTGATCATACGCGTAAGGCCTAAAACCTCGAATAATCGAATGGCCCCAAAAGAAAAGTGATGCGCCTTTTCAGGGTCAATTTTAAAAAGTAGAGCACGTATTAATGAATACATCGTTCAAGTTGACACAAAAAAGGAGTGACAAAATCACTCCTTCTATTCGTACTTACACCAGGCGGGGCATTAAGACTTTTGGAGCTTTAGACTCAACTCATGCGATATTGAGCTATTCTCTAGTTTTAATTTACCCGCAAGGGTTTCAATGACTACGGTATGATCTGAATCATTGATCTCCATGATTTTACCGTGGAGACCACTTTTTGTGATGACACGATCACCCTTTTTAAGAGCGGTTATAAACTTCTTCTCGTCTTTTTGTCGCTTCATTTGAGGGCGAATCATAAAGAAGTACGCTACGACGAAGATGAGAATTAAGGGAAAAAATTGGCTGATTGCTTCCATTCAAAAAAAGGGGGTTGATTATTTCTTTAGGGGTGAATCAAAGGCCGTTGCCGATTCAGGCTGAACAAAGGCTGTGATTCTAAGGGTTTCTGTTCCTGCTTTAGTATTGGTAGTTAGTGTAATGGTCTTAGTCACCTGATTGATACCAGTTCCGTTAAACTTCACCAAAAGCTCTCCAGTCTCTCCAGGTGCAATTGGAGTATTTCTTGGGTAATCTGGAACGGTACATCCGCAGCTAGAGCGGGCGTTAGTAATTAACAAAGGAGCATCTCCAATATTCTTAAACGTAAAAACGGTTTCTTGTGGTGTTCCGGCAGCGATAGTACCGAAGTCGTGTTCTACCTTGTCAAAAGACATACGTGCAAACTTTCCTTGAGCGTCAGAAGCAACTGCCGCAGAGGCTGTTGCTTGAGGACTCGCTGAAGCGGTTTCTTTTGATGTCGTTTTTGAGCTATTTCCGCACGACACTGCAAATGACAGGGTTAATACAGCAATACCAAGGGTGAAAAATCGTGAAGTTTTCATGTTCTAAATCTAATTTGTATCGTTCAAAAATAATCAATTCTTTTTGCCTGTCAGAGTAATCCACGTCCGGCTTTTTTCATCCGCTTATCTGCGGTAAATTCTTTACTCAATTGATCTAAAATACCGTTGATAAACATACTGCTTTTGGGAGTAGAGTACTCCTTCGCAATTTCTAGATACTCATTTAAGGTGACCTTGGGCGGAATAGACTCGAAATCAAGCAATTCACCTATTCCCATAATCAATAAGATACGGTCAACATCTGTAATACGGTCTTGATCCCAGTTCGGGGTTTTTCCTTCGATTTCTTTGGCATAGCTATCAAAATTTAAAGCAATTTTTGACAGCAAAGCAGTGGCAAATTTTCGGTCCTCGTCATTTACAAGACTACTCCATCCATCAAAGGCATTGTTCTTTTTAATATCCAGCATTGAAAGTTGCTTCAAGATAAAGGTATTGACCACCGGGAAGTCGTCCGCCCAACTCAACATTTCATCTTCTATAAAACTGTAGAGATCATCATTTGGAGCTATAAAATCGTGAAACAAGGTCAGTAGCTGCGATTGATGCTCTTTCAATGTGGGCTTATCCAGCTCCATATAAGCCTTAAAAGAAGCACTTGAAACATATTCTTTATACACCTTAACCACATACTTTTCATTCAAATACCAGTGGTTGATTTTATATTTTTTCCAGGCCTCTCGAAGCGTTTCAGATTCGGTAATTGCCATGAGATACGGATTCTCAATGAAACGCTCAGGATCAACAAAAGTGCTTTTTGAAGAATCTAAATAAGCCTTTTTGCGGGCTTCTGTTTCACGAATAGCCCATTGTCTTAAAGCATAAAAAAAGTTCAACTGAAGAAGGTAAAGCACTGTACTCTGGTCAATACTCTGCTTTAAGGCTTTTTGCTGTTGTTCAATTGTACTCTCGTCAGTCTTAGTCAATGCATATAGACTTTGAAAAACCTTGATGCGAATATGGCGGCGCGTTAACATGCGAAAGAACTTTAGTCAAAATTGAATAACGGATTCAAAGGTACAGTTATAAATCATATAGTATCTTTGAAAATTGTCACAAACTACGGTATGAAAGCCCTGAGGCACCTCAACAAATACTTTCTTAAATACTGGAAAAAGTTGCTTGTCGGTTTACTTATTACCGTTAGTGCCCGCATCTTTTCGCTGGTAATGCCTTCATACATCAATAAGTCAATACAGACCATCGAACAGTTTTTTAAAGGGGAGATTGACAAAGCCTACGCACAAGAACTTCTTGCTATCGATATCGGGATTATCATTGGCACGACGGCTATTGCTGCACTGCTGACCTTTTTGATGCGTCAATACATCATTAATGTCTCTAGATACATTGAATTCGACCTAAAGAATGAGCTCTTTGAGCACTACCTCACACTTTCACTTAATTTCTTCAAACGCAATCGTGTAGGTGATCTCATGAATCGACTCTCTGAAGACGTGAGTCAGGTGCGTATGTATGCCGGTCCGGCCATTATGTATGGTCTTCAAACGCTTACCCTTTTTGTGATTCTTATACCGCTGATGTTTATCAAGGCTCCCATTCTTGCCATGTATACCGTGCTTCCCTTTCCAATACTCTCTGTACTCATTTACAACATCAGCAAACGAATTCATTTGCGCAGTACGGCCGTACAAGCCTATTTATCAACACTCTCCACTTTCACCCAAGAGCGATTTTCAGGTATAGCGGTGGTGAAAGCCTACGGACTCGAAGAACAAATTGATCAAGAAATTTCACAGCTCTCTTCAGAGGGTAAAGAGACGGCCATGTACCTTGCACGTATCAATGCCTGGTTCTTTCCGCTAATGTTATTGCTTATCGGCGCATCTAACATTATTGTGATGTTTGTCGGAGGGCGGATGTATTTGGACGGAAGCATCTCATCAGTCGGACTTATCGCTGAGTTCATCCTTTATGTAAATATGCTCACCTGGCCCGTAACCGTGGTCGGATGGCTTACCTCTATCATACAACGTGCCGAAGCCTCTCAAGAACGCATCAATGATTTTCTAAAAACAACACCAGAACTCGTCTCGGGTGATCTACTTATGGATGAAGTTAAAGGCGAACTCAGTTTTAATAATGTTCACCTCACCTACCAAGACACCAATATAGAAGCGCTCAAGGGAGTGAGTTTTAGCGTAAAACCCGGAGAAACCCTGGCTATTTTAGGCAAAACCGGATCAGGAAAATCGAGTGTCATGGACCTGGCAGCACGCCTCCTTGATCCCACATCGGGAACCATCTTACTGGACCAAAAAGACCTCAAATCATACCATCTTGATCAACTAAGGGCTGAAATAGGAGCCGTTCCGCAAGATGCCTTTTTGTTCTCAGAAACCATTAAGTCGAATATCAAATTTGGCTCCAAGAATGCTGATGATGAAGCGATTATATCCGCCGCAAAGATGGCAGATGTTCACGATAATATTCTATCCTTTCCAGACGGATACGAAACTCAATTAGGAGAACGTGGTATTTCGCTTAGTGGAGGTCAAAAACAACGCGTCTCAATTGCTCGTGCACTGATCAAACAAGCAAAAATTTATCTCTTTGACGATTGCCTTTCAGCTGTAGACACTGAAACCGAAGAGGTAATACTTGAAAATATAAAAAGACTTACTGCAGATAAAACAACCCTTATCGTTAGTCATCGCATCTCAACCATAAAGCATGCCGATCGCATCATTGTTATAGAAGATGGCAAGATTGTTCAAGAGGGAACACACACCGAACTCCTTGAAAAAGAAGGCTTCTATAAGCATCTATATCACGAACAATTAGTGGCCTAAAAAAAGTTGTTCGACATTCTTTTTTTTTCCATTTTTGGGTAAGACGTTAATGAAGTCTATCTATGGAATCACGATACAATGGCGATCAAGAGGAGATTTTCTCAAAAGTTTTAAGAGCAGGACGAAGAACCTATTTCTTTGATGTTCGTGCCACAAAGGCAGGAGACTACTATCTTACACTCACCGAGAGCAAGAAGTTTTCAAATGAAGATGGAAGTTTTCATTACAAGAAACACAAAATATACTTATACAAAGAAGACTTCAGTGCCTTCGCCGAAATACTCAATGAGATGATGCAATTTGTGGTCGACACAAAAGGTGAAGAAGTGATTTCTGAGCGTCATCAAAAAGACTTTAAAAAAGAAGAGGAAGGAAATAGTTCTGATGAAAATCAGAGTTCTTCATCTTTTACAGACCTCGATTTCGAGGAACTTTAATCTAAAAGAATCCCCCATGAAAAAAATCTTTTTCAGCCTTATTGGGCTGTGTCTCGTTGGCTTTGTAAACGGACAAGTTTCGTCAGACGAGGTTACCTTAGAGTATTACCTTCCTCAGGGAACCTCATACGACGCCTCTATACCAAGACCTGAGCAGGTTATCGGCCATGAGGTGGGTGAATGGCATATCACGCACGATAAGCTCGTAACCTACATGTATGCCTTAGCAGAGGCGAGCGATCGAATTCATATTAGTAATCGCGGTACTACCTATGAAGGTAGACCCCTGTTGTTGCTTACCATTTCAAGCCCTTCTAATCTGAGCAGAATAGATGAAATACAAAAAAATCAACAGCAAATTGCCTCGGGAAACAAACAGCCTAGTGCAGATGATCCCGTTGTCATCTATCAAGGATTTTCTATTCATGGAAACGAACCAAGCGGCTCGAATGCTTCACTAGCGTACGCCTACTACCTCGCAGCCTCTGAGGAGGCTCTTGGATTTCTAGAGAATACAGTGGTACTATTTGATCCAAGCTTTAATCCCGACGGCTTGCAGCGCTTCGCCTACTGGGCAAATACCAATCGTGCGCACGTTATCAATTCAGACCCAAATGACAGAGAGTACAACGAAGTATGGCCGGGCGGTCGCACCAATCACTATTATTTTGATTTAAATCGCGACTGGTTACCCGTTCAATTACCAGAAAGTAGAGCACGCCTAGTAACGTTTCACGACTGGGTGCCCAATATCCTAACAGATCATCATGAAATGGGTACTAATTCGTCGTTCTTCTTTCAACCCGGTGAGCCTAAGCGCGTACACCCTTTAACACCAAAAATCAATCAAGAACTCACGAAAGCCATTGGAAATTACCACGAGGCGGCCTTGAACGAGATCGGATCACTCTATTACAGTGAAGAGAATTACGATGATTATTACTACGGTAAAGGATCTACTTTTCCTGACGTGAACGGAAGCATAGGAATCCTCTTTGAACAAGCGAGTTCAAGAGGACATGTTCAAGAAAGCGATAACGGTCTTTTGACTTTCCCATTTACCGTTCGCAATCAAATGACAACGGCAATCTCAACCCTAAAGGCTGCAAATGGACTGAAAGATCAGCTTCAAAACTATCAATACGGCTATTACCGAGAATTAAAACAAGAAGCTGCTACTGAAAAAGCAGGCGGGTACCTGTTCGGTAGCCCAAAAGATTTTAGCAGCCCATGGCATCTTGCAGAAGTTCTCAAAAGACATCGGATAGAGCACAAGGTACTTGACACTGATATTAACGTTGGCGGAAAAAAATACGCGGCAAAAAACAGCTATTTTGTTCCTTTAAACCAAAAGAACCCACGTCTTATCCACGCCATTTTCGAAGAGCGTACGGTATTTGAAGACAGTCTTTTCTACGATATTTCTGCATGGACTTTTCCGCATGCTTTTGGAGTAAATTCAGAAAAGTTAAGCAAGGCACCTACGAGTCAAATGAGCGAAGACGGTTCGATGGAATTGCCGTCAGGATCGGTTAGCGGAAAAAGCAGCTATGCGTATCTGTTCGAAGCGCATGATTATTACGCACCAAAGCTCGTTCATGCACTCACTCAAAAAGGAATCCGAGTAAAAGTGGGTCTTGCTCCGTTTGAGTTGGAGAATAAAAACTACGATTACGGAACACTCATGGTCCCGCTTCAAAGCCAAAACCTATCAGCTGATGACCTTTACAATACCCTGAGCGATCTCGTAAAAGAAATACCTGTGAAGGTACAGGCGGTTGGAACAGGTAAAACCAAAGGTATTGACCTAGGGAGTAATGACTTTGACGCTGTCAAGCCTATTTCTGTGGCTATGATCGTGGGCGATGGAATTCGTTCTTATGACGCCGGTGAAATGTGGCATCTATTTGATCAAAGGTTCGATATCAAAGTGACGAAGCTAGACACCCGAGATCTAGATCGCACCGACTTGTCAAGATACAATCGCATTATATTTCCAAGTACTTCTTACGGGCTGTCTATTGGAGATAGAGCGATCTCCAATTTAAAAGATTGGGTTCGTGATGGAGGAGTTCTGATTGGATACAGAAGTGCTTTGAGTTGGTTAAAACGAAACGAGTTTATTGATTTCGAAACACGCCGACCTGTAGTCCAAGACGCAAAGAATTTACGCTTCGATCAGCGTGACGAATATTCAGGTGCCCAGGTGACAGGTGGAGCGATCTTTGAAGCGGAGATCGATCGTTCGCACCCGATCAACTTTGGATTTACGGAAAATAAAATTGCATTATTTAGAAATACCAATACGTTTATCGCTCCTAAGCAGCACTCGTATCAAAATCCTATCCAGTATACCAATAACCCGCTTTTAAGTGGATACATTTCAGAAGAAAATCTAGCTGAGCTTAAAGGTTCAGTACCCTTCGTCACTCAAAGCATGGGTGCTGGCCGTGTTATCGGATTGACCGACAACACAAACTTTAGAGCTTTCTGGTACGGAACGAATCGCATTCTGTTGAATGCATTGTTCTTTGCAGATTCGATGTAATTACCAGTGGTTGCGCTTCGCTAAGCCCTCAAGATGGGCATAGTGATGGGCTCCATGCCAAGCATATAAGAGCGTATTCTCTAAAAGGGTACGCTCTTTTTTTGTGTCTGGGTGTACGAAGCCTCGTTTCATCTCTTCTAGAGGCAATGAGCGAACGAGATAAACGATCTTTTGGTGTACTGCCTCTAACAATTGAAGTGAACTTTCAATAGGCATTTGGGCGTCAGGTAAACCTGCCCATCCGTCTTGGTCGTAAGCTTTGATAAGTGGTGTTTCTTCAGACAAAGCCCATTTATAGCGAATGAGGCTGTGTAAATGACTGTCTGCCAAATGGTGAATGAGCTGGCGAGCCGTCCATCCGCCTTCGCGATAAGGCGTATCTAATTGTGAATCACTCCAATTCGAAACGAGTTGGCGCAATGCGATTGGAAGATGTTCTAGTTTCTCAACCGCATTTTCAATATGCTGGTTTGAAATCTCAGACGGGAGCTCAAATCCGCCGATCGGAAACTTTATCGGGTCCACCTTTAACCTACACTTACGAGTTCAACATCAAAGATCAAGGTAGCATGTGGTGGGATCACTCCTCCAGCACCGCGAGAGCCGTAGCCGAGATCTGAAGGGATAACAAAGCGTGCCTTGTCACCTACTTTTAAAAGAGAAATACCTTCATCCCATCCTGAGATCACTTGCCCTATACCTAAGGTAAATTCAATCGGTTCTTTTCGCTGAAACGAAGAATCAAAAACCTGACCATTTTCTAAGCTACCTTCATAGTGTACTTTAACCTTTTTCTTTGGTTCTGCTTGGGGCCCATTACCCTGTTGGATTATTTTATAGCGCAATCCAGATGCTGTTTTTTCAAAGCCCGCTGCGAGCTTTTCCATAGTCGCTTCTCGGGCTTCTTGTTCCTTCTTTTCGCGCTCAGCTCTAGCGTTCTCGAAGGTTCTAAATGCCTCAACAGCATTCCATTTTTCTGCATCCGCACCTTGGCGCACAATTTTTAGACTCTTAATCGTGTCTCCCTGTGCTACGGCATCTACTACTTCTTGACCTGAAACGACATGTCCGAACACGGTGTGCTTGTTGTCAAGCCAAGGAGTAGGTACATGCGTGATAAAAAATTGGCTGCCGTTAGTTCCTGGACCCGCATTTGCCATAGAAAGCACACCCGGCTTGTCATGTTTTAGCTCCGGATGAAATTCATCGTCAAACTTATAGCCGGGATCTCCGGTACCTGTCCCCAAAGGACATCCCCCTTGAATCATAAAGTCAGGAATCACTCGGTGAAATTTTAACCCGTCGTAATAGGGAGTCCCTTGGGACTTCGCCTTATTTTCTAGATCGCCCTCTGCCAGTGCTACAAAATTTCCTACAGTCCCTGGTGTCTTGTCGTGCGTGAGTTTAACGGTTATACTTCCTTTATCTGTTTCAAATTGAGCGTAAATTCCTTCTTGCATAATGAGTTATTCGGGAGCATTTGCCCCATAGGTATCTATTAAATAAATTAGTGAAGCCATTGCAGCGGCTCCGAGTTCAAGTTCTCTCTTGTTCACCTGGTCAAAGGTGTCATGATCTGAGTGATGGTGATCGAAATAGCGCTGCGAATCTGGACGTAAACCGGCCAAGACAGTTCCTTGCGATTTCAAGGGTCCGACATCTGCTCCACTACCTCCTAGTTCAAATCGATCGGTAAAATAGGGGTAAAACAGTGATGACCACTTTGCAATACGCTCGAAGTTCGCCTCATTCGTATCGAACTGAAAACCCCTAGGGGTAAAACCACCGCTATCACTTTCTAAGGCAAAGACGTGTGTTTCACCTAAAGATGCGGCTTCGCTTGCATATTCTCTAGCTCCTCTTAATCCGTTTTCTTCATTCATAAAGAGTACCGCTCTCAACGTACGTTTTGGCTTATATCCAATCGCCTTTAGGGTGCGCAATACTTCGATAGACTGAACTACTCCTGCCCCGTCATCATGAGCACCATCGCCCAGATCCCAAGAATCGAGATGACCACCAACTACTAAAATCTCTTCTGGATAAACTGAACCCTTTATCTCACCAATAACATTGTACGATTTTACGTCTGGAAAAGTGCGACAGTTCTGTTTAAAATAGAATTGAGTTTCTGGATTTAGACTTAAAGTAGCTGAAAGAAGTTCTGCTCCATTGGTGCTGATCGCCGCAGCAGGGATTCTAGAGCTAATCGGGCTATCGCCATAACTCATCCCCCCTGTATGCGGAAAGTCGTCAAGTCTGAGATTCATCGAGCGCACAATTACACCCACGGCGCCGTACTTCGCTGCCTCTGCCGCTCCCGAATACCGTTGATCGACGCATGCGCTATACGCCTGAAACGTTTGTATGGTTTGCGCATTCATCGGACGGTTGAAGAAGACAATTTTTCCGGCAATCTTATTGCGACCAAGTTGTTCAAGTTCTTCTATGCCTTTGACCTCAACAATTTTTGCTTTCAATCCCATACTCGGGGTAGCTACAGAGCCTCCAAGTGCGGTAATCGGCACAGTGGTACTTAATCCAGGGGCTGTTTCAAAATAAGCGTATTCAGGGGCGCCTCTCACCCATTTTGGGACCATAACAGGCTGTAAATACACCCGGTCTAACCCTAAATCATTCATTACAGACTTGGTGTATTCTACTGCTTGCTCAGCTTCTACTGAACCCGATAATCGACCTCCGATTTGAAGCGACAGAAAGCGCAACCAATCGTACGCCTGACCCCCTGTGAGGGTTTCGTCAAAAATAGATCTTATCATTACTGCATCTCGAGATGAAGCCTCTTCTGATTGGGCTTCAAGTCGTTGCATCCCTAAACTAAGACTGCAAAAAAGGAATAGGATCCCTACTGAAATTTTACCGCTCATACGTACTGTTTTACGTCCTCTAAAGTTACGGCATCGCCAGAGAGTATGAGCAATCGCTCTACCACATTTCTCAATTCTCGTATATTGCCCTTGTAGCTCTTTTTCTGAAGTTCACCAACGGCGTCTTTTTCAAACGTTTTCACGCGAGCGCCATTCTCTTCTGCAATTTGTGAATTGAAGTGCTCAATTAAAAGCGGGATATCTTCTTTGCGCTCATCGAGTGATGGCAATTCTAAACGAATCACACTTAAGCGATGGTAAAGGTCTTCTCTAAATGACCCTGAGGCGATAGCCTCTTGCAGATTTTTATTGGTTGCGGCGACAACACGCACATCTACCTTTATCGCCTTGTCTGAACCCACGCGAGAGAGTGTTTGCTCTTGCAATACCCTTAGCACTTTGGCCTGGGCCGATAATGACATGTCACCTACCTCATCGAGAAATAGCGTCCCTTGATGGGCGGCCTCGAATTTTCCGGCCCGGTCTTTATGAGCAGAGGTGAATGCCCCTTTAACATGGCCGAACAACTCGCTTTCAATCAGCTCAGAGGGAATAGCGGCACAGTTGACTTCTATGAACGGAGCAGAAGAGCGCTCACTTAATTCGTGAATAGAGCGTGCCACGAGCTCTTTTCCGGTTCCATTTGCCCCCGTAATTAAGACGCGAGCAGAAGTTGGGGCTACCTTTTCAATAATCTGCTGAACCTCTTTTAAGGCATTACTCTTACCAACCATTTGAGTAGACCTACGCAGCTTTTTCTTTAGTCTTTTGTTTTCGGTAGCCAACTTTTTGCGGTCAAGGGCATTCTTAACCGTTAATAACAAGCGGTTTAAATCCGGTGGTTTTGAGAGGTAATCAAAAGCTCCCATACGCATGCACTCCACGGCCGTTTCTAGATCTCCGTGCCCTGAAATCATTATGAAAGGCAACTCAGCTAGTCGAGAGGCACAAGCCTGCAAGACCTCAATCCCATCTTTTTTGGGCATCTTGATATCACAGAAGACTAAATCAATGGACTCATCTTGGCTCAAAAGATCTAGGCCCTCTTGTCCATCTTTAGCCGTTAGACATTCATAGGTTTCATCTGATTCTTGCAGAATTTTCACAAGTACTCTGCGGATGCTTTCCTCGTCTTCAATAATGAGTATGCGTGCCATGAGATTGATTAGAGAGGTCTTAAAATACAAAACCCACCCTCAAACAGTGTTCAAGGATGGGAAAAATTGCTATGAAAAAGAAAATAGTAAAGGATAAACCCTTACTGATGGTAAATATATACTTTTTTTTAATTCTCGCGAATCCCTGATTATGAGAACATATCTCTAATTCGATCAAAGGTTGATTTATCATCGGCCTTTGGGTCAGGCATAAAGTTTTTATCGTTTAAGGTTTCTTCGAAAAAGGCTTCTTGCTCGGCAGATAATTTTTGAGGGGTCCATACCAGTACATGTACTAATAAATCGCCTTTACCATATCCGTTTAAGCTCTTCACTCCTTTACCTCTCAGTCGAAGAACTTTACCCGATTGTGTCCCTTTATCAATCTTAATACGAACCTTCCCGCCAACGGCATCGATTTCTTTTGAGACCCCGAGAACGGCCTCAGCAAAACTGATTCGAAGATCGTAGTGCAAATTATCTCCCTCACGTTTTAAAGACGGATGCTGGGTTTCTTTTATCGATACGATTAGATCACCTGCTATACCGTCTCCTGGAGCAGCGTTTCCTTTACCTGATACTTTAAGCTGCATACCGTCCTCAACTCCTCCTGGAATTTGAATAGAGACCGTTTCTTCTTTGCTAACGAGTCCCTGCGCGTCGGCCCCTGCCGGCTTTTGGTCAAGAATTTGACCGGCTCCACCACAGGCGGTACATGGAGCAGCCGTTTGCATACGTCCCAAAATGGTATTCGTAATTTTTGTGACCTGCCCAGTTCCATTACAGCTACCGCACGATTTATAGGTTACCCCCTCTGCTTGAACCTTGCGCTTCACCTTCACTTTCTTTTCTACCCCTTCCGCAATTTCGTCAAGGGTTAAAGTGATCTGAATACGCAGATTCGTTCCTTTCACGCGACGGCCGCCAGACGATCCGAATCCTCCGAATCCACCAAAGCCTCCGCCAAAAGCACTCCCGAAAATATCTCCAAATTGACTGAAGATATCATCCATGTTCATCGAACCGGCACCTCCTCCATTTTCAAATGCGGCGTGTCCGAACTGATCATAGCGCGCACGCTTATCAGGATCTGACAGTACCTCGTAAGCCTCAGCCGCCTTTTTAAAACGCTCTTCAGCTGAACTATCGCCAGGATTCTTGTCCGGGTGGTACTCAATGGCTTTTTTTCTGTAGGCCTTTTTAATTTCAGCCTCAGAAGCCCCTTTAGACACCCCTAATATTTCGTAAAAATCTTCTTTCATCTAGTGATTTAGTTTCCAACCACCACCTTGGGGTGACGGATAATTTGATCGCCTAATTTATATCCCTTTTCAACGGTGTCGATGATCTTACCCACCATATCCTCTGATGGTGCTTTGATCTGGGTGATGGCCTCGTGAACATCAGAATCAAAAGGGTCTCCAGCTTTGACCTCAAGAGACTCTAACCCTTTTGCCTTTAGTGTTTCGGTGAGTTTATTGTAAATCAATCGAATACCCTCTATATGCGCATCCTCTTGCTTTTGCATCTCTGCGATAGCTCTTTCAAAATCGTCTACTACCGGCAGAAGAGCCGAAATCACTTCTCGACCTGCGGTTTTGAACAAATCAATTCGCTCTTTGGTAGTGCGCTTCTTGTAGTTTTCAAATTCAGCAAAAAGCCTTAAAAACTTATCTTTCTCGATAGCCAATAAAGCTTCTGGATTTTCTTCAGCTGTTTCGCTATGATCTGATGTCGCTTGTTGGGATTCTTCTCCTGAAGATTCAGGGCCTGCTTGTGCATTCACTTCATCTTCTTCTATGGCTTTCTTTTCCTTCTTTGACATGTTTTGACAATTAATAACGCTTATCGTGTAGCAAAAGTACTGCCATATAGGTTCGCGATGTCAAAATGTCATCTTTTTAATAGCTGTGCAAGGGCAGCTCTAAGCTGCGTATACCTAAATTCGAAATCTGAGGTTGCTAAAAGATCAGAACGCACTTTCTGCGATTCTAAGACGACAGCCGCCATTTCACCTAATAAGAGTTTTAAAACGGTTTCTGGGATGGGTGGTAAGAAAAAGGGACGCTTTAAAATATTTGCCACTTCTCGCAGCAACTCCTTTTGCAATACCGGATGGGGAGCTACCGCATTAACCACAGGGCCTAAATTGTTGGTTAAAAGATAGACGAATAAACGGGCAAGATCTTCACTGTGAATCCAAGATTGCCACTGCCTTCCTGATCCTAATGGAGCCCCTATCCCAAGACGAACCGGTAGCGCCAGTTTAGGTAGTGCGCCTTGAACACTGTCAAGCACAATCCCAATGCGAACCAGAGAAAGAGCGTGTCCCTTATCCGAAAGACGTTGGGCCTGTACCTCCCATTGTTGTACGACTTCGGTTAAGAATCCGTCACCATAAGCCGTCGATTGCTCGTCGTGCGTAAGATTAAGATCGCTCTTATACACTCCAATGGCAGATGCCGACAGCACGCGAATCGAAGAATTCTTTGATTCTTCTATGGCCATTTCGAGCGTCTTCAAACTATTGATACGACTGAGTAGTACCTGTTTTTTATACGAAGCGCTCCACCTCTTCGCTATCGTCGCCCCCGCAAGGTTAATCACATGAGTGACCCCTTCCATGGCCTTTTTTTCAAATGAGAATTGATCTGGATTCCACTCAAATCCTTTTGCACCAGTAATCACAGAGAGCGAAGGATTGCGACTGAAATACCGAACCTCGACTCCATCGTTGACAAGTTCGGTACAGATTTTACTTCCTATAAGACCGGTAGCCCCGGTGATCAATACTACCATATCATTTTGTTTTCTCGGCACGCAACATTTCTCGTTTTCCTGGTGGGCCTGGCAATCGTTCTACGCTTAATCCTGCCGCCTCTAATCCTCGCCTTACCGTTCCTTTAGCACAATAACTTACCCATATACCGCGATCGCACAGCAAACCCGCGCATTTATCTAGCGCCCATGGCTCCCATAATTCGGGCTGAACCCTTGGCCCAAACGCATCGTAATAAATGAGGTCAAAACAAAGTTCAGTGGTAAAGTCTTCAAACGTTGTATTTAGTTTTAAGAGGTTGAAATGAGGGGTTATTGCGGTCCACTCTCCCACCGCAGCCTTGTGCATGGCACTGTACAGTTCTGGAGAAGCCCAGGGCTCACTCTCAAATACCGAATAGTGTGCTGAAGAAAGCAAATGGGGCTCGACGGTTACATAATTACACACTTCATGGCCCCTTTCGGTCATCTTAACGGCCGTAAGCACTGCATTCATCCCCGTGCCAAATCCCAGTTCAAACACGGTCAAGGATGGCGACGTCAAATCAGATGCTAACAGGTGTTCAAGACCCTTCTGAATGTAGACGTGATTCGCTTCAGTTAAGGCGCCATGTTTAGAGTGATACTGTTCATTTATCGCAGGCAAATGAAGCGTTTTACTCGAATCTCCTGTGGTAATAATCTCAATCTTCACAGACGTAAAAGTAAAGGAAGAACTTGTATTTTTACGTCCTAATCAGAGAAGTATGAAAATCACCAAGGTTGCCGAATCACGATTTGGAGCTGTAGATTACAAGACAGTGCCTTTCGGATCTTTATTCACCGATCATATGGTCGTAGCAGATTACAAAGATGGAAAGTGGTCGACTCCTGAAATTGTGCCCTATGGCCCGATGATGATGTACCCTTCATCAAGTGTACTCCATTATGGCCAGGCTTTATTCGAAGGAATGAAAGCTTACAAGGATAAAGAAGGCAATGCTTTTCTGTTTAGACCTGACCAAAACATCAAACGCTTTAATCGTTCTTGTGAGCGTTTGGCGATCCCTCAAATGGACGAGCAAGCTTTTCTTTCGGCACTTGACCATCTCATTGCCCTAGAGCGCCAATGGATACCCGAAGAAGAAGGAAGTTCTCTTTACATCCGTCCGTTTGTCTTCGCTACAGAGCCTGCCATAAAAGCTAATCCGGCATTAGAATACCGCTTCTGCATCATTTGTGCACCCGTAGCTTCTTATTTTGCTGAGGCCATTGCGGTGAAAATTGAAGAGAAGTTCTCAAGGGCCGCCCCTGGAGGGTTTGGTTATGCTAAGGCTGCCGGAAATTACGCTGGCCAGTTCTATCCTACAGAACTAGCAAAAGCCGAGGGATATCAGCAGGTGGTATGGACAGACGCACAAACCCACAACTATCTTGAAGAAGCAGGTACCATGAATATTTTTGTCCGCTTCAATGACACTTTAGTGACGAGCCCTGTTTCGGATACGATACTCGACGGAATTACGCGTAAAAGTATGATTGCCTTGTGTAAAGATCTCGGCATTAAAGTTGAAGAGCGCGCCATTGGTATACAAGAACTGCTAGAAGGTTTTGAAAACGGAAACCTCGTAGAGCTTTTCGGCGCCGGAACTGCTGCGGTGGTTAGTGAAATTAAAAGCTTTGGATACCGCGGCATCAACTACGAACTCGATGTTGCAGAAGATGCTTATGGCGCACTACTCAAAAAAGCCCTAACCGATATCCAACGCAACAGAGCTGAAGACCTGCACGGTTGGCGCTATCAAATAAAGGCAGATGTTTAGTACCGGACAGCTCATCTTTGCACTCCTTTTCGCTATCGGATTTATCACGATTATCGCATTGGCCTATCGCAAAGACAAAGCTTTACATCAACGCTATTTCAAAGGAGCTCGTTGGGTACTTGTGGCATTTATAGCCTTTGTAGCACTTCTCAGTATTCTTAAGGCCCTACTCAGACCATGAATCAGTGGTCGACCTATGCAGCGGTTTTTTTTGGAGGAGGCCTTGGCAGTGTGGCTCGATTCGGTCTTTCTGCCCTGCTTAACAAAGGACATCATTTTTTTCACTGGGGTACCTTTTCAGCAAATATGTTAGGATGTCTGTTGATCGGAGGCCTAGTTCCCTTCTTTTCAAAAACACCTCATTCGTCTCTAGCGCTCTTTGCCATTGCAGGATTTTGCGGAGGGTTCACCACCTTCTCTACGCTCTCTTGGGAGAGCCTTAAGCTCTTAGAAAAATTCGGTCTAGGCCCTTACCTCCTCTACGTCGGGAGCTCCATTTTAATAGGTCTTTCGCTGACCTACGGGGGCTACAAAGCTGTTTTACAGTTATTTAGATTCTAAAACTTTAAAATTTTAAGAACATCGCATCGAGAGGTCCTTTAAAATTAGGATCTCATAATCGATCCTGCTCAATTATTGCATTTTATTAATTGTTTTTATAAAAATGATGAAAATAAACTGTTAAAAAACAATTAACGCTACGTTTATTGCATCAAAGCTGTAAAAACGATGAAAAAAATTGAAGCAATCATTCGAAAATCAAAGTTCGATGAGGTTAAGAAAGCCCTGCACGATGTGGGTGTTCTCTTTTTCAGTTACTGGGACGTAACCGGAGTAGGTAATGAGAAACAAGGTCATGTGTACAGAGGAGTGGTCTATTCAACCTCTGACATCCAGCGACGCTACCTTTCTATTGTTGTCTCAGACGATTTTGTAGAAACCACCGTCAAAACCATCATTGATACTGCAAAAACAGGTAACGTGGGAGATGGTAAAGTTTTTGTTTCATCTATAGACGAAGCCTACCGCATCCGAACAGGCGAAAGCGGTTACGAAGGAATCAACTAAATCTTAATCATCAAATCAATCACATGGAAACAGCTTTATTTACAGCCAACAACATATGGATGATGCTCTGCACAGGGCTGGTATTCTTTATGCACCTTGGGTTCTCATTTCTTGAAATAGGACTCACGCGTCAAAAGAACACCATCAACATCCTCTTCAAGAATATTTTTATCATTACCGTAGGATTACTTCTATATTATATAGGAGGATTCAATCTCATGTATCCTGGATTCGAAGACGGTGATTTCGGTCTTCTCAAATTCGCAGGCTTCGGAATCGCAGCCCCTGAAGGGGGAATGACTCCAGCTTATGCCGATGGCGGCTACACCTGGTGGACGGATTTCTTATTTCAAGGAATGTTTGCGGCAACCGCAGCTACCATTGTCTCAGGTGCCGTCGCTGAGCGTGTAAAACTTCAAGCCTTTTTCATTTTCACCATCATCTATGTAGGTATCGTGTATCCGATCGCTGGATCTTGGCAATGGGGTGGCGGATTCCTTTCAACACTCAGCTATGGTTCTGCCGAAGGGTTCTATGACTTTGCAGGCTCGACCATCGTGCACTCTGTGGGAGGATGGGCTGCATTAATTGCCGTTTACCTCTTGGGGGCTCGTGTCGGAAAATACAATGAAGACGGATCTGCAAATGCGATTACCGGACACAGCATGCCCTTCACAACCGCCGGTGTACTTATCCTGTGGTTAGGATGGTTTGGATTTAATGGAGGTTCGGTACTATCAGCCGATCCAGAGCTTACTTCACTCACTTTAGTAACCACCTCATTGGCCGCAGCAGCTGGTGGTGTTGCTGCGATGCTGGTAGCCTTCTTAAGGTATAAAAACTTAGACCTCACTATGTTCTTGAACGGGATCTTAGGGGGTCTGGTTAGTATCACCGCTGGAGCCGATCAAATGAGCCCTAATGAAGCAGTAATCATCGGAATCATCGGCGGTATCATTATCGTATTCGCCGTATCGCTATTGGATAAATTAAAATTAGACGATCCTGTAGGAGCCATTGCCGTGCATCTTGGAACAGGTATATGGGGAACGCTAGCCGTTGGAATTTTTGGCGGCCTTGCCTCATTCGATCAGTTCTTGGTGCAGCTTGCAGGAGTAGGAGCTGTTGCTGTCTTCTGTAGCATTTCAGCATTCATCATCCTTGGAATTCTTAAGAAAACCATTGGGATTCGCGTATCTAAAGAGGAAGAAGTCGAAGGGCTCGATATTCACGAGCACGGGATGGACGCCTATCCAGACTTCAGACTAAATCAACATTAATCACCCAATTATTCACTTTAATCAACAATTAAAAATCAATCAATCATGAAAAACACCACTTTAACTGTATCAAAAACTGGAGTATTATTTGCTTTACTTCTTGCATTGGGTTTAAGTACGAGTAAACTCAAAGCCCAGGAAAAGTCTTTCGACTTCGGAGTTACTTTAAATTCAGATACCTTTTTTGGCTTCTATCCGACCTTTCAGGGTAGTTATGGAGATCCTGAAAAAGTTCTTTTAACCTTCTACGGTATTCACTGGGGTGGCGGAACAGGAGCTGCATGGGGAAACTGGACAGAGTTTGGAATTGGAGCATCATTCTCAGCTGGAGACTATCTTACTATCAATCCACAACTTGGAATTGTAAGTGGAAGTCTATTGAGTTCTGGAGCTCTAGAGCCTTCGATTTTCGGAGACGGTATAGTGCCTAATTTAACCGCAAATCTTGCAAGCGATTTGCTAGAAGGTCAATTGTATTTCGGACTTTACGCCCCGTTGCAAGACAAGGCTCCTATGGGAGGAACCACTTTAGCCTATATTCACTACTGGCTAAACACCGGGATAAAAGCAAGTGATGTGGTATCAATAGGTGCACACTTTGAACACTTAATCAATTCAGGCGGATCTAAAGTAGAAACTTCGACAGACGTGTATCAGTGGATTGGGCCTTACATTCAATTTACACATCCCAATGGAGGCCCATTCGCGCGCTTTACTTTTGGAACAGATATGGTAGATGGTGCAGAATCATTCTTCAAGCTTACGACAGGGTTCAGCTTCTAACCAGCATCAAAAATTAGAGCGCTGCCTGGGGCAGCGCTCTAATTTTTTACTTAAATAACAAATCAAACCGCTTCTCACCAGCCTCTACAGCCACCGAAAGGGTATTCACAGCCGGAACCAGCGCACATGCATACTTCGGATTATAGGCGCAATACGGGTTATAGGCCTTATTAAAATCGATAGTTACCGAATCACTTAGCGGATAACGCAGATCGATGTAGCGCCCTCCTCCATAAGTATTCACCCCGTTGGTTTCATCGCGAAACGGAAGAAAAACATAGTCGTCTTCGGGTTCGTAGGCCCTATATACCTCTAGAGAAAACGTCTGCCCCTTTAAGTCAAAATACAGTCGTCCATAGAGCACCTCCTTAGTCGAGGTATTCGCAGTGGTCGGCATTTCAAAGGGTTCGGCGTCAAACACCTCTTCAAATACAGCGGTTACCATAAACGTACTATCAGGTTCAAAGAAGGATAGGGATTCGAAACGCTTTCGCTCTTTAGGACGCAACGGACTCAAAGCCCCGTCCTTAAAGGAAGCGTTCTTTTCATTTTGCCACTCGTAAACCGCATGCAGCACTTTAGGTACGGTGTCTAAATCTACCTGTACCCTTTCGTGGTGGTAGCGTTTCTCAGAACACCCTACGAGTCCGACAAAAATCAGGCTATAGAGAAGAAAGCGGTGCATCGCGTATAACTTGAGAGAGCACAATATGAGTGCGGGTTTCACCATACGAAATTAACAAATCTATCAAGGCTTCTAGGTGCTTCTGATCTTCAAGAACCACCTCCATTATAATATTCTCATTCCCCGTTACCCGATAGCAATTGCGAATCTCTTTTAGCGAAGGAACACGCGCCAAAAAAGGCTTAAGCATTCCTACAAAGGCTCTTAGGTGTATGATAGCATGCAACGACTGCCCCACCTTTGAAGGATCTATTTGCGTACTATAGCCTAGAATAACTCCCTGATCCTCTAATCGTCGAATTCGATCTGCTACGGCCGCAGAACTCAAACCTACTTCTTTTCCCATGGCGGTAAAAGATACACGTGCATTGTTTTGGAGTAAGCGAATCAATTTTGTATCAATACGATCTAACATAAATAAATATCGAATTTTAACTAAAAATATTTAAAAATTATCGTAAGTATATAATATTACATTAAATAGTGCATTCCTTACTCAACTTCCTACGGTAATTTTAGGGTATGATCGTTTCAGAAAAATTGTATAAAGAAACCCTGTCACTCTGTGCCATTACAGAGCGGGTAGGCTTTACGCAACAGCCTGAGCGCGTCCCAAATGCACTCACTTCTGAGATCACCCATCAACTCATTGAAGATTCAATATTGCTGAAAAACAGCATGTATTCGGCGCTGACCGACCATGCTTCTTTGAGTAAACACTACAGCATGCTTCGATTCGCTTTAATTTTAGCGAAAAACCTACAATCTTACATTAGGGGATTGGAGCGCGACCATTCAGTGAATAGAGAATACCTAAAAGTATCTAGAAGAGCCTTGCGCCTATATAGAAGACTGTTACTGAATAATTACAATCAATGGAAGGTTCAGCTCAACTGAGCGCGTTGTTGAAGAAATCCTAGAGCCGTTTTATTGAAAATTAGTGGCTGTTCAACATTCACTACATGCCCACACCTTTTTACGACCTCAAGCGTAGCATTTGCATGATGCTTGATCAGCTCTTTTATTGGAGGTAAAAACAAATAGTCTTCTTCACCCATCACGTAGAGGGTCGGAATATCAACGCGAACAGAACGATAGAATCGCAGCAGCGGATTGAGGTCTGCCGTTAGCTTAAACCACTTTAAAAACTCTTTTTGATACAGTTTTTTCGCTTCTCGAACAAACAAATGACGAGACTCTTTATGGTTTTTATTCGGCATGATGATAAACGCAAAGAAACGATACAACCAGAGGTAAGGCACTACAGATTTAAACAGATTCCCCAATAACATCAGTAAACGCGAACGCACATCAAGCTTCACAATCGCACCACCCAACACCATCGATTGCACCCTATTCGGGTAACGATCGGCTAGATTTCGAATCAGAATGGTCCCTAAAGAGATACCCACAAAATGGGAGCGCTCAATGGCTAAATGATCGAGTACCTCAACAATATCATCAGTTATTGAATCAAACGTATAACGCGAATGAAAGGCTTGTGAAAGCGGGATCTTCGAGTTACCATGCCCCCTTAAATCAATGAGTAACACATTGAAATGCTTTTTAAAATCTCGTATTTGCTTAAACCAAATCGACGAACTACCTCCAGCACCGTGAACAAAGGTGACCCATTGCTCAGCTTTTGCATCAGTGTATGTAGTGAAGTGAAGCATGATTTAAATATAAAGCAATACCCGCATTTGTTCGTGCAATGCAGCGGCCTCTTTTTGAGCGGCTTCAGCGAAGTCAAGACCAGAAGAGGCGTATATGATTCCTCGAGAAGAGTTTACCAAGACCCCCACCGACGCGTTTTTAGCGGCCGCATAGGCCTCAGAAAGCGATCCTCCTTGAGCTCCGATTCCGGGCATCAAAAAGAAAGAATCTGGGGCTAAAGCTCTCAAATACTCAAGCTGGGTGCTTTGTGTAGCGCCTACTACATACATTATGCGCTCACTATTGAGTAAATCTTGAGTCTTTGCAATAACGCGCTCTACCAAATGCGTATTTTTCTCCTCTGAGTCCCATTGAAAATCAAAGGCTCCTTGATTTGAGGTGAGCGCTAATACGATAGCGAATTTGTTCGGATACTCCAAGTAAGGGGTAAGTGTCTCAGCACCCATGTACGGCGAGAGCGTGATGGCATCACAATTCATTACCTCAAAAAACGCTTTAGCATAAGCCTTCGCCGTGTTTCCGATATCCCCTCGCTTCGCATCCGCGATAATTAAATGAGACGGATGGTGTTTCTTGATATAGGCTACGAGTTCAGACAAAGCACTCCATCCGTCAACCCCAAAGGCTTCAAAAAAGGCTGTATTGGGCTTAAAGGCCACACAATGATCAGCCGTGGCATCGACGATAGCAGTGCAGAACGTCAATAATCCCTTTGAATCTGTTCTAAGATGAGAAGGTAAGCGCTCAAGCACAGGATCAATACCTACACATAAAAACGAACCCTTGGTGCGGATGTGCTCCGTTAAAGAACTAGTATCCATGACTTATAGCGTTTCTGAAGCTTCTTTGAGTTTTTCTGTATTCTCCACCATTCGCAGTTCATCAATAATCTTCTGAATATCCCCATTGATGATTCCTTGAAGGTCGTAGAGCGTCAAACCAATGCGGTGATCAGTCACACGTCCTTGAGGATAATTGTAAGTGCGGATCTTTGCCGAGCGATCTCCTGAGCTAACCTGAGAGTTACGCTTCGCCGCATCCTCTTCTTGACGCTTGGCCAGTTCGAGATCGTATAGGCGTGACCTTAATACTTTAAAGGCCTTCTCTTTATTCTTATGCTGTGACTTCTGATCTTGGCACTGAGCGACCAATCCGGTCGGAAGGTGAGTGAGACGCACCGCCGAATAGGTCGTATTCACCGATTGTCCACCCGGACCTGACGAACAGAAAAAGTCAATTCGCACTTCTTTCGGATCAATTTCAACATCAAAATCTTCAGCTTCAGGAATCACCATAACTGTAGCAGCACTGGTATGCACTCGACCCTGAGTCTCTGTTTGAGGAACCCGCTGCACGCGGTGTACACCTGCCTCAAATTTAAGGGTGCCGTACACATCTTGTCCGGTGACCTCAAAATGAATCTCTTTATACCCTCCGCTTGTTCCTTCGTTCAAGTCAATGATGTTCGTCCTCCATCCGCGAGACTCACAGTATTTCGTATACATTCTGAAGAGATCCCCTGCAAAAATACTCGCCTCATCTCCGCCCGTTCCGGCACGGATCTCCATTACCACATCTTTCTCGTCTTCAGGATCTTTAGGTATAAGCAAAAATTTAATCTCTTCTTCAATAGCCGGAAGCGCAGCTTTAGCCTCATCCAATTGCATGCGCGCCATTTCAACCATTTCGGCATCATCTGATTGAGAGATGAGCTCTTCGGCCTCTGAGAGATTATTCTTAAGCGACAGGTATACTTCTCGCTTTTCAACAAGAGCCTTTAAAGAAGTGTATTCTTTGTTCAATTGCACATAACGCTTTTGATCAGCAATCACATCAGGTTGAATGATGAGGTCACCGATCTCGTCGTAACGTTGCTTAATGATATTGAGTTTATCTAACATAGGGTGATGAAGTTCTTTCGAATTTAAGGGTTTTCTAAACTGCTACCCTAAAGGTATTCAAAGGTCCCGTGCTCACTTTCAATGGTAAGCTTCTTCTTGTCGCTGGCTTCAACACGACCGATCACTTTAGCCGCTACTCCAAAGCGCTCTGAAATGGCAATTAGTGTTGGCGCCAAAGCGGCAGGCACATAGGCTTCAAGCCGATGTCCGCAATTGAAGACCTTATACATTTCTTTCCAGCTCGTTTTTGATTCGCGTTGAATGGTCTGGAACAAAACAGGCACCTCAAATAAACTGTCTTTGATGACGTGAAGCTGGTTTACAAAGTGTAATACTTTGGTTTGAGCTCCTCCGCTGCAATGGACGAGTCCATGAAGCTGTGAACGCTCTATTTCACTCAGCATTGCCTTGACGATCGGCGCGTAAGTCCGTGTAGGAGACAAAACTAACTTACCGGCGTCAAGCGGCGAGCCCTCGACGGCATCTGTCAAGCCTAGACTCCCTGAATACACCAGATCTTTAGGTAATCCTCCATCAAAAGTCTCTGGGTATTTCTCCGCCAGATCTTTTCCGAATACATCATGACGCGCAGAAGTCAATCCATTACTTCCCATACCCCCATTGTATTCGCTTTCGTAAGTCGCCTGACCGAACGAAGCAAAGCCTACAATGACATCTCCGGGTTGAATATTGGCATTATCAATGACTTCAGAACGCTTCATCCGCGCTGTTACCGTAGAATCTACAATCACCGTACGCACCAAATCTCCTACGTCTGCCGTCTCTCCTCCGGTGGTTTGAATATTAACACCATGCGGACGCAATGTGGCTACTAATTCTTCGGTGCCTTCAATGAGCGCCTTAATCACCTCTTTAGGGATCAACCGAGCGTTACGCCCTATGGTAGAAGACAACAAAATATGATCTGTTACTCCTACGCATATCAAGTCATCAAGATTCATCACTAACGCATCTTGTGCGATACCTTTCCATACCGACAAGTCACCCGTTTCTTTCCAATACATGTAGGCAAGTGAAGACTTGGTTCCGGCCCCGTCAGCGTGCATGACGATACAGTAATCGTCATCACCGGTCAGCGAATCTTCAACAATCTTGCAAAATGCTTGAGGAAACAATCCCTTATCCACATTAGTGATCGCCTCATGCACATCTTCTTTCGAAGCTGAAACTCCTCTTTGTGCGTAGCGATTTGAATCTGAAGTGGACATGGAAATGGTTTGAGCAAAAATAGAACTTATGCCTTTATAAAAGAAAAGCCAAAAGGTTTATGGCATTAACGATTCAACGTTCAGATTTTTAACAAGTTTATAATTATTTGATAACTCGAGGGTTATGATAGAGCGTTAGCGAATTAAAAAGTTATTTTCGGGAAAATTTCAATCAAATAATGATATGAGCAAAGCAAAATTAGAATACATCTGGCTTGACGGATACAGCCCGACTCAAGAACTCAGAAGTAAAACGAAAATTGTATCAGACTTCGACGGTAAACTAGAAAGCTGCTCGGACTGGTCATTTGACGGTAGTTCAACCCTTCAGGCTGAAGGAAACTCGTCAGACTGCATTCTAAAACCGGTTAACATTTTTCCGGATCCTGATCGTTTAAACGGATACTTAGTTATGTGTGAAGTAATGAATCCTGATGGAACTCCACACGTTTCAAATCACCGTGCGACTATCGACGATGACGACAACGATTTCTGGTTCGGATTCGAGCAAGAATACTTCTTGATGGACACAGAAACAGATCTTCCATTAGGCTTCCCACGTGGCGGTTTCCCTGGACCACAAGGTCAGTATTACTGTTCTGTAGGTGGGCGCTACACATGGGGGAGAGACTTCGTTGAAGAACATTTAGATATTTGTCTTGAGGCCGGATTGAATGTTGAAGGAATCAACCAAGAAGTTGCTCCTGGTCAGTGGGAATTCCAAATTTTTGCGAAAGGCGGAAAAGAAGCCGGAGATCAAATCTGGGTAGCCCGCTACCTTCTTAACAGAGTAACCGAAAAATACGGATACTATATCGAACTTCACCCTAAACCCGTTCACGGAGACTGGAACGGTTCAGGTATGCACGCCAACTTCTCGAACACCCTTCTCCGCACCTGCGGAAGTAAAGAGGTTTATGAGAAAGTTTGTGAGGCTTTCAGACCTGTTACTAAAGAGCACATCGCAGTGTATGGAGCTTACAACGATCAGCGCTTAACTGGTCTTCACGAGACGCAATCTATCGATCAGTTCTCTTACGGAGTTTCTGACCGCGGCGCCTCAATCCGTATTCCAATCTACACCGTTGAGCACGGATGGAAAGGTTATCTTGAAGACAGACGTCCTGCTTCAAACGCCAATCCTTATCAGGTTGCCAGCCGTATTATTAAAACCGTAAAATCAGCTAAAGTTTAAGGCTTACCACTAACGGTTTCAAATCACAATCCGCCCATTGCCCCAAAAGCAGTTGGCGGATTTTTTATTTAGATTACTTGGTAAATAAAGAAAACGTAACCGACGAGCAGCACCACACCCTGAAAGAAGTTTAATTCGCGCTTTTTGGACAGCAAAACCAAGGGCAACAACGCCGCAGCAAACCCCAACATAAAAAGCACGTCGCTGTTTAAAAATTGAGGATCATCGACTTTTATGGGCTGAATAAGCCCGGTAATGGCCAGGACCGCCATGATATTGAAGATGTTCGAACCCACCAGATTTCCGAGTGAAATGGCTTTTTCTTTTCGAAGCATGGCGATAATCGAAGCGGCCAATTCTGGTATACTGGTACCAATAGAAACTACCGTTATTCCTATCACTCGGTCGCTCACTCCAAAGGTTTGAGCCAAATCAATTGCTCCACCCACAAGCCATTCTGAACCCAACCACAACCCCACCACTCCTATTCCGAGGTACACTATGTTTTTTAAAGGCGACAACAGTTCATCGTCTTCCGGAAGCTCATCTTCTAGAGCCGGTTGTTGAACTTTTAACAGATACCACAAAAAACCAACCAATAAGAGTAGTAAAATGGCTCCTTCAGGACGTTGCAACACCCCATCATTGACCAGGAAAAACCACAGTAAAACAGAGGCCACCATGATCACCGGCCAATCGGTCACATAAAAGGATCGCTTCACCTGCATAGAACCAAACAATAAGGTAACTCCTAGAACAAGCCCCAAATTGGCTGCATTTGACCCCACCACATTACCCAGCGCAATCGATGGAGAACCGGCAAGTGCCGCATTCACACTCACCACAAGCTCAGGTAAAGAGGTAGCAAACGACACCACAGTCATTCCCACCACAATCTTCGGAATCGAAAGACGCAACGACACAGAAACGGCCGCCTTCAGCAGCAGGTTACCCCCTACCACCAACAAACCCAACCCAGCGAGGATGAAAAGAAATGACATCATACCCCAAAGATACAGGCAATGTTCTATATTTAATTTTCAGATTTAGGCTATGCGCAAAAAAGCATTCATACTTCTT
>JALQTJ010000089.1 GCA_023264015.1 Flavobacteriaceae bacterium | reverse complement strand
TGTTCTAAACTTACATTTTCATTTGTATATGCAAAACCTAATTTTATAGCATCATATAATTTATTTTCTTCAGGACTATTAATAAATGGAACACTATTATTTTTTAATAGCCCATCAAAATAAATAAATTCAAATCGTTCTAAATAACTACTATCTTGATAAGGAATTGGTTCGATTAAAAATCTATTACGATTTTGTTTTACCGAAATAGAAGAATAAGGATTTGAAATAATGTTTGGTGTCCAAACAATTGAATCGCCATTATCATCAAAATTTTGTAATTCAATTAAAACTGAAATAGCATCAAAATTTGGATTATAATATGAGTCATAAACATAATTTATATGCTGATTGTCTGGTACAATATCATTTAGAATAATATCTTGTATATTGTTTGAAACTATTCCAGTTTCAAACCAATTTCTTGTAGAAGTAGAGAATGGTGATTGCTCGACTGCATCAACATAATTAATATTTTGAATCACACCGTCATTTTCTACAACAGATGCATTACACGTTAAAATAATATCAGAATCATTTTCTATATATTGATTAGTTGGAACTGGGAATCCAATAGAATCTCCAATGACTTCTCTTCTAATTCTAAAATTAGAGATATTATCTTTGTAATATGAACTTACATAGGATGCAGTATTGTAATCTAATACACTAATTCTTCCAATATCTAATCTACCATCAGACAAACTATATCCTTTAAAGTTAATACTATCTTCAAAAGTTAATTGCCCGTTTTTATATGATCTTAATAATGATCCATTATATGTTATGGCATTATGCTCCCATATATTTTCAAGATTTGAATCAGCAGTTTGAATTGTATTACCATTTTTAATAATAGTACCATCCGTCCTATAACCTAAAATAACGCCGCCATTAACATTTGACGTTAAAAGAAACTTTGTGTCAGAATCAACTTGTTTAGAAATAGTAGGTATATTAATTGAATCAGAATAAATGAATCCATTTGAATCTGAATCTATAATTTGATTGTAATGTGATGGATCATATGTAGTAACATTAAAGTCTTTTAAATACCCACTATAATAATTACTATTACTATTAGTTGATTGATAACGTCTATTTCCAACGGTAAATGAACCA
>JALQTJ010000088.1 GCA_023264015.1 Flavobacteriaceae bacterium | reverse complement strand
ACTCTGAAGCTGTTCCTCAGCAGTTAGCTGCTTTAAGGACAGGGGCTGGAGAAGCCTACAGAATGCGAGCTGGCTCATTGCCTTTCTATCAATATGCTTTGATGGGCGTTCCATTCAATATGCCACAGATGATGGCTCAGGTGCGTCCTATTGACGTTCCTGCTTATCAGAATGTTCCAAGCATGGGTAGACCAATGGCTGTTGAAGCTCCTGCTTATTCTCCTCAAGCTGCTGCATCATTCAACCCTACCAGCATTGCCAATATGCTTGGCGGTATGGGCGGCATTTACAGCGAAACACCATAAGGGGATTCAGTAATGGCCTTACCTAAAGCATTAACGGACATCCCTGTAGATAATGATTACTCAATGGATGAAGCTGCAATCATTGAGAATCTTATTAGCTCAGGTCAATTATCAACACAGCAAGTATCAGATTATTTCAAATTACCTGCAGCTGATATTAATCGTGTTCTTGAGCAAGACTTTGGGTATACGCCTCAACAGACCGCTTTAGCTGGCGTTGCTCCTGATCGTGATTACTCTATGGAAGACGCTAAGATCGTAGAGGATGCTATTAAATCTGGCGTTATTAGCACAAGAGATGCTGCTGAATACTATCAAGTCCCTGTAGAAGATGTAAATCGAGTTTTGACTACAGACTTTAATTACACGCCTAAACAAACAGCACTGGCTAATGTGGCGGCTGATCGTAATTATTCGACGAAAGATGCCAAGATTGTAGAACAAGCTCTGCGGTCAGGAGTGGTTAATACTCAAGATGTGGCTGACTATTATCAAGTCCCTGTAGAAGATGTAAACAGAGTCTTAACTACAGATTTTAACTACAACCAAGACCAGCTTGCTGCGGTGCAAAGGCCGCAAACTACTACCACAGAAACTACTACAGCAACTGCGAATAATGGCACAACAACTGGCGGTACAACCACTGGTGGCACAACCACTGGTGGAGCAGCTACTGGAACAGTCACTGGCGGCTTAACTGGCAGAACTTCTACTGGCGTTCAGGCGCAAAACGTATTTGGTCAACAAGGCGTAGGCCAAGACCTAACCAATGTTATGGGTGGTCAGCAAGGCTACACTGGCGGCACTATTCAAAATGGGCATAT
>JALQTJ010000087.1 GCA_023264015.1 Flavobacteriaceae bacterium | reverse complement strand
ACGGGTCTTCAATTTGCTGAATTAATGCATAAGCACTGAGTAAGTCGGGTAAATGTGTTACCGGATTTTTGAAGTTAAAATCCGCTTCAATGGGCAAGAGCAAAGCTTGAATGGTATCTCCTTCTGGGATTCTCGTCCACGAGGTGTTGATTCCTTGAAATATATCTTGACTCTCTAGAGGTAATCCTTTGAGCAACTCGAGATATTCTATTTCTTCACCCCTACTGTTAAGCCTACCAAAACCTTGGCACAAATGCTGGCTACTCGCTAGCGATGCTATTTCATTATTAGAGACCCCTAAACTGGGATAAAACACGCCCACATCTAGACTAACCAAGCCGTTTTTTGATGCCCTTCTAAAGTTTTCTTGCGATCCAAAAAACCACCAAGAGGTATTAAAAAATATCCGAGAAGGCTGCCAGGTATCTAGATCTGTGAGCTGCTGCGGATAGGCCTTCGGATTAGCAGCTAAATCAAAAGCCTCCACACTGAGCATAGCGCTTGACGTATGGTGGCCGTGGGTAGAGCCAGGGGTTCTATGATCGAAACGATTGATGATCACATCAGGCCTAAAGGATCTTATTCTCTTAACCACGTCTGAGAGCACAGCGTCTTTATTCCAAATTCGCAAGGTCTCTTCTGGAGTTTTTGAATAGCCAAAATCATTAGCTCGAGTGAAAAATTGTTGTCCACCATCAATGCCCCTTGCCGCCAATAGCTCTTGGGTTCTGAGCACACCCAACAACTCTCTAATTTCAGTACCTATCAGATTTTGACCTCCATCTCCTCGAGTTAACGACAGATAGGCCGTTGTAGCATGAGTATTATGCGTGAGATACGAGATGAGTCTGGTATTTTCATCATCTGGATGCGCGGCGATATACAATACTTTACCCAAGAAATTCAACCGCTGTAGATCTTGAAAAATCTCTGAACTACTCTTTGGCTTGAAATCCTGAGCTACCGTATAAGTTACTGCGCACAGTAGCCATATGTTCAATAAAATAGGCCGTAATAATGTCCTCATTTCTTTATAGGTAAGCGGATAGAATCCTCATAAAGATAACCTATGAAAAACTTAGTTTGTTGGTAATAGGCCTCCATTAAAAACTCCAAAAAGTCGAAATAACGAATTGGTTTCTGCTCGTAGATGATGTAGACTGATTCA
>JALQTJ010000086.1 GCA_023264015.1 Flavobacteriaceae bacterium | reverse complement strand
TCAAAAACAAGCTGAAGAGGCAACAAAATACAAACTAATTTCAGATCAAATTAAAAAAATTGAAGCAGGTTTGTATTATTTAAAATTATTAGAAATAGACAAAGAAATTAGAATAGAAAATGAAATTAATACTGAGGCAGAAGGAGAAGTAGAAGGATTTAATAACAAAATATCTGAATTAGAAAACTCAATTAAAACTTTTACAGATAAAGTAAATCCATTGAGAGAGAAAAATATTGAAAATTTATCAAGGATACAAAGACTTAATTTAGAACTTCAAAGTTTAGATGAGGAAAATACAAGAATTCAAGATGAGATAGAAAGCATCAAAAAATCAATTCAAACACTTGATGATGATATCACGAGAGAAAAAGGGATAATCATAGACGCTAACTCAAATGAAAAAAGATTGAAGGAAGAAAAAACTGAATTAATTGAGACAGACTCGAAGTATTTTGAAACAGAAAAATTATCTAATGAAGAGTTAGAAAGTGCAAAAAATAAACTTAAAGAAGAACAAAAAGCTGTTGATGAAGTTGTAAACAGTTTAGCAGAAGAAACTGTAAATATAAGTGTTGGTCCAATAAGAAATGTAAAAAACACTATATCAAGGGTAAAAGAATTAATAGATAGTAATGAAATAAATCAAGCATTAACACTTCTAGATAGATGTAATATGGAGCTAGATAGTTTTTTAAATGATTTAAAAAATGAGAGATCTAGAAGTGAGTTATTAGGAGTTAGCGAAAAATCAGAAAATATAAAATTACTCCAAGAAAAATATGCCGATGCATATAGTAAAAATCAATCAATTAAGAATGAGTCTATAAAAAGAAATGAAAGAATTAAAACCATTGAAACGGAAATTGAAAGTTGGAAAAATTTATTAACTAACTCAGAAAAAATGGTTAATGAACTAACACAAAGAAAAGAAAAATTATCAAAACAATTAAGTGATTTAGAAAATCAACCTAGAGCGCAAGCTGAAAGAAAAGGTCAAATTTCAGAAAATTTAAGAATTTCTGATAAAGAAAAAATTGATAATGAAGCGATTATAGATGAAACAGATCAAAAAATTGAAATGTTAAGAACGCAATTAAATGAAATACAAGAACAATCAATTCAAATCAGAGAAAGAAAAGCAAGCTCAGGAGCTACAATTGAAGGCCTACAAAAAAGAAAAAATGATCTCCTTGATAGAATTAGTTCTGAGTTAAATTTGAATGAAGA
>JALQTJ010000085.1 GCA_023264015.1 Flavobacteriaceae bacterium | reverse complement strand
CAACGAATTATTGGTGCTAGTGCAAAGAATAAAGAGGGTGGTGCATTTACACCTAACCAACTTTTACAAGAAGTAAGAAAACAAGATTATAGTCGTAATAAAAAAATGTTTGCTAAAGGCAAACTTGGTGAATTACAAACTTTAGGACAAACAGCGGAACGTACATTACCTAGTGATGTTCCTAATAGTGGTACATTTGATAGACTTGCTGTTGGTGGTTTAGTTGGTTCACCTCTATTTTTAGGAACTGATCCAATTACTTCAGGTTTGATTGCTGGTGGTTTATACGGAGGGCGTTTATTAACATCACCTCAAGGTCAAAGAATGTTAAGTGGATTATTAACCCAAAGACCACAAGCTGTAAGAAATTTAGCTAATAGAATAGAACAAATATCACCTTATGTCGTGGGTGGATTATTAACAGAATAGGAGAAAAATATGGCAAAAAATTCGTGGAACGATTATTCAGCTACCGCTAGTAGTAATACTGATATTGGTAGTATTGATATTGATGAAGGGTGTAGCCCAGCCAATATTAATAATGCTATTAGAGAGGTTATGAAACATACAGCCGATGTGGTTGCGGGTACAGTTGCATTATCTTCAATTAATATAGATGGAGGTGCTATTGATGGTACAGCTATTGGTGCAAACTCAGCATCAACGGGTGCATTTACTACCGCAACGTTTGCTAATGGCAGTAACTCAGCACCATCATTAAGTAACTCAGGTGATACCGATACGGGTTTATATTTTTCTGCTGACAATGAAATAAGTGTAGCAACGGGTGGTACACAAAGACTAAGTGTAGATAGTTCAGGACATCTTAACCATAATGGTTCAGCTAGTGCCGATATTTCAGCGTTAACGTCTGCAAGTTCTGTTGCAGTTGATTTTGATACAGCACAAAATTTTTCATTACTTCTAGCACACGATGTTACGATCGCAAACCCTACAAATGCAAACGTGGGTCAAACGGGCAGTATTTTTATAACACAATCAGCGTCATCTAGTCACACAGTTTCATTTGGATCAAACTGGAAATTCAGTGGTGGCACGGCTCCAACAGCTACTGCTACAAATGATGCAGTTGATAGGTTAGACTACATAGTCAAGAGTGCAACTGAAGTGCATTGTGTTTACACTACCAACTTGTCATAGGAAAAATAAATGGTATTTCAAAACGATATTCTAGCGGGTTCAAGTGGTGCAAGTGGTACATCTACTGCGGTGCATACAAT
>JALQTJ010000084.1 GCA_023264015.1 Flavobacteriaceae bacterium | reverse complement strand
AGCCTACTCTCGAGGGGAGTTCAAGTAAAGAAAATTTTTACCCCAGAGCACGGATTTAGGGGGGAGGCAGACGCCGGAGCCTTAGTTGAAAGCGGTATCGACCCCAAGACTCAATTGCCTCTTGTTTCGCTCTACGGAAGTCAAAAAAAGCCTTCTTTAGAACATTTAGAGGGGGTAGACATTCTCCTTTTCGATATTCAAGATGTCGGGGTACGCTTTTACACCTATATCGCTACGCTACAACTGGTCATGGAAGCTGCAGCCGATGCCTCGGTACCTGTTATTGTACTAGATCGCCCTAATCCCAATGGAAATCTGGTGGATGGTCCTGTCTTGCAGAAAGAAAACGCTAGCTTTTTAGGATATAATACCATACCACTGGCCTATGGCATGACCATTGGTGAATACGCATTGATGTTACAAGGAGAAGGCTGGATACGTTCTGAAAATTCCGTAGACCTTACCGTAATTTCTCTCTCGGATTATACACGGGATATGCCCTATCATTTACCGATAAAACCCTCTCCAAACCTCCCGAATGATCATGCGATCGCATGGTACCCCAGCTTGGGTTTATTCGAGGGCACAGAGATTAATGCGGGTCGCGGAACTCCAAATCCTTTTGAGCGTTTCGGTTCACCTCAGCTATCAGCAGCAGTTTTTGATTTTGAGTATACTCCTGTTTCTGTACCTGGAGCACGCTACCCGAAACACCTCAACACCCTGTGTTACGGACGAGATCTCAGTAAGGTAGAAGCACCGGATCATGTCTGTTTGAATCCAATCATCGAAAGTTATAAAGCACACGATGGTGCATTCTTTAGAGAAGATTCTTTCGCCAAACACAGCGGAAGAAGTGAACTTCAAGGTCAAATTGAATCGGGTATGAGCGAAGAAGAAATTCGTGCCAGTTGGAGAGACGAACTCGAGGCCTTTAAAACTATCCGCTCAAAGTATTTGAGGTACCCTTGAAGCCCGTATCTTTGCCGCATGCAAAAGACTGAGGCATCAACGCTCCCTGTAATGGAGTCCTTTTTTACGATTCAAGGAGAAGGATTTCACCAAGGTACCGCTGCACATTTTATTCGTTTAGGAGGATGTGATGTAGGTTGCCATTGGTGCGACGTGAAAGAAAGTTGGCGCATCCGCCCCGAATGGGAGCAGGACATTGAAAGCATCGTTTCTCACGTTGATCATCGCGCTGAAATCGTAGTGGTTACCGGAGGAGAACCCTTGATGCATCAGCTAGATGAACTAACCACAGCACT
>JALQTJ010000083.1 GCA_023264015.1 Flavobacteriaceae bacterium | reverse complement strand
CATAGGTCTCTGCGGAGCATCTATTGCTGTAGGTGATACCGTCGCATCCGCACACGGGCATGTATTCTTTGGTGCAGGGAGCGTTGAAATTTACGGCTGCCATATCGATGCAAGAGAGGTCAGCGGATCCTTTTTCAAAGGTGTACCATATCTCGTCATCTGCGATCTGCGGATTGTCTAAATAGGCCAGTGAAAGTTGGTTGCCCTTCAATTCGATGCGGTACTCACGGTCAGTTCCTTCTATGCTCAGTATGCTGTCTTTTAAAGTGAATCCGACTACCTCGTTTGCAGCAGAAATTCCCCAACTGTTCTCTGAAGGTCCCTTGCTTAAAAGTTGTTCGTTTTCGTGGTTGATCCAGAGTTGATTCGCCGAAAACTCAGTGTCTCCGAAATAACAGAAGCAGCTTACATTTTGCAATATCCATTGTCCTTCGAGCCCTTCAATGTGCTGCGGTTGGTTCGTACTGCATGAGGTGAGTAGGGCGAGGCTCACCCAAATAATATTTCTTAAGGTAGGGGTCATATGATAGAATCCTGTCCTACAAATTTAAAAAGACCTTTTGCGGGTTTGATGACTTGGTCAGGGAATTTCTCTGTGAGCTTCCACACACATCCATTGATAGTTTTAGGGTGAAAGTCTGGATAAGCCTCTTCGATCATCTTATTCAATTGGGTCCATTGAATCCCTTCGGGATGTGCCTTTAGGAGCTCAAAGATTTTGAGATAAATTTTTCCTGTAATGGTATTGGGATTCATGCCTTCTTCACAAATTCAGACTTCAAGGCCATAGCGCCGAATCCGTCGATTTTGCAATCGATATTGTGATCGCCATCGGTGAGGCGGATATTTTTGACTTTGGTCCCCGCCTTGATGGGTTTCGGTGCTCCTTTAACGGGCAGGTCTTTTACAATGACTACGTTGTCTCCGTCTTCTAGTAGGTTGCCGTTGGCGTCTTTGACTACAATTGCATTGCTCTCAGTAGCTTCATCGGGGTTCCACTCGTGACCGCATTCTGGGCAGGCAAATAATTCGCCAAGCGGATATCCGTAGGGCGACTTACAATTGGGACAATCTTTCATTTCATGGGGTTAGGAATTATAATATTACGGCTTTCGAAGGTCTTTCGTACCTTTTTATTCTTAATTCCTCGAAGCCTAAACCCACTGTCACATGATTCATCTTCTGCTTTCTTGGGTATTAACCCTCGCTGTGAGTTTCAATGCACAGCCACCTTCTATACTTGAAGAAATCCGCTTTAACAGCGCAAATCCCTACACCTTTAATGATATTATGGTAGCTCTAGAGGATCAAGAGCCTCAAGAAGTATACGGGGTATTGAGGTTTCCTGAAGGGGTTAAAGCCAATGAACAATTGCCATTAGTTATTGGGGTTGCAGGTAGTTTAGGTTGGCGTGAGCATCACTTGGAGTATCTTGAAATGTACCGTGAGCAGGGGATTGCCACTTTTGAATTGAAAAGTTTTTCGAGTCGCGGCATCACCTCAACGGTCGGAAGCCAAAGCGAGGTCACGATGGCTGCTATGGTGCTCGATGCCTACAGAGCGCTTGAAGCACTTTCGAATCACCCAAGAATCGATCCTTCTAAGATTGCCATCAGCGGATGGAGCCTCGGTGGTGGTGTCACCCTATTCTCAGGATGGCTGCCCTTGAAAGAGGCCATCACTAAAGAGATAAGTTTTGCAGCACATTTGGCCTTTTATCCGCCTTGTTTTGTGGTCCCAGAAGAGATGCGCTTTAGTTCGGCTCCT
>JALQTJ010000082.1 GCA_023264015.1 Flavobacteriaceae bacterium | reverse complement strand
GCCAAAGACCACGCCGGCCATGAGGCCGTAACTGGTGAACTGGGCAATGATCTTATCTTCTTTTTTCTCCATGTGGGTAAGGTAATATAAAAAAGCCACCCCGAAGGATGGCTTTCTCGTATTATTCATGTGCTCAAAGCTTAAGCTTCAGCCACAACGTCAAATTCGAAGTTCACTACTACCTCGCGGTGCAAACGCACTGTTGCATTGTAGTGACCCAAAGCTTTAATAGTACCTCCAGTGATAGAAATGAATTTCTTATCAATAGCAACACCAGCTTTTCCCAATTCATCAGCAACGTTAGCGTTGTTGATAGAACCGAAGAGTTTGTTACCCTGACCCAATTTAGCGGCCATTTTCAACTCAACTCCTGCCAATTTCTCAGCAGTAGCTTTTGCATCAGCGATGGCTTGAGCTTCTTTGTGCGCACGTTGACGCAAGTTCTCAGCCAATACTTTCTTAGCGCTCTCTGTAGCCAACACACCGTATCCTTGTGGGATAAGGAAGTTGCGTCCGTAACCATCTTTTACAGTGACCACGTCATCCGCAAAACCTAGGTTCTCTACGTCTTTCTTTAGAATGATTTCCATGGTACTCTATTATTTTAGGTTATCTGCTACGTAAGGCATCAATGCAATGTGGCGTGAACGCTTGATTGCAGTAGCCAATTTTCTTTGGTATTTCAATGAAGTACCGGTCAAACGACGAGGTAAGATTTTACCTTGTGGGTTTACAAAACGCAACAAGTAATCTGGATCCTTGTAGTCGATGTATTTAATACCGGCTTTCTTAAAACGACAGTACTTCTTCTGGTTGCCGCTGTCTACGTTGATGGGCTGCAAGTAACGCACATCACCTTTTCCTTTAGTTGCCATAGTCTAGTCTTTTATGCGTTTACTTTAGCACGACGCTTTGCAGCGTACTCGATGCCGTATTTGTCCATCTTAACAGTCAAAAAGCGCATAACGCGCTCGTCGCGTTTGAATTCCACTTCTAGAGGAGCGATCGCATCGCCACCTACAGTGTATTCAATAAAGTGGTAAAAGCCACTTTTCTTCTTTTGGATTGGGTAAGCCATCTTTTTGAGGCCCCAATTCTCTTTGTTGATAATGTTCGCACCCTTCTCTTTCAAGAAGCCTACGTACTTATCTACCGCTTCCTTTACCTGATCTTCAGATAAAACGGGATTCAAAATGAAAACGGTTTCGTACTGATTCATAATTATTTGAACTAAAAATTTAGGAGTGCAAATGTACACGACTTTTTAATACGGACCAAGCCTGTTAGCAACGTGTTTACAGCTCTTTTTTGTGGAGGGCAAAAATAGCCCAATCATCCGCTTATATTTGTGGTATGGAGCAATTCGTAGTATCAGCAAGAAAGTACCGTCCCCAGGCCTTCGAAGCCGTGGTGGGTCAGTCACACATTACCGATACGCTGCTCAAAAGCGTGGAGAACGATCACCTGGCGCAGGCACTGCTTTTCTGCGGCCCGCGCGGGGTTGGAAAAACTACTTGTGCGCGGATTCTCGCGAAAGTCATCAATGCAGGCGCCAACCTCAGCGACGACGAATTAGCCTTGAATATCTTCGAACTCGATGCCGCTTCGAACAACTCGGTGGACGATATTCGACGTTTGATTGACCAAGTACGCTTCGCACCACAAACCGGAAAGTTCAAGGTCTACATCATTGATGAGGTCCACATGCTCTCTCAACAAGCCTTCAACGCCTTCCTTAAAACATTGGAAGAGCCGCCGGCCCATGCCATCTTCATCTTGGCCACCACAGAGAAGCACAAGATCATTCCGACCATCCTCTCCCGCTGTCAAATTTTCGACTTCAAGCGCATCACCG
>JALQTJ010000081.1 GCA_023264015.1 Flavobacteriaceae bacterium | reverse complement strand
ACTAAAGATTCGGTCCTCAGAGAGAAGCGCAACCGCTGGCATAAAGAGCTGGCACGTGACCTCTATGTTGAAGAGGCCGTCAATGTATTGAAAGATCTCAAGCAGTTCACCTATAACCGTAACACGGTAAAAGGATAGGGCTTAATTGAAGTGTGTTTTGTGACGGTTGGCGTCCATCTTCAAGAAGATGAAGCACATCAGTAAGAAAAAGAATAGGCCAGACCCGCCATAGCTGAAGAACGGAAGCGGAATTCCAATGGTGGGTAAGAGTCCCAAGACCATCCCGACATTAATGGTGAAGTGGATGAATAAAATCGAGATCACCCCATAGCCATAGATTCGGTGAAAGGCTTGTTTTTGGCGATCTGCGAGCTGCACAAAGCGCAGCAAAAGCCCTACAAAGGCTAAGATGACGAGCGCACTCACCACAAACCCCCATTCTTCACCCACCGAGCTAAAGATATAATCGGTGTGCTGAGCAGGCACAAAATCTCCCTTGGTGCGGGTGCCTTGTAAGAATCCTTTACCCCACCAACGACCAGAAGCAATGGCCTGTTCGGCTTGATAGGTGTTGTACCCTATGGTTTGCTTTATCGTAAGCATCTTCTCAGGATCACTTTCAAGTCCCAACCAAAGCGAAAATCGATCGCGGTGATGCTGCTTGAAAACAGCGCTGAACACCCACGGAGTGGCAGCTACAATTCCAAGTTGGGCAAGCGGAAAAAGTACATCAAAGAAAAGTGGGGGCCTCTTTTTCTTTTTAGGTCTAATGAGAAAGTAGGTCAAGAATCCTAAAGCTGTAGCGATGAGAAGAATATTTCTTCCGAACATCAGCGTCAGGCTGAAGGTGAGCCCGGTGAGCAATACGGCAAAAAAGTAATAGAGAGGGAGCCCTTCTCTGAAGAGCACCAGAAAAAGAGAGAGGTACACCAATGCGCTCCCGGGATCGGGCTGCATTAAGACCAGCAGTACCGGAATCGTTATGATGAGCACTGCATAAAATTGATCGGTACTTCTTTGAAGACTCACGCCGGTATCGCTAAGAAACTTTGCCATCGCTAAAGCGGTGAGCAGTTTCATGAGTTCTGAGGGCTGAAAATTAATCGGGCCAAGGTCGTACCATGAAGTGGCCCCGGCGATGGTCGATCCGAAGACAAAAAGCCCTAATAAGAGCGTCAATCCGAAGAGGTAGCTCACGCTTGAATAACGCTTGATGAGGTGCTCGTCGATAAAGCTAAGCACGATCATGGCGGCCAAGGCTACCAGCGCGAAAAAGAGCTGTTTGCCATGCGATGTGGTCAGGTCAAGTAGAGCAGCGGTTCCGTCGACCTCTATGGTAGTGCTGTAGATGTTCAGCCATCCGAAGGCGGTAAGGGCCACAATCAGAAATAGGCTGAGCCCGTCTAGTCGAAAAAGCAGAAAACTACCACGCATCTTCGTTGATCTTAAAAGGTTTTCCGCTCAGGGGTTTGGCATACTCGTATTCTAGGGTTTTTGTCAGCATGCGTTGTTCAAGATCAGTGCGACTTATGCTCCCTTTGAGGTATTTTTCGATCATAAGCGAAGCGATGTGTCCAGCATAGCGTGCCCCAAAGTAGCCATTCTCGATGTATATGGCGATGGCAATTTTAGGGTCTTCAACTGGGGCAAATGCTACAAAGACCGAGTGATCGGTGAGTTGTGTCTTTTTGCCGTCAATGCGGGTAAAGTTCTCTACCGTTCCCGTTTTACCGGCTATACGGATGTCTTTCACCCGTAAGTAACGCGCTGTTCCTTGCAGGTACACTTCTTCCATCCCTTGAATGATGGGATCAAAGAATTTCGGATCAATGGTGGTATTGCGTTTTTGGGTGAGGCTTGGCTTAACATCATCGACATCTCTGCCCTCAACAGCCTTCAGGAGGTGAGGGGTGAAGAAGTGTCCACGATTGGCAATGGCCGCCGTCATGTTGGCAAGCTGCAAAGGAGTAGCCGCCACCTCGCCTTGTCCGATGGCGTTTGAAATAATGTAGGTC
>JALQTJ010000080.1 GCA_023264015.1 Flavobacteriaceae bacterium | reverse complement strand
GCTGCTGAGGCAGCCATTCGCGAGAATGCAGTGAACGTGGTGATCCCAGGAGTTGGATTCAATTACAGCTTCTCAAACGCAGCCTCGCTATTCGGAGGGATTCACAAGGGATTCTCACCCCCAGGAAACGCTCCAGGTGAAAAGGCGGAGGAAAGTGTGAACTACGAACTCGGATCACGCTTTAACATCGCCGGAATCAGCGGAGAGCTCATCGGATTCTTCAACGACTATTCAAACCTCTTGGGCTCTGATATGGCGGCCAGTGGCGGAACGGGATCACTCGATCAGTTCAATGCCGGAGCCGTCAATGTGAGCGGACTCGAGCTCTTACTCAACGGAAACCTTGCAGCGGCTGATGCCAAAATACAGCTACCAGTTTCAGCGGCTTACACCCTAACCAATGCCATCTTTCAGTCTGACTTCGGAAGCACTCAAGGCGTGTGGGGCACGGTCAGCAATGGCGATCGCGTTCCTTACATTCCACAGCATCAATTCAACCTGACAGCGAGTCTAGTACACTCTAATTACGAGGTCAACTTTAACGGACGCTATAATGGGGCCTTCAATACCCAAGCCGCGAACGGCGGAACCAATGATCCTATGACACTCGATTCAAATGTGGTTATCGATATGAGTGCGAAATATCACCTTAGCTCTCAAATCAGCCTGACCACTCAAGTCATCAATCTCTTCGATGAAGTTTACGCATCTGCTCGTGTTCCTGCTGGATTCAGACCGGGGCACCCCTTTGGAATCTATGGTGGAGTCGCCTTTAGACTCTAGTTTTTCACGTGTTTGTGTTTAGTCACTAAAGGCACCCTTCGGGGTGCCTTTACTTCAATATCAAGCTGATATCACTTAGTTCTTTTCCGACAGAATGTATTCCGTTTAGAATGCGCTTAAGTTGCTTTTCTGATGGCTTTTTTATCCCAGAAGTATATTGCGCTAATAGGCTTTGATTCATTCCTATGCGCTCTGCCAAGAAGCGGGCATTTAAAATCTTGTAGTCTTGAAAAAACGTCCTAAAGTCAAACCTTAAGTCTAGTTGTTCTTTTCGAATAGGATTTTCGTCTTCAAAATATAGGGTTAAGGCTTCTAAAAGGTTTTCATAGAGCTCATTTACTCCGTTCGCTTCAGTGAATACAGAGAGGTCTATACAGTAGGCTGAGAACCCCGTACTTGTTTTTTCAACCACTACTTTAATTTTCTTCTTATTTGAAATCATTTTGTAATACCTGCTTGTTTAAACAATTTCTTTTGAAGTCCCTTACCTAATTCTTTGCTACCGTGATTTGGGAATACAATGCTATAGGTATAATTCTTGTGTTTTAGTTTGACATGTGATCCGCTTTGCGAATGAATATACCATCCTGCTTTGAGAATTAAACGGAGCGCTTCTTTACATTTCATCAAAAGTAAATAAAGTATTACCTAAATGCAATGAGTAAAGTTGTAGTTATAGTCTGCAACTTCTATGCAGTGGCCGCTAAATCTTTAAAAGCGCAATTGATACGAGAGGCTAAGGTTTCGTCCGCGTGTTGGGAATCCGATGATTTCAGTAAAGCGGGTGTTGAAGAGGTTGCTGAGGTTCAGCCCAAATTGATGGGGGCTAACACTCGGAGCATACTGAACGCCCATATCTACCAAGCTGTAGCCTGCAAGTGTCAGCGTCTCGTAAGTGCTAAAATCGGTGTCAAGCCTACTTGAAAGATAGTGGAGGTTTGCATGAGCCTTGAATCGCTCTGAGAACTCGGTAGAAAGGTTGAGGTTGAGTTTGTGTTTAGGTAGGCGTAAAACCCCTTTTTCACTGACCTCGGTGAAGGTATAGCTTAGCGCGAGTTGACCTTTATTGAAAGAGCGGAGTGCGGCAAACTCTAAGCCACTCGCAGTAAAACTTTGGTCGCTATTGAGGTACTGATAGGTCCAGGTGTCGGGATCTGTCAGGGCATAGATCACTCTATTCTTTTCAGTACGCGAGAAGGCTGTAAGACTGACCTCATAAGTAGTAGACTTAAGAAGCTCTAGCCCGAGTTCGATGCTTGAATTGGTTTCAGGTTGAAGATCAGTATTCGGACCAAACGGACCAAAGAGTTGGGATAGAGAGGGCGCTATAAAGGCGGATCCAACCGCTGCGAATAGCCTAAAGTGCTGATCGCGGTTGAGTTTTAAATTGAGTGAAGGCCCTGCTTGATA
>JALQTJ010000007.1 GCA_023264015.1 Flavobacteriaceae bacterium | reverse complement strand
ATCGCATCTTTCGATACTCCAGCCGCAATAAGTTTTTCTGCCAGTTGATCTACCATCGCCTCAGACTCGCGCTGTGCTAGGGATTGATCCAATCCCGCCTGATGCCCAACAAGACGGATAACACTTGTGGATGCTTTCAACATTGTAGCGAGCTGATTCACGGTGGTCTCTTTGAGATCGGGTAGCTTCACCCAGCCACGCTCACTCAAAAGATTGATCCACGCTGTGGTATCACTACCCTGTTTTATCTGATCTATATGCAGGTAAACGCGCTGATTGCCGCGACGGTTAGCGTAGATTGAGTAGAAGTCGCCATTGAGCTGCAGTGCTACATAACGTTGAAAATCATCACGACCATAGAGAGCTGGATTTTGGAACAGATCATTTGCCCAGATATTGCTGGCACCACAATCTCGACCTTCACACTCAAATAACAGCTCAGCGCCAACAGCAAGAAGCTGCTCACGCACTGACTCAAGCGCCTCTGCAGGCTCATGAGACTTAGGATACTCCCAGGTCACTCGACTCAACTCACCGGATAGGCGCATCTCGTTACCAATACGAATGGTACGATTGATCTTCACTACCGCACCCAGTGCCAAACGATAGTCATTCGTCTGCTGCTGCATCTCTTTATCGAGCTTTGCGAGAGGACCTGGATTCACAACAGAGATAGCCCCCTGATCAGCCCAAACCGATGTGGTGATCATAACAAACAGGGTAAACAGTAGCGTTCTCATGACTCTCTCAAATTTAACTAACATTACTATTGAGCATAGAAGCTATTGAAGCGTTGCGCGAGTTCAGAGACCACAGCATCCTCTAGATTCTGCTAAGAGCTCAAAAGTATCAATAGGGTCAAGACTGTAAAAATAAGCGTTCTCTTCTTGATTAAACGGATGAATCACGAACATTTCGTCTTGATTTTCAGCAGAAGAAACCGACGTAGCATCAGGTCCTCTCCTCAATCTAAAAAACTCCAAAACCCTACTTTCAGGACGCACACACATCAAAAAAGGATGTGGATGCTCAAGCCATTCTTCTAAAAGCAGCAACCATTCTAGACGTTTCATCACGCCTTTTTTTGCAGGGTCAGTGTGGTTAACTTTCCAACTGAAATAAGATTGTTATCCTCATCTGTAACCTTAACCTCCCACAATTGTGTGGTGCGTCCTAAATGAATAGCCTTAGCTGTGGCGTAAACGTGACCTGATTTCACGCCCTTCAGATGATTGATACTTAATTCAATTCCTCTAACCATCAAATCTGTGGTGTCTTTAAAAACAAAAACAGCCACGCTTCCTACCGTTTCGAGTAGCGCTGCAGTCGCCCCTCCATGCAACACACCATCGGGCTGATAGACAGATGCGTTAACCGGCATTTTGGCGGTAATACTTTCTTTATCTACACCAACGAACTCAATGTTTAGCGTTTGCATTAATGTCCCTTCTCTACGGGCATTACAGCGGGCTAAAATTTCTTTTTCATCTAGGGTTGCTGTCATTTGGATCAAAATAGGTGATTATTCTTGTAGTATAGGCATTCGAAGGTTGTTCAATCCGTTTCACCCAATTGGGAGGAGTATGATTGTCAAGCTGATAAATAAAGCGCTTGGTTTTGGTTTGATTCAATCTCATTTCTTTCCATACCTCCAATAGACCTTCTCTGTATAAATAGGTTTTTTCGGTTCTATCGACAAGGTCTGAATTGTAATCAAAAATCGAATCAACCTCTCGCATTATATTATCCTTCAGGTCGTAGGCCCGCCAATGAATCGAAGTCACAAGAGAGTCAGTGTAGCTCACATCGCTTTTACGAATCTCAGATTTGAATGATTTGTCGGTAATTTCTAGACGGATGAGTTCTTGATCTAAATAGGTAAACAAGCTGTCACGAGTCTCTCCATGCATCAATTCATAACGATACAGGGCCCGACTGCTCTTGGTTCGCAGCTCTAAGGTTTTTGGCGAACCCATGCTATCTGTGACCTTTCGGTTTTGGGCCTGAAACTGACCGTCAAAAGAGAATACTATTTCTTCGGTGATAGTATCACGCTGCGTGTAGGTGTGGTAAAAGGAAACCGAGGGTTGTAACGCTCCTCCCTTTACCACTTCGATTGACTTTTCTTTTAGCAATCCTTGCTCGTAAGTAAAGGTTACCACCTCTTGATCTTCATCATTGAAAATAGTGGTAATTTGCTTTAAGGACTGGTCTGGATTAAACGCTAAAATCTCTCTGCCGTAAGGGGTCAAAACCTCACAGCGCTCCACGCGACCATTGAGCTCAAAATCTGAGACGTACTTTATTTCTTCAAACTGGGCTTGGAGCCAACTAGAACATAGAAGAAGTATAAATGCCCAGATCCCTTTCATACCTCAAAAATACCGCTTTAATACCTGAAACGATTGAATTTACGCTATCTTCATTCCAAAATTTAACTTCATGAAAAAAGCTGTTGTTGCGCTTCTTTTTAGTAGCGCTTTTCTCTTCTCTTGTCAAAATGCACCTGAGAAGACTGCCGTTGTTCTTTTACCTTCAGATCAAGAACAAGCTGACCTTGCTTCTCGCATCACCGAAGAAGATTTAAAAACCCATCTCTACACCTATGCTTCTGACGCATTTGAAGGCAGAGAAACCGGAAAACCTGGTCAAAAAAAGGCGGTAGCTTATCTCACTTCATTTTATGACTCTTTGGGTATTTCTATGGCTCAAGGCACCGAAAACTATATTCAAAAAGTACCTGTCACCTATACGACAGCTCCTGAAGGGTCTCTCACTATTGGAGACCAGTCCTTTACTATTGGTGAAGATTTTGTCACTTTTTCTGCTGCCAACGGAAGGTTTGCATCTGTATATGTCAGTTATGGAATTGACACTGAGGCCTACTCTAATTACGCAGACCTAGATGTAACCGGAAAGGTAGTAATCGCGATAGCCGGTGAACCCAAGAATGAAGATGGAACTTATGTACTTACTCAAACCTCTGAATATTCGAAATGGAGCAATACCTCTGAGGCGCTTCCCAAGAGAGTAGAGGCGGCCAAAAAGCATGGAGCAGCAGGATTGATCTTTGTTGATGCCACAAACTTTGAGCGATATGCACGGTATTACACTTACATGAAGCGCAATAACAGCGGACAAATGAGACTTAGCGAAGAAGAGACTCTTTTCTCAGCCATTATGCACCCAGAAAAAGCCACAGCTATTATTGGATCAACTACTGAACCTTCTGCATTAGACCTAACCATAGAAATGGCTGTCGAAGGAGGATCTGAAACAATAGATACCGAAAATGTTGTTGCGATCATTGAAGGAATTGAAAAACCCGATGAATATGTCATCGTATCTTCTCATTTAGACCATATCGGAATTGATGCCGAAGGACGTGTTAACAACGGTGCAGATGACGACGGATCAGGTACGGTAGCCATGTTAGAGCTCGCAGACGCTCTTCTTGCAGCAAAAAAAGAGGGTAAGGGTCCGAGAAGATCCGTGGTTTTTCTTCATGTCACTGGAGAAGAAAAAGGACTGCTAGGATCTGAGTATTATGCAGATCGCGAACCTTTATATCCCCTTGCTCAAACGGTAACCAACTTGAATATCGATATGATTGGGCGTATAGATCCCAAGAGAGAAGGCGATAGAAATTACATCTACCTTATAGGATCGGATAAATTGAGTACTGAACTGCACGAATTGTCAGAAGCGGTAAACGAGAAGTTCACCCAAATCGAATTAGACTATACCTATAACGACGAAAACGACCCTAACCGTTTCTATTACCGTTCAGATCATTACAATTTTGCCAAAAACAACATTCCGATCATCTTTTATTTCAATGGTACCCATGACGACTATCATGCACATACCGATACACCAGATAAAATAAATTACGATTTATTAGAGAATAGAACACGTCTGGTTTTTCACACCCTTTTAGAAGTGGCAAATCGTGAGAATAGGCCCGTTGTGGATAAAGCGCCGATAGAATAAAGAATAATTTATTAAGAATAAAAAAGCCCGCAATGCGGGCTTTTTTGGGTGGAAGACCGGGTTCGAACCGGCGACCTCTAGAACCACAATCTAGCGCTCTAACCAACTGAGCTACAACCACCATTTAAATTGGTTGGCAAATGTAGTTTATTTTCGATTGTTTATCAATATCAAAACAATTGACTACACTTATTTTAGTGCATCCAAACGATCGATTAACGGATAGCGTTCTACAGTAAATCCTTCACCGAAAGCCACCCCAGTAAGCCTTCCAAGATTTTGTGCGCGATAACGTACAGATTCTAAAAAGTTTTGCGAACTAATCGGGGTTTCTGGCTCTCCGCTCTTTGGGTCATAGAATTGAGTGGCGTAAGCTTTAATCGCTTCAAACTTTTGATCGATATACTGAGATACATCAACGACAAAGTCCGGTTCTAAATCTGTCCACTGTATCATGTGATACACAGCATTGGGGCGCCAAGCCGATTGGGGTTTACCCTTGTCATCTGTCGTTTCAATTTTTACAAGTCCGCTTAAAAAGCATGCATCACTTGCTAATTTACTTCCCTTAGCATGATCAATATGCCGATCTGAAACTGCGTTACAGATAACAATTTCTGGGCGGTACTTTCTTATTTTCTGGATCAGGGCTAACTGATGGTTCTCATCATTGACAAAAAAGCCATCTCTGAAGTTCATATTCTCTCTAACAGAAACGCCTAAAATATCAGCTGCAAGGGCACTTTCTTTGTCACGAGTCTCCACCGTACCCCTTGTTCCTAGTTCGCCACGTGTGAAATCGATTATACCGACTTTCTTTCCTAAGCTTACCTCTTTAGCAATGGTTGCTCCCGCTCCTAACTCGGCATCGTCAGGATGAGCCGCAAGCACCAAAATATCAAGTTTAAGCTGTTCCATAGATCCGTTTGTATTTAACAAAGCTAAGCATCCCTAAAAGAAGTACTCCAGCTGCCGTATAGTAGATAAACGAAGGTGTGATTACCTGATCACCAGCGGCATAACTATGCAATCCAACTAAATAAAAGTTTACTCCAAAGTACGTCATCATAATACTTGAAAACGCCACTACACTTGCAAAATTAAAGGCCCATCTTCCTTTAAGACCAGGAACAAGCCTCATGTGAAGTACAAAAGCATACACCAAAATAGAAATTAAAGCCCAGGTTTCTTTAGGATCCCATCCCCAATACCGTCCCCAAGATTCATTGGCCCATTGTCCTCCCAAGAAGTTTCCGATAGTGAGCATGATGAGCCCGATGGTAAGTGAAAGCTCATTAATGACGGTCAATTCTTTGATCGATAACTTCATGCGCTCTTTGTTAGAGGCGTTGCTCAGTAGCATAAGAATCAAGGTGACCACCCCTAAAATCATTCCCACCGTTAAGGGTCCATAAGAGCCCACAATGACCGCTACGTGAATCATTAACCAATAACTATCCAGAACAGGTTGAAGGTTAGCCACTGCAGGATCTACCCAGTTTTGATGTGCGATCCAGAGTAACATAGCACTTACAAAGGCACTTGAAGCAATGGTGAAGTCACTTTTTTTACCTAACCACAATCCAATTCCTAGGGTAGCCCATGAGACATACAATATACTTTCGTAGGCGTCGCTCCAAGGAGCATGACCACTGATATACCATCTCACCCCTAAACCAACTGTGTGTAATAAAAACAAGGCGTAAATGGCTGTTTTAAAAAGGCTAACCGTCACTCTTAAAGCCTTGCGCTCTTTGTAAATGCGTGCCACCACAATGAAAAATAACACCACTCCAAAAAGCGAATAATATTTGTAGAGTCTATTGAAGATATCCCAGCGGTTATAGCGTATCTCGGTTTGAATTTTTGATTCCGCAGGAATCACTTCGAAGCCCAACTGACGTTGGCTCTTTTTCAAACTCTCTAGCAACTGATCTGCTTTCTGATAATCCCCTTCTTGCACCCCTCCATCAACGTACTGTAGATAGAGCGGAATTGAATTGGCCACAAAGCTTCCATACAGGGTGTCGTTAAGCTGAACCACACCAGAACGATATTCTAAGGCAGAAGTCCATTTATTGTTTTCATCTGTAGGGACCGGAAAAATGCGAAGTATTTCTCCACTCAAAGCACGATTGAGCAAAGCCAATCTGTTTGAGGCGTCCTTAAAATCCTGCTGAAATTTATTGGGCGTATTGGTCGCAAAGGCTTCGACGAGGTAAGGCCGCAGTTTATTGTTTCCTTCTTCATCAAAAAAGTCGGTCACTTTCACATACCGCTTTGCTTTAGGGACACCAATTATAGAACGAATACTATCGTTCTGAGCCTTTTTATCTAAAGCAATAAACTCAGTATTATACCACAGGCCGGGATAGAGCATCATCGAAAGAAATACCTGTTCTGCACTTAGCCCCTTGTAAGAATCCCTCAGGCTTATTTTTCGCAAAAGCTCAGAAGCAAAGGTATGTACGGGTTTCATCCGACCGTTGTCGTCTTGAATAACCAGTGAAGCAAACTTTGACGCGTGCTCCTGTGAAACCACATTAGAAAGGATTAAAGAATCAACGACCTCCTGACTAGGCAATTGATTTTCTTGCCCCCAAGAACTTAATCCGAATCCCAGGAGAAGAACCGTTAGCAGCGCAGACTTCTTTTGATTCAACTTCTTTAAAGACTTTGCCAAAACTTTAAACCGTGTATCACCGAAGAAAATGAGGCCCATGAGACCGGCATACAACAAAAAGTATCCTATATAGGTGATCCAAGTTCCCCATTGATCGTGATTCACTGAAAGTACCGTACCCGATTCATCAGGAAAGAAACTCGATTGAAAAAAGCGATAGCCTTTATGGTCAAGTACATGGTTCATGTAGATATCGTAATCGAATGAAGGATCGTCTTGTACTTCGATTCTACTCATAAAAGAGGCATAATTGGCTTCAGTTCCAGGATATTTTTCTGCGATAAAATCATTCAACTTGATGGCGAAAGGCAATTCGTATTCTTTAGAACCGTATCGCATGGTAAACGTTAAACCTTCCCACTCAAATGAAGGCTGAAAGTCGGTGTATCCCTGCCCTCCCATCAAGGTCACTCTCTTTGAGTTTCCGGCAACATTTACTTCTACTACTAAAGCTTCTTTTGTCTCTTCAGCGCTGTCTTTATTCGCTTCTATTACATCAACCCTTCCGCGAATTGCAGGGTCTGGAATCACAAAACCAAATTCTCCTATGGTATAGAGTGATCTTAGAAGTAACTCGTTAGGCTCTTCTGCCTTTACCTGCCCTTGAAATTGGTCAGCCATGCGCATGAACTGCGCGTCAAAAGGAGATTTAATACCATAGGTATTGCCGTCGAAGCTAATCTCAATGGCTCCTGGCGTAGGCTGATTGAACGAGAATAAGACATTGTGAATATTAGCCACCTCACCTTCTTGAATGAAATGGTCGTGCCTTGCCCCGTCTCCTGATTCGACAATCTTCAAAATGTAAGGAGCAGTGGCATCTTCAACCACCCCTTCAACCGCATGCGGTATAAAATCTACATAGTTGATTTCAACTGGAGTACTTCCGAACTTCGTAGACCACGGAAGTGATGACTTGCGCCCTTCTCCACTAAAAATCATGTCGTCTTCGAGTACTTTTCGCTTACGAGATCCCTCTAAATCTCCATCGATATAGGTCGTAAGAAATGTCTTATCAGAATAAAAACTCGAAGAAGCTTCGCCTTCGGCTATTGGCATCATTCCTTCAAAGCTGATATAACGCGTAACGCCTGCACCAAGAATGATTAAAATCCACGATAGGTGTAACGCTAAAAGGGGCCATTTACTCCACTTCCATAGCTTGTATCTATTGATGTTTCCGATAAAGTTGATCACAAACAACAACATCATTAACTCAAACCAGCGCGCGTTGTAGATGTAGATACGCGCGGTAGCGGTCGAGTACATGCTCTCTATAAAGGTTCCCACTGCCATTGCCAGGGCAAAAGCAATGAAGAGCGCAGCCATTAAACGTGTTGAAACAAGAAATTTTAAAAGTGAGAACGAACGCATGTAACGATTCTTTGGGGAGCAAAATTATCACCTTTTGGCCTAAAAACACTAGTTTCGAGGGTCAATTGTTCTTATGATCTCAGTCTCTATAATTGGTTCAGGTGCACTTTCAAGAAGCCTCTTTGCGGCCATGAGTTCACTGCCCTCTATGGCCTTTCAAGGGGTTTTCGGTAGAAATATAGATGATGCGACTCACTTCGGAACGTATTGGATCACACAGTGGGAGAAGGTCTTACAAAGCGATTTGATCCTTTTGGCAGTGCCCGATGACAGCATCATGGCGCTGTACGAACGTTTAGATCGCTTTAAAGGAATGGTAGCTCATTGCAGTGGCATAACACCTTTGATTCAAAGAACGGTCGGAGATTCGGGGGTGTTCTATCCTCTCAACAGTTTCAATAAGTCCCTCCCAACCGAACTAAAAAGTACCCCCTTTTTTATTGAAGCCTCTTCTGAAGAGGGTCAAACAGTTCTGGAACAGATTGCCAAAGCACTTTCGCCTAAGGTGATTCCTCTTTCAAGTGATTCTAGGGCCAAATTACATTTGGCTGCTGTTATTAGTCAGAATTTTAGTAATCATATGTATGCTTTGAGCGAAAGATATTGCAGCGAGCAAGGACTTGATTTTGAATGGATCAAACCCATGCTAAAGGGGTCTTTGATTCGTACGCTTCAATCAAATGCTGTTGAGACGCAATCGGGCCCTGCCAAACGAAACGATTTCAAAACACTTGAAAAGCACCGAGCATTATTAAAGGACCACCTAACTTTGCTTGAACTATACCATTCAATGACTACCTCAATTCAACAGCTATATGAAAAAGAGCTTTAAAGAAGAATTACACCTTATTCGTTGCTTTGTATTCGATGTAGACGGTGTTATGACCGATGGATCATTATACTTAGACTCTAATGGCGAACTCGTACGCAAGATGAACGTTAAAGACGGATACGCCCTCAAACAAGCTCTAAATGCTGGCTATGAAATTGTAGTGATTACTGGCGGAACCAATACCCAAGTAAAAACTCGTTTGCAAGATCTGGGTATTCACTCCATTTACCTCGGAGCACATCACAAGTTAGAGGTACTAAAGGAGCACTTTGAAACGCACAACATAAGCGCCGAACACACCCTTTATATGGGTGATGACATTCCGGATATAGACGCAATGCAGTATTGTCATTTAGCCACTTGTCCGGCAGATGCAGTTCAAGAAATTAGGACTATTGCTGACCATGTATCGCCTTTTAAAGGTGGAGAAGGCTGCGTCAGGGAAGTCATCGAACAAGTAATGAAGGTCAAAGGAGATTGGAAGCATGATAGCAGAACGACTAGCGCATAAACAGCTCAAACTAGTTCTAGGCTCAAACTCTCCGCGAAGAGCTGCCCTTTTAAAAGACCTTGGCTTAACCTTCAGTCAAAAAGCTAGTAGTGTTGATGAAACGTATCCGAGTCATTTAAAGGCGGGAGCTATTGCTACCTATCTCGCCGAACTAAAGGCACGGGCGCTGCAATCTGACCTGCATAACAATGAACTGTTGATCACAAGTGATACGGTGGTGTGGTGTGATGAGCAATCTCTTGAAAAACCTCAAACTTCTAAAGAGGCCATTGAAATGCTGTCCTTTTTATCGGGCAAAATGCATGAGGTGTATTCGGCCATAAGCATTAGCGACCGTAAACAAATGCGCTCTAAGGTCGATTGTACCCAAGTATGTTTTAAAACGCTAAGCCAAGAAGAGATACATTACTACGTTGCACACCACGAAGTAATGGATAAGGCAGGGGCCTATGGCATTCAAGACTGGATCGGTCTTATAGGGGTGCAACAACTCATAGGCTCTTATTTCAACGTAATGGGACTTCCTACCCATCTCTTGTACTCCCTGTTGAAAGAATGGATTGAAGATTAATTTGTTTAATTATTCCTTGTAAAAATTAAACAAGATGTATCTTTGAGTCATGCCCTGGTTTCGACTTAATGTAGCACACGAAACACGCCTTGATCCATTAGAGGCGTGGGAATTCTTGAATGATGTCGCGAATTTAGAGCGAATGACTCCTCCTAAAATGAAATTTAAGTTCTTAGGAGATTCTGATAAGCCATTGTCTTTGGGAAGCATTCTAGTGTATTCTATACGACCACTACCCTTCTTCAAGACCCTGTGGGTTAGTGAAATAAGCGCATTCGAGCCACCACAAAGATTTTGTGATACACAGCTCAAAGGCCCTTATAGCTCATGGATTCATGAACATCGGATCGTCAAAAACACAGAAAACAAGGGATGCACGATTGTCGATGAGATTTACTTCGAATTACCCTTCGGGATTTTGGGAACCTTACTCTTTCATCTCTATGTCAAAAAGGAGCTTTTGAAAGCCTTTACCTATAGAAAAAGACAACTCGATGTACTCATCCAAAATGAAACACATCTGAATTATCAACTCACATTAAAACCGTTAAATGCCTGATTATGAAAAAACTACTGTGTATAGGAGGATCTAAAGGAATCGGACTTGAACTCATTAAGAACTTAAGCGATACGCATCACATTACAGTAGCGTCACGCACGGCACCAACGTTTTCACATCCGAACATTCAACACCTCCCCTACGATGTGCTTCAGCCCAATTTTGAGGCATTACAGGCGCTCGGTACGATTGACAAATTTGTTTATTTACCTGGAAGTATTAATCTAAAACCCCTTTCTATGCTCAAACTAGAGCAATTTAAAGAAGAAATGGAGTTGAATTTCTTTGGATTAGTTGGTACGGTCAAAGCCATTTTAAATCAGATGAGCGAACAAAGTAGCATGGTGTTCTTTTCAACTGTTGCTGTCCAAACAGGTATGCCCTTTCACAGTTCTATCTCAGCTGCAAAAGGAGCGATTGAAGGGTTTACCAGAGCTTTAGCCGCAGAGTTGGCCCCAAAGGTTCGTGTAAATGCAATCGCACCTTCGATCGTAGACACCCCACTTGCCTCAAGACTTCTAAACAATGAAAAGAAGGTTGAAATGATAGCCGACAGGCACCCCTTAAAACGTATTGGAAATGCTGATGAGCTGGCCTCTGCCGTAACTTTCTTATTAGACGAAAAGAATTCTTGGATTACCGGTCAAATCTTAGGCGTTGATGGCGGAAAATCATCGTTGAGCGTTTAGTCTTATGAAGCAAGCTGTATTTTGGTTTAGAAGAGATCTAAGAGTAGAAGACAATCACGGATTATTCAAAGCACTCTCTGAAAATGACAAGGTGTTTCCTCTCTTTATTTTCGACGAAACCATCATAGATGAGTTAGAAGAAGACGACCATCGTCTCACCTTCATTTACGAGACCTTAGAACACCTTAATCAATTACTTGGAGGGCAACAACTCATTCGATATTACAAGGGTGATCCGGAGACCATTTTTAAAGCACTTTTTGAAGAAATTAAAATAGACGCCTTATACACCAATGCCGATTATGAGCCCTATGCGCGTCTTAGAGATAAGAAGATTTATGACCTCTGTACGGCAAAAGGGATTGCCTTTCACCGACCCAAGGATCATGTAATCTTCGAGCGTGATGAAATTGTAAAAGACGATCATAGTCCCTACGTCGTTTTTACCCCCTACAAACGTAGATGGTTGAATCACTTTAATCTAGAGCAGCATTGCGCGACTTATGACACTTCAGCCTACTTAAATCGCTTAGCTCCATTAGCATTTACTTCCTATCAAGTTTCACACCTAAAGGATTTCAATAAAAAGGTGGCCTTACTTAAGGCACCTCAGTATAATCTCTCCTCGCAGCGCATTGAAGCCTATGAAGCTACTCGAAACTTTATGGACGCCGATGGAACATCCAAACTCGGAACGTATTTGCGATTCGGAACGGTCTCTACTCGAGCCGTAGTGCAATCCGCTTTTAAAGCCAAGAACCATACCTTCTTAAGCGAACTAATTTGGCGCGAATTCTTTCAACAAATTCTATGGCATTTTCCGAAAACGGTAAGTCAAAGCTTTAAGGCTCCTTATGACCAAATAAAGTGGAGTAACAGCCGTGACGATTTTGAAAAATGGTGTTCCGGAAACACCGGATACCCTTTGGTAGATGCAGGGATGAGAGAACTCAATCAAACCGGCTATATGCACAATCGGGTTCGTATGCTCACGGCGAGTTTTCTATGTAAACATTTACTCATCGATTGGCGTTGGGGAGAGGCTTATTTTGCGAAAAAATTATTCGATTTTGAATTGGCAAGTAATGTCGGAAATTGGCAGTGGGCAGCAGGGTCTGGAGTAGATGCAGCGCCTTATTTTAGAATATTTAATCCCACCACTCAAATTCAAAAGTTTGACAAACAATTGAAATACATCAATAAATGGGTGCCTGAACATCAGGAGTTAACCTATCCGAGCCCTATGGTAGATCACAAGATGGCTAGGGAGCGGTGCTTAGCGACCTACAATGCAGCATTAAAGCCTAATTCTTAACCCAGTATAAGCGACCGGTTAAAAGGTTGGTTTTACCTTTGTAAAAAAGTGACTATGAAAACATTTCAAATGGGTTTTCCTTGGCAAACCTTTGACCCCTTTCTTTTTTGTGCACACCACCAAGACATCTATCCTTCTGGAAATGAACAACTAGGAATCGACAGAGATCAACTTGGAGGAAGGGCCCTAGGAAGCGATTTTGAAAAAAAAGATGGCTTTCGCATGTATCACGGAAAGCAGATCCCTGGATTTCCGTACCATCCTCATTGTGGATTTGAAACCATTACCTTGGTCACAGAAGGATTTATAGATCACAGTGATTCCTTAGGGGCTTCGGCTCGATTCGGAGAAGGTGATGTTCAATGGATGACTGCAGGGTCTGGAGTGCAACACAGTGAAATGTTTCCCATGCTCCAATCTGATAATGAGAACCGCTTAGAGCTCTTTCAAATATGGCTGAACTTACCTGCGCGTTCTAAACAGGTAGACGCACATTTCGAAATGATATGGGAAGATGAAATTCCACAATGGAAGATCAGCGGGGTCTTTACACGCCTTATCTATGGACAAATCGATGAATACAAGCAATCCGTATGTCCTCCGAATTCATGGGCAGCAGATCACCAGAATCAATTGCAGTTAGTACAGTACATTCTCGATCCAGGGGCTACCCTTCAATTGCCTAGCACCAATGAGCCGTTAAATCGTGCCTTATATCAATACAAAGGAAGCGCTGAAATCAACGGTCAAGCGTTTGAGGAAGGAACCGGAGTGTTTATTGAAGAGCACGAAAAATTGACCATTATAAACTGTTCTGAAAGTCCGGTTTATTTTATCCTTATGCAAGGTAAACCCATTGGTGAACCCGTTGCTAAATACGGACCTTTTGTAATGAATACCTCTCAAGAAATAGAACAAGTCATCCAAAACTATAGGCGAACTGAATTTGGTGGATGGCCTTGGCCTACCGCCGAACACGTTCATGACGCGGGCCGCGGACGTTTTGCACAATATCCAGACGGATATATCAAATTACCAAATCAAATTAGTTGAAAATCAATTAATTAGATAACTTTAGGAAAGCAACCAAGACCATATGTTTTCCTTAATCTATCGCTCGGTAGCCAAGGAAAGTTTTATTGATTCTGACATTTATAAAATGCTCAGCGACGCAAGAGACTTTAATGCCGAGCATCACATCACGGGCTGTCTATTGTATCACGACAGAAAATTTCTGCAGTTACTAGAAGGAGAAAAACCTAAGGTCATTAGCTTGTTTAATGCGATCGAGTCAGATCAGAGACACCAAAATGTCACCGTTTTAAGAACAGAAGAACGTGAAGATCGCATTTTTGATCGCTGGAGTATGGCCTTTTACGATTACGGCAATCTCCGCCTTTCTGCTCAACACAAACTAGGACAGATCGATAGTTTCTTCGAGGCCTCTAAAGCATTCGAAAAATCGAGCAAACTAACTAACGATTATTTTGGAGTGGTTCGAGAAATATTACTTGATTCAGCTCTATAACTTAAGCTCTTCTTTCAATCACAGCCCCTAGCTGTTTCAGACGCTGTTCAATAAATTGATAGCCTCTATCTATTTGCTCAATATTGTGAATAACCGAAGTTCCTTTTGCCGAAAGCGCTGCAATAAGTAACGCCATACCCGCTCTAATATCGGGTGAACTCAATTGGGTAGCTCTAAGTGGCGTACTAAAATTCTGACCAATAACAGTCGCACGATGCGGATCACAAAGAATAATCTGGGCGCCCATATCGATTAGTTTATCTACAAAAAACAATCTGCTTTCGAACATTTTTTGATGAATAAGCACAGATCCATTCGCCTGAGTAGCCACCACGAGTAGTACACTTAAAATATCAGGTGTTAAACCCGGCCAAGGGGCGTCTGAAATAGTCATTAAGGATCCGTCGATAAAGGATTGCACCTCATAACCCTCTGAATGAGACGGCACAATCAGATCATCTCCTTCTTTAATAAGCTTTACGCCCAGGCGTTCAAAAACGCGCGGAAGTTGACCTAGGTGATCCCAACCTACGTTTTTAATCTTTATTTCTGATCGGGTCACCGCCGCAAGTCCGATCCAAGAACCCACCTCAACCATATCAGACAGTAGTCTATGCGTAGTACCATGAAGCGTATCAACACCGTGAACAGTGATCAAATTTGACCCCACCCCTTCAATTTGCGCTCCCATTGCGATAAGCATCTTACACAATTGCTGTATATAGGGCTCGCAAGCGGCGTTGTATATTACCGTATCACCCTCTGCTAAGACCGCGGCCATTATAATATTAGCGGTACCTGTCACTGAGGCCTCATCAAGTAACATATACGTCCCACTAAGGCGAGTAGCTTCTACACCGTAGAAATCTTCTTCATCGTTATACCTGAATTGCGCCCCCAATTTCATGAACCCTTCAAAATGGGTATCTAATCGTCTTCTGCCGATCTTGTCTCCTCCGGGCTTTGGAATGTACCCCTTACCAAAACGCGCGAGCATTGGGCCTACTAGCATGATCGAACCGCGTAATCCTGCTGCTTCTCTTTTAAATCCTTCAGAAAACAAATAATCCGGAGAAGCGCCTGAGGCATCAAAGCCAAAGGTGTGCTCATCAATCTGCTCTACCTTTACTCTGAGTTGTTTCAGGATATCTATAAGGCGCATGACATCGATGATCTGCGGAATATTTTCAATAACTACCCGTTCATCGGTCAACAGTACCGCACAAATGATTTGAAGCGCTTCGTTTTTGGCTCCCTGAGGAATTACTTCACCTTTTAATCGGTGGCCTCCTTCGATAACGAAACTACCCATGCAGCTTACTTCTTTTTATTTCGATTAGAACGATTGTTCTTTTTCGAGTAATTAGATTTCTGGTGCTTTTGGTTCGCAAATCTCAAAATGTCTTCACTGTCGGTCAGTGCCTCTTTTTGATTTTTTAAATTAAGCTTCCCTTCGCTTAGTTCAAATAGGTGTTCAAAGATTACGGTATCCTCAACCGTGTCTTTATTCCAGTTGAGATAACATTTTTTCATGTGATTGGCTATGGCTAGGGCCAAAGCCTCACGCTTGTCTGATTCTTCCCAGTCTACGGCTATATCAATCATTCTTTTGATATTATTGCCATAAAAACGGTATTTCGGAAAATTTTGAGGATAAGGAAGGGCTTCAGGTTTTTGACTGAGTTCTTCCTTAGAAGGTTTAGGGAACGGTGCGTCTACATCCAACTTAAAATCAGACATGATAAATAACTGGTCCCATAATTTGTGCTGAAAATCAGGCACATCTCTTAAATGTGGATGCATATTACCCATTACGCTGACAATGGCATGAGCCATTTTGTTTCGTTCATCACGGGCTTCAACCTCGAGGGCCTGGTCTATCATCTTCTGAAAATGTCTTCCATTCTCAGGAATAATCAATTGAGAGCGTGATGTGTTGTATTGTAGATGTTCTAAAGCTTCTAAATTCATGGGGGTAAATTAAGGTATTGAGATGAGTTAAAGGGCTATAACTCCCTCTATTTTTCCTACCTCTTTATATTTCGTGATAACCGAATCGGCATTAAGCATCATTGTCTTCACACTGAAACTCACATATTTTCCAGCACTCGAGGGTTTTAATGTGATGTCATTTTTTTCTTTTTCAAAAACCTTTGTCAAGGCCTCAACCTTTTCTTCATCCGTTTTTACAATGAATTTAAACAGATATATCGATGGCCATGCCGTTTGATCGTTAAGCTTTTGTTTAAGATTGGAATAAAATTCGTCTTCCTTTGAAGCACTCATTCGGTGTATTTTTGTCAAAGATACATTCTTTGACATGAGCCATAAAAGAATACTGATTAGCGGTGCCCCAGGAAGCGGAAAATCAACGGTCATTTCTGCCCTCGAAGCACGCGGTCATCGGGTCTATCATGAAGTCATAAGAGAATTAACTCAAGAACTGCTTCAATCAAAACAAAAAGAGAACTATCGCAATCCCCTCGAAGCACTTGACGATTATGTGGATTTCAATGAGCGACTCTTTTTTGCCAGGCTTCAGGATTTCTTTCATTCTACCCCTACTCCGCACTCCTTTTACGATCGTTCTTTCGTGGATGTAGTGGCTTATATGGACTTTTTCAATCAAACCCCACCTAAATACTTTAAAGCTTACTGCGAACAATTCAGGTACGATCTCTTGTTTTATTTTGATCCTTGGGAAGAGATTTACAAAAAGGATTCAGAACGCTTAGAAACGTTTAAAGACGTTTTAAACTTGAATACGACCTTAAAAGAACACTATACTTGCCTCGGCTACACGCCTGTCACTGTACCTGTAGGAACCGTTGAGGAGCGTGTTGCATTTATAGAAAAACATCTGATGCGTTGATTCAAGAAATTCAAGACATCTTAAAAAAATATTGGGGTTTTGATCAATTAAGACCACTACAGTCTGAGATCATTCAATCCGTTTTAAAAAAGAAAGACACCTTGGCTGTATTGTCAACAGGTGCCGGAAAGTCTCTTTGTTATCAACTTCCTGCGATGCTGTTGCCTGGCGTTTGCTTGGTGGTTTCACCCTTGATAGCGCTCATGGAAGATCAGCTCTTAGAGTTAAAGACCAAGGGGATTAAGGCCATGGGATTATACGGACCTCTGAGCGAAGACAGCCTGATCCAACGCCTTGACAACATCAGTTATGGGAACTATAAAATTGTCTTTATCGCCCCAGAGCGTCTTCAAAACCCTATTGTCACTGAACGCTTCGCTCAAATTGAGCTCTCATTTTTGGCAGTAGATGAAGCACACTGTATATCACAATGGGGACATGATTTTAGGCCATCTTATCGATCAATAGGAAGGTTTAGGGCTCAGATGAATAAATTGCCTATACTCGCCGTAACGGCGACAGCAACACCTAAAGTGATTGAAGACATTCGCACGAATTTGCTCCTCGATGATCTACAAGAATATTTAGGTCCAGTGGTGCGCTCAGCACTCGCTATCAAAAGGTATTATTACGTCAATAAGGACCTTTTATTGAGTATTGCCTTAAAGCGGAATCCCCAGAAATGCATTTTGATCTATGTAAGAAGTCGTTCTAAAGCCGAAAAACTAAGTCAACAGTTAAAAACTGAGGGGTACGATTGCTCTTATTATCACGCAGGTCTAAGTCCTGAAGAAAAATCAAAACGCCTAAAGTATTTTACAACAGCTGCCCACCCCATCATGGTGTGTACTAGCGCCTTCGGAATGGGAATCGATAGGCAAGATGTAAGATTAGTGATCCATTACGATATTCCTGAAAGTCTAGAACAATACTATCAAGAAATCGGTCGTGCAGGTCGTGATCATAAGAGGGCCACAGCATTATTAATCTCTGAAGAAGAGCGCATTTTAAAATTTACTGATACCGCACTTGCATCGCATCCTACCGTTGACCAACTCTATGAAATCTACAAGAAATTGGTAGGGCTTTTTCAAATAGCCTCAGGAGAACTTACAGATCAGACCTACACCATAGGATTGGCAGAAAGTGCACATAAGGCTGGAATAAAACCACGGAATTGGTATCTAGGCATTCGATCTCTTGAAAAATATGGCATTCTACAATTTGGAGAGACCCATAGAAAAGAGTGGCTTATCACTTTTGAACCCTCACGCTACGGATCAATAGATCGCCCAGAGGATGATTTGCTTTTTAGAACGCTATCGCAAAAGTATCACGAAGGTAAAAGCTCAACATTTAGGTATAGATTCAACTCTTCAAAAATGCTAAGGGCCGCTGAGTCTGCCGCAAAACGATCAAAGATCAAATTGGATTCTACCACTGATAGCTATACCATTCATTGGGCTATTCCTCGCGAGGATCAATTCGTAAAGAAGTTGCTGAGAACACATCATCAACCCTACATCGAACGATGCCAAGAACATGCGAATAAAATGCAGGAGTTTCTCGAAAACCAAGACCAATGTGCCATGCAGTTGATTGCCGAGCATTTTGGTCAAGAAACGGCTCCATGCGGAATTTGTGATGTATGCACAAAATCAACCCTTCTCCATGAAGATCTTCTGAGATTTTGCACTACACCAAGAAGCTTTTCCGACTTCATTAGTACCTTTGAATGCAGCCCGCAACACCTTAGAATTTACCTAGGCGAATTAGAATCCGAAGGATTAATCGGTGTAAACAACGAGGCTAAATTCTATACTAAATGAATCCCAAAGCGCTAAAAATAGCTTTTTTCGGCACCCCAGAATTCGCTGCTCATCAGTTGCACTTTCTAATCACTGAAGGATACACGATCACTGTGGTAATCACAGCCCCTGACCGACCCGCAGGACGTGGTAAGGCTATTCAGTCTTCTGCCGTTAAAAAAATCGCCTTGGCTCATCAGTTACCCCTTGAACAGCCAGAAAACCTGAAGGCAGAAGAGTTTGTCAAAAAGTACATTGACTTGGAAATTGATTGTGCGATAGTAGTTGCCTTTAGAATGCTACCGAAAGTTATTTGGGGGGCGGCTCGCCTAGGCACTTTTAATCTGCACGCCTCTCTGTTACCAAATTACAGAGGAGCGGCACCCATTCAATGGGCCTTGAGAAATCAAGAGACAGAAACAGGACTAAGTACGTTTTTAATAGACGAACACATAGACACAGGTGCCATCTTGAGACAAACGAAATGCACTATTACCCCTAAGGATAATGCTGCAGCGCTTCATGACCGCCTGATGGAGCTGGGACCAAAACTCATAGCAGAAACCCTAGAAGGATTAGCTGAGAGCAAAATCACACCGCTCATCCAAGACACTTCTATTCCCCTCAAAGAGGCTCCTAAGCTTACCAAAGAAAATATGAGGATTGATCTCAACCAATCACCATCAGGTTTTTGCGCTATGGTTAGAAGCTTAGATCCGTACCCCGGTGCATATGCCTTATTGAAAGATGGCGATAAAGAGATATCCATAAAGATTTATGAGGTGCAAGAGTCATCGAAACAAAACATAAAGAAGCATGCATTGATTGAGGAAGATGGTAAAGTGTATTTAGGATTAAACCAAGGCTCTGTTGAGATAATCAAGTGGCAATTTCCGGCAAAAAAAGCCGTTTTGGTTAAGGATTTTCTCAACGGACATCGCTTAAATCAAGGCGTTGAACTGTTTTAAAGGCTCAAAAAGTCCATTTTTAGAGCAAGAAATGTTAATAAACCATTAAACTTATTAACAAAATAGAGGCAAAACCCCGTAAATAGGCCATTTACAGGGATTTCCGACTATATTTGAGTGCGTTATCAAACAATAACCCTTAAAATTAATTTACTATGAACAAAACTGAATTAATCGATGCAATGGCTGCTGATGCCGGTATCACAAAAGCTGCTGCAAAAAAAGCATTAGAATCTTTCTTAGGAAACATCGAAGGATCTTTGAAAAAAGGTGGACGTGTTTCTTTAGTAGGTTTCGGATCTTGGTCTGTATCTAAGAGAAGCGCAAGAGAAGGAAGAAACCCACAAACTGGTGCAACGATCAAAATCGCTGCTAAAAATGTAGTGAAGTTTAAAGCAGGAGCTGAATTATCATCTGCAGTAAACTAATACAACCAAAAAAGTTGAAATTAAAGCGCCTTTAAGGCGCTTTTTTTTGATCATAACTTACCTCTAATGAAGCATATCGGCGATAGCATCTACCGCTTTAGACGAGTAAGTTGTTTTTCTGAAACGTTCAACCCCTATCAATCCTTTGTCAGGACTTATAATTATCAACTCGTCTGCCCGCTGCACATCAAAGGGGTTCATTTCAGTTTCTTCTACTGTATAATCCTCTATCTCCTTAATCGATTCAATAAAAATTCCTCTTAAGGTCTCTCTATACACTCCTGATTTTTCAGAAGGAGTTTTAAGGGTATTACCAAAGCGCAGAAATACATAACCGTTTAAGGTCATCACTATCTCCTTACGAGCATTCAGAATAAAACAGTCTTCGAAATCGTGATCATTGCAATACGCCCGCGCAACACTATGAATAGGTGAAGAAGGTGTTTTTACCCCATTCAAAAAATCGTCAGACCAATAAAACTCCTTGAAAAGATCTAACTCCTCCATTGATTTTTTGATCCAATGATTAGCTTTCAAAGGTTTTAAAGCCACCAGAAATAAAGGCGTATGACTCTCAGAAAGGGAAGCGTAAAAATGAACGAGGACCTTTCCGTTAATTCTATTGGCCACTATGGTCTTTTTGATCTCTTCTTCAATAAATTCCGGGGTATACTCCATGGGAATACGCCGCTTATAAATGCGCATAGCAGACATAATACCAAAATAATGGCGTTCGAAATCCTTGCACTGGTCTGAATCGAAGAAAAGTCGTTCTTCTACAGTTACTGAAGAATTAGAAATAAACTGGGAAAAAGAAAAGTAAGGATCTGATTCAGAGATCAAGACCCCATTTACATTTAGCACCATAAGGGTTAGAGGATTTTATGCAGAACCTAGTACGTGCTTAAGGTCATCAATTTGATTTTCCCAGAGCATTTTGGTCTCTTCTACTTCATCCTCCTCGGCAAAGTCTGTCACAAAGAGAGATACATCCTTTGTAATTTCATCGACTACAATACGTAATTCGAAATACTCCTCAGGACTATCTGCATGACTCCATTGAAAACGTACGTATTGGTCAGACTTCTTTTTAAGCAAAATCGCCTCTTCTTCATTTTCATCCCAAATGAAGGTAAACTTCTCACTTCGCGAATTCACGTTATCAGCGTACCATTCAGAGAGACCTGAAGCCGTGGAAATATATTGATATAAAAGTTGTGGAGATGCCTGAAAAACAAATTCCATCTCAAACTTCGTCTTAGCGCTCATAATATAGCTTTAGGCATTTGAGCAAATTAACCAAAAAGTAGAGATTAAAAAAAATTACTCTTTATATTTGCAGCCACTTTAGAAACCGTGAGGCGAGGTAGCTCAGGCGGTTAGAGCGCAGGATTCATAACCCTGAGGTCGGGGGTTCAATTCCCCCCCTCGCTACAACAAAAGCAACCACTTTGTTCAATGAACAAGGTGGTTTTTTATTTACAGAAAGATTGAGCTTGCTCGAAGCTTTATGTAAATAAAAAGATAGCTAGCGGTGCGCAGCACAGCAAGTGGTTGATTTTGTTGTAAGTTTCCCCCATAGGGACTCATCACTTACCCGAATAGGGTGAGTGATGAGTCATAGATCACAAAGCGGTGCGCAGCATACATGAAAACAAAAAAGGCAGCCCTCAACGGGCTGCCTTTTATTAAGCAAATATATTTTAGTCGTTTAAAGCAATTCTATATTCGCAGCTTGAAGACCTTTTTTACCTTGCTCTTCGCTGTAAGAAACAGCGTCTCCTTCTTTAATAGATAGGCCTTTTAAAGCAGTTACGTGAACGAAAACGTCTTCGCCAGTTTCGTCGTTAGTGATAAAACCAAAACCTTTGGTTTCATTGAAAAATTTTACTGTACCATTCATAATTTAAAAATCTACTGCAAAAGAAAGCTATTTATCTTAGAATTAAAGAGATTCGACAGAAAAATCTAAAAAATAAATTCCTGTAGATGAATAAGATAGCCTAGTAGGTAGACAAAAAATCATTCACGTTTTTCTCAATCCTGTGATGAAGGTCTGAAGTGTCTGCCTTGTCAAAGCTTTCTTGAAGTATAGCCTCGTACAATTCTATGTACCTATTTGAAACCCCTTCGATGTAGCTATCAGACATTTCAGGAACTGTCTGACCAGGCTTACCTTGAAATCCGTTTTCAATGAGCCATCTGCGCACAAATTCTTTTGAAAGTTGTTTTTGAGGCTCCCCTTTGCGCTGAAGTTCCTCATAGGTGTCGGCATAAAAATACCGCGAAGAATCAGGAGTATGCACCTCATCAATGAGTACGAGCTCACCATCAGCGGTGCGTCCGAATTCGTATTTCGTATCCACTAAAATCAAACCTGCTTCTTGAGCAAGAGTACTTCCTTTTTCAAAAAGAAGACGTGTGTAGCGTTCAAGAGTGCGGTAATCATCCTCAGATACTAAGCCGCGTTCTAGTATACCTTCTACAGAAATGTCTTCATCATGCTCGCCTTGATCCGCTTTAGTAGCCGGAGTAATGATTGGTCTCTCAAATGCATCGTTCTCACGCATTCCGTTTGGCATCTCTACCCCACATAAACTGCGCTTACCTGCAGCATATTCTCTTGCCGCATGACCAGCTAAATAGCCCCGAATCACCATTTCAATTTTCACTGGCTCACAAGCTTTTCCGATAGCCACGTTAGGATCGGGTGACGCGATGAGCCAATTCGGAACACTATCCGAGGTATAATGGAGCATTTTTGTCGCAATCTGATTTAAAATCTGTCCTTTGAAAGGAATACCCTTTGGCATGACCACATCAAAGGCAGATAAGCGGTCTGAAGCGACCATTACGAGCAAATCGTTTTCGAGGGCATATACTTCCCTAACCTTACCGCGGTAAACAGATCGCTGACCTTTAAATGAAAAATCAGTATGCATTAGGGTATTGACAGCCTTCATAAATCTTTAGTTTTGATGCTCGATATTTTTATAGGCATCGATTACTTTCTTCACGAGTCTATGGCGGATAACATCTTTGTCGTCAAGGTATATAATTGAGATTCCATCAATCTTATTGAGTACCAGAAGCGCTTCTTTCAATCCCGAAATCACCCTCCTTGGCAAGTCAATTTGTCCGGGATCTCCCGTGAGTAAAAACTTGGCATTTTTACCCATACGCGTTAAGAACATCTTCATTTGCGCATGCGTTGTATTCTGCGCCTCATCCAGAATAACAAAAGCATCGTCAAGGGTTCGGCCACGCATAAATGCCATAGGAGCGATCTGAATCACTCCTGTTTCTATATAATTCTGTAATTTCTCTGGAGGGATCATGTCGCGCAACGCATCGTATAAAGGTTGCATGTAAGGGTCTAGCTTCTCTTTCAGGTCGCCTGGCAGAAAACCTAAGTTCTCTCCCGCTTCTACCGCCGGACGGGTCAAAATGATGCGTCGTACTTGCTTTTCTTTAAGTGCTCTTACCGCCATCGCTACACCTGTGTAGGTCTTACCCGTACCAGCAGGACCAATGGCAAAAACCATATCGTTTTTAAGCACTGCCTCAACTAATCGCTTCTGATTTAGGGTTTGTGCTTTAATCTTGCGTCCGTTTACCCCATGCACCAAAATCAAATCATCTACTGATGTACTCGATGCGCCATTTTCATTACTGTTGCTTTCACCACTCAGGATGCGCTCAATATGATTTTCGTCAAGTTTATTGTATTTGGCAAAATGCGATGTAAGCTGATCAAAGTGAGCATCAAATGCTTCAAGCTCCTCCTCGTCACCAAAAGCTTTTAGCTTATTGCCGCGTGCTACTATTTTGAGCTTGGGATAGTATTTCTTTAAAAGACTTACCGTTTCATTCTCTAGACCAAAGAAGTCTTGCGCACTAATATCAGTGAGCTCAATAAGAAGTTCGTTCAAAATATCTTTTCACTAATTTTACCTACAAACAAACATAGCCAAAATACCTCTTGGCCATGGACAAAAGTATCAACAATTGAATGGGCGTCATTACTCTTACCTCAGACTTTGGAACCAAAGACCATTACGTCGCCCGAATCAAAGCAGCCTTACTCAAATTCGCTCCTGAAAGTACCGTTGTTGATATCTCTAACGAGGTAGATCACTTTAATATAACAGCCGCTGCGTATTTAGTCCGATCTACCTTTCAAGATTTCCCAGAAGGAAGCGTACATCTTATCGCCTTGAACAACACGCTGATCCCGATAAATCGATTCCTTGTGGTAGTAGCCCATAAGCGCTTTCTCATTGCGCCAGATAATGGAATCATTCCTGAAATCATCTCTTCAGAGGCCATTGAAGCAATTAGAATTATTGAAGCTTTTAAGCCCCTTTCAGGCTTTCACGAATTAGATGTCCTTACGCGAGCAGCAGCACACCTCGCTAATGAAGGAGCATTATCTGTCCTGGGCAGTGAGACAGATGAAATTGTTCAACTTCAATCTCGACAAGCACGACTTTCTGAAGATGCGGGTCGTATTGAAGGAGAAGTCATCTATATCGATCATTTTGGTAATGCAGTCACTAACATCAAAAAAGAAGATGTAGAGGTCCGTCGCAATGACCGATCCATTGTAATTAAAGCTCGAACCCACTCGATACAGGGAATTGAAAACAGCTTCCAGTCTTTTGCTGCCAAAATGATCAAATCTACCAAGAAAAGAAATGCTGCTGAAGGTGAATTATTGGCCCTTTTTAATTCAAGTAATCATTTACAACTATCAGTCTATGGATCTGTTCCTCAAGTAACTGGATCAGTAGTTTCGCTTTTAGGTCTTGAACTAGGAACACGTGTTGACCTCTTGTTTATAACTGATTCTCAGTAGCAGAAAAAAAGAACTGAATTAGGATATATTTGTGTTATGAAGTTTATAGTTTCGAGTACCTATTTAAAGGAGTACCTCCAGATCCTAGGAGGCGTTATTGCGACCAATAACACTTTACCGATTTTAGATCACGTTCTTTTTGATTTAAGTGAAAACCAGCTGCGTTTAATCGCCTCAGATTTAGAGACGACCATTTCAGCCCAAATAGAAGTAAGTTCTACCGACAAGGGGGTAATCGCACTTCCTGCGAAACTTCTTTTAGACATGCTTAAAACGTTTCCTGAGCAACCACTAACCTTTGTTTTAGAAGACAACGGTACGGTTGAGATAAGCGCTTCTAACGGTAAGTACGCATTAGCCAGTGTTTCTGGAGAAGATTTTCCAAAACCTATTGCTCTAGACGCTTCTTCTTCTATCAAACTTCAAGGTGACGTCCTTGCAACAGCGATTAGTAAGACCCTTTTTGCCGCCGGAAATGACGATCTCAGACCGGTGATGAGTGGCGTTTTCTTTCAGTGTACCCCTAACGGTGTCACTTTTGTAGCGACAGATGCACATAAGCTGGTGAAATACGAGAGATCTGATATTCAGGCTTCGGCTCAAGCGGAGTTTATTATGCCTAAAAAACCACTAAACCTCCTTAAAGGAATTTTGGCTGGTAGTGAAGCTGAGGTCTCTTTGACTTACAATGAGAACAACGCAAGCTTCTCTTTTGAAAACATTGAGATTATTAGTCGTCTCATCGATGGGAAATATCCGAATTATGAAGCGGTTATTCCTAAAGAAAATCCTAATGTCCTTAGTGTTTCGAGAACCCAATTCTTAAGTTCAGTACGTAGAGTTTCTATTTTCTCTAACCGTACTACCCATCAAATACGCCTGAAAATGGCAGGAGCAGAAATCCAAATTTCTGCAGAGGATGTTGACTACAGCAACAAAGCTGATGAACGCCTAAACTGTACCTATCAAGGAGATGACCTTCAGATCGGATTCAATTCAAGGTTCTTGAGTGAAATGCTAAGCGCTTTAGATTGCGACGAAGTTCAACTCGCCATGAGTCTCCCAAATCGCGCAGGATTATTGACACCTCTAGACCATCTTGATCCAGGAGAGCAGATCACCATGCTGGTAATGCCTGTAATGCTCAACGCCTAGAACGTTCTAAATGAATGGTGCTCAAGATACCATCATTGCTTTAGCCACAGCCCAAGGTGTAGGTGCCATTGCGGTAATACGAATTTCAGGTAATGAAGCCATAACCCTTGTAGACCGCTTCTTTAAGCCACGTTCAAAGACACCTATCACAGAAGTAGCCTCACACAGCATTCATCTTGGAGATCTTTATGACAAAGGAAGAATGGTTGACGAGGTATTGGTAAGTGTATTCAAGGCTCCCCGATCTTATACCGGTGAAAATGTAGTAGAAATTGCTTGCCACGGATCTATCTACATTCAACAGCAGATTCTGAATCTATTCGTTGCGACTGAAGCCTGCAGGGTGGCTCAACCGGGTGAATTTACCTTCAGAGCCTTTAAAAATGGCAAAATGAAGCTTTCTGAGGCCGAGGCTGTTGCAGACCTTATTGCATCCGAGAGTGCAGCCGAACACCGCATAGCCTTAGAACAAATGCGCGGAGGATTCGCAACAAGCCTGAGCAACATTAGAGCACAGCTTCTTCACTTTGCGTCAATGATTGAATTAGAGCTTGATTTTTCAGGAGAAGACGTCGAGTTTGCAGACTATTCGAGCCTAAAAGAGCTCCTGAAAACATTAAAAGAAAACATCAAGCAGCTGCTCGATTCATTTGCTTTAGGTAATGTGATCAAACAAGGTATTCCGATTGCTATCATAGGTGCACCTAATGCCGGAAAATCTACCTTACTCAACGCATTATTAAACGAAGAACGAGCACTAGTGAGTGATGAGGCCGGCACCACTAGAGACACCGTTGAAGATTTCTTAACCCTGAACGGAATTCGTTTCAGACTTATCGATACAGCGGGAATACGCAATACCTCAAACCAAGTAGAAAAGATGGGGATAGAGCGCAGTATAGAACGTGCCCAAAACGCCCATTTAATCGTTTATGTGATCGATGCGTCTGCTCCAAATACAGAGGCTCTGACACTCGAACCCGAAATCTTGACTCCAGAACGCACCTTAATTGTTTTAAATAAAAGCGACCTTTCTAAAGACATAGATATCGCAAACCTGAGCCGATACGAAAGCATTGAAATTTCAGCTAAAGAAGGCCAAAACATTGAGGCGCTAAAAGAAAGAATTTCTGCGCGCGTATTAGAAGGCTCAAGCTCTGGCGACGCCACCATTTTAACCAATAGCAGGCATTTTCAATCGCTTCAATCTGCATTGAATGAAATCTATACCTTAGAGGAGGAATTAGAAAACGGGGCAAGCCAAGATCTGTTGGCCATTCCGTTAAGAAGCATTATTCATCACCTCGGAGAGATTACAGGGGTGGTCACAAACGACGACATATTAGGCTCTATTTTTTCGAGCTTCTGTATCGGAAAATAATCCCTCAATACTTTTGATAGCCTCGGCATGAATAGCTACCAGCAAGGTTTACGTGAGAATTTAAGTCAATTTCTTCTACTCGTATTGGTTAATGGGTTTGTAGGAGGAATGATAGGAATCGAGCGCAGTATCATTCCTGAATTAGCGGTATCTGAATTTAATATCACCGCAAAATCGGCATTACTCTCTTTTATTGTCGTCTTTGGTGTAACCAAAGCCTTCAGCAACTTTTTTACTGGTCATTATTCGAACCGTTACGGTCGTAAGCGCCTTCTAGTAGCTGGATGGATTCTTGCACTCCCTGTCCCCTTTCTCCTTATTTACGCCCCGAATTGGAATTGGGTCATAGGAGCCAACATCTTACTGGGCATCAATCAAGGATTGACCTGGAGTAGCACTGTAATCATGAAGATTGATCTCGTTGGACCAAAAAACAGAGGCTTTGCGATGGGGATCAACGAATCCATAGGGTATGTTTCGGTCGGATTAGCAGCGTTACTTACAGGAGTTATCGCCGGTAAATACGGCATACGCCCCTATCCTTTTTATCTCGGGATAGGGTTTTCACTTGTAGGCTTGTTTTTGAGTCTATGGTTTGTAAGAGACACCAAGGGATATATCGAAGCAGAACAATCCCATTCAAAAGCTAAACCGTTGTCAGCTGTTTTTTCGGCTACCACATGGCAGCATCCAAACCTAGGCAGCATCACCCAAGCAGGCTTAATTAACAACTTGAATGATGCTATGGTTTGGGGAATTTTTCCCTTAGTACTCGCAAGTAAAGGATTTGAGCTTGCTGAAATCGGAAAAATAGTCGCCATTTATCCTATGGTATGGGGTCTTGGACAACTCATCACCGGAAAGCTAGGAGATCACATGCTTAAAAAGCGTTTACTGTTTTGGGGAATGCTCATTCAGGGATTTTCGATTTTAGGACTTCTCATTTCCTCAAGCCCTTTTAGTTTTATGCTTGTCAGTTGCGCCATGGGTATAGGTACTGCAATCGTTTATCCAAATTTTATGGCTGCCATAGCTGATAATACAGACCCCATACAACGCCCAAGCAGTCTTGGAGTTTTTCGCTTATGGAGAGATTTAGGATACGCCTTTGGCGCTATTTTAACCGGATGGATTGCAGATAGATACAGCATTGATAGGGCTGTTTTATTCGTTGGTCTTTTGACAGTGATCTCAGCCTTGGTCATCGCCCTTCGCATGAACAATAAGAACGACTCCCTTTTAACATCCAATTAGCTACCTTCAAGCACAAAGAAGAATACTTTCAATCTATAGTCCTAACGATTAGGCTTTAAGAAGTATACCTCTCAACGGGCATTTTTTAAGTAATTTTAAGGCTTCAAACAACCCTAATGAAAGATATCAAGACGATATGCTGCATCGGTGCCGGATACGTTGGCGGCCCAACGATGACTGTAATAGCCCACAAATGCCCCGAAATAAAAGTTACCGTTGTAGACATAAATCCAGAGCGTATAGCGCGCTGGAACGATAGTGACTTAGAGCAATTACCTGTTTATGAGCCTGGATTAGCTGAACTCGTTGAAAAAACTCGAGGTAAAAACCTCTTTTTCTCTACTGACGTTGAAGGCGCTATAGAAGAAGCTGATATGATTTTTATCTCAGTGAATACGCCGACTAAAACCTACGGTAAAGGCAAAGGGCAAGCGGCTGATTTAAAATACATCGAGCTGTCGGCACGCACCATTGCTAAAGCTTCAAAGACCGATAAAATTGTAGTAGAGAAGTCTACCCTGCCGGTCAGAACGGCACAAGCCATCAAAAACATTCTTGAAAATACAAGCAGCGGTGTTCATTTCGAAATCTTGTCGAATCCTGAGTTTTTAGCAGAAGGAACGGCTATAACCGATTTACTTGAAGCCGATCGTGTACTTATTGGAGGCGACGATACCCCTAGCGGTAAAGATGCGAAAAACGCGCTCTCTGCTATATACGAACACTGGTTGCCTAAAGAGCGCATTCTTCAGACCAATGTATGGTCATCTGAATTATCGAAGCTTGTCGCTAATGCCTTTTTGGCGCAACGCGTTTCTTCAATCAATGCGATTTCTGCATTATGCGAAAAAACCGATGCCAATGTAGATGAGGTGGCTAAAGCCATCGGTCAAGACAGTAGAATCGGACCTAAGTTTTTAAAAGCTTCTGTCGGATTCGGTGGCTCTTGTTTTCAAAAAGACATCCTCAATCTTGTTTACATCGCAAAAAGTTACGGTCTAGACGAAGTTGCGGCTTATTGGGAACAAGTGGTTCTTATGAATAACTATCAGAAAAGGCGCTTTGCAAATCACATCATTCAAACTCTCTACAACACCGTTTCTGGCAAAAAAATCACCTTTTACGGATGGGCCTTTAAGAAAGATACTAACGACACTAGAGAGTCTGCCGCGATATACGTAGCAGATGCCCTGATTGAAGAGAAGGCTGAGATTTATGTTTACGACCCTAAAGTCAGTAAAGCTCAAATGCTCACTGACCTCAACAGATTAGGCACACGCACTGAAGAGGAGAACGAACGTTATCTAAAGGTGCTTAGCGACCCTTATCAGGCTGCAGGAGAAGCGCACGCGATTGCCATTATGACCGAATGGGACCAGTTTAAAACGCTCGATTACGAGAAGATCTACTCGCAGATGTTGAAACCGGCATTTGTATTTGACGGAAGAAGAATTATCGATAAAGCCGCTTTAGATCGTATCGGATTTAAGACCTATAAACTCGGAGAATAGCGATGACCATTTTAGTTACAGGAGCAGCAGGTTTTATTGGATATCATCTTAGCAAGAGCCTACTTAAAGCCAACCATCGCGTAATAGGGGTTGATTCGATAAACGACTATTATTCGGTTGATTTGAAATATGCGCGTCTAAAAGACCTTGGAGTTGCTGAGGTAGACGCCTCCATTGACGGATTAGAATGCAGCTCTGAGCTTTATCCGAATTTCAGCTTTGTAAAGGTCGATCTAGCTGACAATACGGCTGTAGAAAAACTGTTTACACGTGCTACTTTCGACAAAGTGTGTCACCTAGCCGCACAGGCAGGAGTTCGCTACAGTATTGAAAACCCCAGTGTTTATATTCAAAGTAATTTGGTAGCCTTCGGCAACCTCCTAGAGGCCGTACGCCACCATAAGATTGATCACTTCATTTACGCCAGTAGTTCTAGCGTTTATGGAGAGACCCAAGAGGTGCCCTTTAAAGTAGACCAACGGGTAGACCATCCTATCAGCCTATACGCAGCCACAAAGAAAGCGAATGAGCTGATGGCGCACACCTACAGTCATTTGTATACCATTAACACTACTGGTTTACGCTTTTTTACGGTTTATGGACCATGGGGCAGACCTGACATGGCCTACTACCTCTTTACTAAGGCAATCTTAAAGGGGGAACCTATTAAAGTCTTTAATCAAGGTGAAATGCGACGAGATTTTACCTACATCGATGATATTGTCGAGGGTGTTCAGCGCATTATTGAGCAGCCCATTGGCAATAGAGATGCCTATAAAATATACAATATAGGAAATCACAAGACCGAGACTTTGATGGATTTCATCTCGACCTTAGAACAGCATCTAGGTAAAATAGCGGTCAAAGAGTACTTGCCCATGCAGCCTGGTGATGTCAGTCAAACGTATGCTGATGTGAGTGCTCTCCAGCAAGACTATGGATACGCTCCAAATACCTCTATCGAAGAGGGCCTGAAGCGATTCGCCAAATGGTATCTCGAGTATAGAATCGGTTAATTTAATCTTGATTTTTGTGACGAGAGGCGTAAGCACTCTCATACAAACGCTCGTATAGCGGAACAATTGCCGGAAGGTCAAAGCGTTTGGCGGCATTCAATGCATTTATCTTGAATTGAAGCAGTTTATCTGTATTCTCTGTCAATTCTAAGGCATAATGACTCATCTTGTCTACGTCTCCTACATTACATACATAACCGGTTTCACCGTGTATATTAACCTCGGGAAGTCCACCCGCATTAGATGAAATAACTGCTGTCTTATTAGCCATAGCCTCTAGAGCGGCCAAACCAAAGCTTTCTTCTGATGAGGGCAACAAGAAAATATCGGTCATGCAAAGTACCTTGTCGATTTCGACGCTATTTCCTAAGAATTTCACTTTAGTATATACTCCACGTTCTTTAGCCAAACGTTCTGCCTTGATGCGCTCTGGGCCTTCTCCGACCATGATCAATACGGAAGGATGCTTTGCGTTTACTCGAGCAAAAATCTCAACTACATCCTCCACTCTTTTTACGGCTCTAAAATTACTGACATGGGTAAAAATCGTCTCTGATTGTAAGGCCATTAATGAACGATCACAAGGCTCGGCTGCACGCTCTTCATAGCGCCGTACATCGATAAAGTTCGGAACCACTTCAATCTCACGATGAATGTCAAACATTTCAAAGGTTGTTTGCTTAAGGCTCTCAGATACGGCAGTAACACGATCGGATTTATTGATACTAAAGGTGACAGCCGTGCGATAGAAAGGGTGGCTACCTACAAGGGTGATATCCGTTCCGTGTAAAGTGGTAATCATCGGAATATAGATGTCCTCTTCTTTGAGCATCTTTTTGGCCATATACCCGGCGTAAGCATGAGGAATAGCGTAATGAACGTGTAAAAGTTCTATCCCATAAGCCTTAATCGTGTCAACGAGCTTGCTCGATAAGGCTAAATCGTAAGGTTGATGCTTGAATAAGGGATACTCAGGCACATCAACTTCGTGGTAAAAAATGTTCTTTTCAAGTAAGGCTAATCGAACCGGCTGACTGTAGGTGATAAAATGAATCTCATGCCCCACCTTAGCTAGTGCCATTCCTAACTCGGTCGCTACAACACCACTACCACCAAAGGTGGGATAACATACTATAGCAATCTTCATGAGTGGAACATTTTAGGCAAAGATACCATTTCAAATCCCTAGTAAAGCCTAGAATCAAATACCGCCTGCTGAATTCGAGTGCGCATGTCAGTTTTGCCCATCAAGTTATTCTCCATAGTCGGATACGTTCTGTTCGACAAAAAGACCATGGTAATTTGAGTTTCAGGATCGGCCCAGGCATAGATTCCGGTAAATCCTAAATGTCCAAACGATTGGTGTGAAACGCATCCGCAGGTAGAGCCTCTGCCTTCTAATTGTGGCTTGTCAAATCCTACTCCCCTTCTATTTTCGCTATTGCAGTAGTAACAGGTATTGAAGCGACGAATCGTCTCTGTACTCAATAAGCGCTTACTACCATAGACCCCTCCTTGCAAGAACATCTGCATGATCTTAGTGATATCATTGGCATTGCTAAATAAGCCAGCATGCCCACTGACTCCGCCGAGCATAGCAGCGCCCATATCATGCACAAAGCCTTGAATGGTGTCTTGTCTGAAATACCTGTCGATTTCACTAGGTACAATTGCCTTTTTGTCAAAACGCTGAAGCGGATGATAGCCTGTCATTGTCGCCCCAAGAGGCTTGTATAAAAAACGGTCGATCTGCTGTTCAAACGGATCCGTATCCTTATTGAGGTAACGTGCTATGATGTAATAAGGTAAATCACTGTAGCGGTATTGCTTTGATTCTAAGGGAACGTTGAAAATGGTATCGAAAATCTTATCTCGGTAATCCTTGATAAGAAATAACGAATCTGCCACTTGGGTAGGATACTCCTCAGAGAAAGTACGCGCGTAAAGGGTCTGAAGTGGTTGTTCCTGATCGTCAAGTGTTTCTTTATAAAAAGGAATCCAGGCAGGAAGTCGCGCATTGTGCGAAAGCGCAGCAATGAGGTTGACCTCTCCAATCGGCTTATCTTTTAATTCATCGAACCAATCCTTAAAGCGATCTGACAATGAGACTTCTCCAACCTCAGTCTTATGCATGAATAAGGGAAGTGTTGCAGCAATTTTAGTTACTGAAGCAACATCGTAAATAGAATTCCATCGAACAGGCTGTTGCTTTTGGTAGGTATGAAATCCGAAATTGCGTTCGTAGATGACCTTTGCATTGCGCGCAACAACCAGCTGCCCCCCAGGGCTCATTTCTTGAGTGACTATTGTATCCAATAAAGCACTAACGCGTTTAAGTTGTTCCGAAGACAATCCTTCTCTTTCAGGAATCTCTGAATAACTCAATAGCGGGAGGTCATTTAAGCGGATGGATTCTAAGGGTTCTCCATTTTTCAAAATCTCAACAGGAAGTGTTCCTATACTTGGCAAAGCACCGAACAGCACTTGAGCAGCCGATCTTTGAGCCTCTTCTCTATTCTGATAGGCGATTACTACCGATTCAGGCGCTTGCTCCCATTGAATGTCAAGTAAGGTATAGGGAGTGCCAAAATGAACTAATACTACAGGTGTCTCTCTAGCAGATAACGCATACACCTTATCCCATAGCTCAGCGCTAAGCTTACTGTTTTTCCATGGCGTATCGGTGTTTCCGAAATGACCTACAATAATGGCATCAAAGTCAAGATCATCATATGAAGTATCAGGGTCTAATGCTTTAACCTGTGCATACCTCTGAAGCATTTCAAGAAAAACATCTGCTTTATTTGACTGCTCACCAAGGGCTAAAAACCCATAGCTTAGACTAGGAGACAAAGGCAAGAGTTCGTTTTCGTTTTGAACCGTAGTTATGGCAGCCTCATAGAGTTCTTCACTTAACATCTGGTCTTCTAAGGCGTTTATATCTTCTAATAAATCCGCTTCTTTTAAAGGCTCAAATTGATGCAGCCCAACTAGGTATTTAGCTTTTAAAATTTTCTTGACAGAATGCGCTAATCGCTCTTCGCTAAGTCTACCAAGCTCATAGGCTTCTTTTAACACGGCTATAGAAGCAGCAACATTTTCAGGATACAAAAGAATATCTGCTCCTGCCTTAAAGGCTTCAAGAGCGACATGATCAGGATCAACGTATTTGCTCACTCCCTTCATGTTGAGGGCATCGGTGATTACAAGACCATTATACCCTAGATCTTCTTGAAGAAGTGCTGTGGTTACCTTTGAAGAGAGCGATGCCGGAGACTGCAGATCACCAGTGATTGCCTCTAAGGCAATATGAGCCACCATAACAGACGCAATACCTTCCTTTATAAGGGCTTTAAAAGGAACCAGTTCTTCATTTTGCAAGCGTTTGTAGTCGGCTTCAATAACAGGTAAGTTTACGTGAGAATCTGTGGCGGTATCTCCATGTCCCGGAAAATGCTTGGCAGAACCCAAAACTCCTTGACTTTGTAAACCCCGAGCCAAGGCCACCGCCAAACGCCCCACGCGATCTGAATCACTTCCGAAAGAACGATTACCAATGATAGGGTTTCTAGGATCGGTATTAATATCGGCTACTGGGGCATAATTCATATGCACTCCCACACGTCTAGAATGAGCACCTAGGCGCTCTCCTACCCTATAAACCAGCTGTTCGTCTTCGACAGCTCCTAAAGTCATGTTATACGGAAACGAAAAGGCATCCTTCAAACGCATCGAAAGCCCCCACTCAGCATCCATCGTAATCATTAATTTGGTGGATGAAAGCGCTTGGTAATGATTCGTAAGTTGAAGCTGTGTAAGCGGATCACCTACTGAAAACAAAAGGCCTCCAATGGCGTAATCCTCGATCAATCCGCTAATTTTCTCCTTTTCAGTTGGATTTCCTTTTGAATCCGTAAAAACAAAAATCAATTGACCAATACGCTCCTCTAAACTTAGAGATTCGTAAGTCGCGTTTACCCATTCTAATTGCGCCTTAGTATCGGCTGCTTGAAGTGGGTCTTTGCCTTTTTGTTGAGAGATAGCCGCACTCGAAACGAGTAGCGCAAAGCTGATTAGGAGAGTTCTCATATTAAAAATAACGTTGATGCCAACTTTCTTTAGCGGGCACCTCCCAGTGGGAATCCAATTCTGATTTTGTCGTAATCAAATTATTAAAAACAATGGTTTCTGGACTTACCGATTTACTCTTCACAAGTGCCTTAAAATCTTTGAGATCCTTGTGAACCAAATATTCTCCTTGCTTAAAGGTGACATTCATCTTGTCTAAAAGCACCTTCGAAAATTCTTGCTCTAGTTCTTGAATAAATCGAACCGAACTGTCGATAGAACAGCCAGAAACCTGATTGAATGCGGTATCTACCGCCAGCACAATAAATCTCCTGTAAGGAATTGTGAATGATGCCTTTAAGGATTTGTTATGGACCGTCCACTGGTTGATAAAATCTTTCAGTCGCTGTTCTAAGCTTTCCATATCCTCCTCTTTAAAAGGGGTATCAGACGGATAGATCCAGATTCTGGCATCTTCTGCCAACTCTTCAAAGGGTACATGCATAACTTTAGAGGTCTTTTGCTTCAGCAATCAATTGAGCTACATCTTTAACCGCTGAAGATCCATTGTGTTGGGTAATTCCATCATTCATCATCGTGTTGCAAAACGGACAGGCCGCTGCTACAATATCTGCCTTTGTTTCTAGTGCTTCAGCTGAGCGCTCGATATTAATGTCCTTGTTTCCTTTTTCAGGTTCTTTAAACATTTGTGCACCTCCAGCTCCACAGCACAACGCATCGCGTTTGCAACGCTTCATTTCAACTAATTCAGCGTCTAGCTTAGCAATCAAGGCTCTAGGAGCCTCGTAAATTTCATTGGCACGACCGAGGTAACAAGGGTCGTGGTAGGTTATACGCTTACCTTTAAAAGTTCCACCGGATACGCTTAAACGTCCATTTTCAATAAGCTGCTTGAGAAATTGAGTGTGGTGCAGTACCTCATAGTGTCCTCCAAGCGAAGGGTATTCGTTTTTTAAAGTATTGAAGCAATGAGGGCATGTGGTTACGATAGTTTTGATTTCGTAGGCATTAAGCACCTCAATATTAGCCATGGCTTGCATTTGAAATAAAAACTCGTTTCCAGATCGCTTCGCTGGGTCTCCGGTGCACGATTCTTCTTTACCCAAAACAGCAAAAGACACCTGGGCATTATGCAACAACTTAGCGAAAGCCTTTGTCACCTTTTTTGCCCTATCGTCAAAGCTCCCCGCACAACCCACCCAGAAGAGCACTTCTGGGGCTTGGCCTTCGGCAAGGAATTCTGCCATTGTTTTGATTTTCAACTCACTCATAGCTCATAGTTTAATCTGACACCCAGTTCAATCGGTCTTGAGCATTGAATGCCCATGGGGCACCATTGTTCTCTATATTCGTCATCATCGCATTAAGATCGCCCGGTGCGGCTGACTCTTCCATGACGATGTATTGTCTCATTTTCATGATAATAGACAAAGGGTCAATACCTATTGGGCAGGCCTCAACGCAAGCGTTGCAGCTTGTGCAGGCCCAGAGCTCTTCTCTAGAAATGTAGTGATCTAACAACGTATGCTCTGCTACGTCTTTGACACCTTTAGAGCTACTGATCTCGGTGGCACGATCTCGAGTATCCATCATTATTTTCCGAGGTGACAATAACTTTCCGGTTTGGTTAGCCGGACATGCTGCAGTACAACGTCCGCATTCGGTACAGCTGTAGGCATTCATAAGCTGAACCCAGGTCAAATCGGTACTATCCTTTGCCCCAAAGCGCTCAATTTCTTGATTAGGGTCTGCTGCTTCCATAGCCAGCATGGCTTTAACTTCACGAGTTACAGTAGCATTGTTCTCAAATTTTCCCTTAGGATCTAAAGAAGCATAAAACGTATTCGGAAAAGCGAGCAAGATGTGGAGGTGTTTTGAATAATAGAGGTAATTCAAAAAACCAAGTATACCTGCGATGTGAGCCCACCACAATCCTCTTTCAATTGCAATGACATGGCCATCAGACCAGCTATTAAAAATCGGTGTAATCCAACTACTTATCGGAAAAGACCCTGCTGGACTATAGTGAGCAACCCCGCGAAGTTGAAGTGCATAATCTGCAGCATTCATTCCAAGAAACAGAAACATCAACACCAGTTCTATGATCAAGATGAGATTGGCATCAAGTTTTGGCCAACCTTTAAGTTCAGCACTCCTAAATCTTTTGATGTGCATCAGGTTACGACGGATCCAAAAAACCACCACTGACACAATCACTGCAAAAGCAAAAAGCTCAAATAACGCAATAGCTAGGTCGTAGCCAGCCCCTAAAAATGAAAGTGCTCGATGGGTACCAAAAACACCATCTATAATAATTTCTATGAGCTCTACATTAATAATTAGGAATCCTAAGTAAACGACTAGGTGCAACACCCCTACTAGCACGTTTCGCTGCATCTTCTGTTGGCCAAAGGCCAATCGGATCATCGCAAACGTTCTCTCCTTTTTTCGGTCAATAACATCTACAGGCTTTCCTTGGCGAATACTTCGTATCAATCGCTTAACATTGAAAGCAAAGAAGCCTATACCCAAAAGCAAAATGGCAGAGAAGAGCAGTTGCTGAAGTCCCATTTAATCTATTGTTTTTTGGTATCAGCAGGATCCTCAGTCGGTAGCACGTATTCTTTTTGTTTTTTTCCAAATACAGAAACCGACAAATAACGTTTAGGGTTCAGTCGCATGTCCTGCAACAACAACTCGAGTTGCTCTAGGTTAGAGACTAAACTTGAATACAAGGCTTGATCTTTAGTCAATTGCCCCAAAGATCCCTCTCCTGAATTTAAACCGTTTAAAAAAGATTCTAATGCCGAAAGTGAGGCATTGAGCCTTGTAATTGAGGTAGATAAAGCCTCAGATTCCATTCCACTGGTGGCCTCAGCTAGACTTTTTGAAAGCTTTGCAGTGCTTTGCAATGTGGTATCTATTGCCGCCGCGTTTTCTTTTAAAATATCCTTAAACGAGGCGGTTGCCGCATTCAAAGTAACAGAGGTTTCACTTAGTTGGCCTAAGGTGGTGCGTAAATTTCGTTGAGTCTCTTCATCTAAGACCTCGTTTAGCCCTCTCACCAAAATCTCAGTCTCGATGAGTGCCTGGCTCACCTTTTGCTCTAAGGGGTCAAGGATGGTCTCTACCTTGTTGAGCATTCCTACCTCAACAGCAGCTGGCAAAGTGTCTCCTGATTGAACGGGCCTAGCATCATCATTTGCCACGACAATTTGAAGCCCCTTTCCTCCTAGTACCGAAGTATCATATAGCTGGGCTGTAGAATTCTTAGAAAAAGCATAATCTGTTAAAAGGGTAAAACTGACGAGTAATTTACCAGAGGGTAGAAAGTCGATGGCGTCAACCGTTCCTACCGCATAACCGTTTAGACTAACCGTTGTACCCGTTTGAAGCCCACCTACATTGTCATATACAGCGTATAAAGTTTTTGAAGGACCAAAGATTGAAGTTGACTTCAAATAACTGAAACCCAAAATTAGAGCGGAGACACCGGCCAACACTACAATTCCCGCCTTTAATTCATTCGAAAGAGTTAGGGTAAATTTCTTTTTCATAAGCTACTATTAGCGCATTTTCTTTACTACAAAAGCGTCCTTGAAACCTTTTTGAACAGCTCTTAACCTAAGATCATTCGCAGAAGCTTGAGAGGTTGCCTCTCCGTAAAAATAACGCTTTAAACCATCTTTCTCTTCATACCATACAGGTTTTAGACCCTTAAAAACAGACGCCGTATTTGAATGTGTTTTATCGGTCGCGAAAAGCTGAACGCTAAAGACTTCTTTTCCAGGAGCAGGACCAATCATCAGAGAGTTCATAGCGAACTCGTCTCTGTATTTAAGTATCGCATTAGCCATGGCTTTCGCAATGCTCTCTTGCCCCTGATCAGAATTCAAAAAAGCTCCCTCATTGGCATTAGATAAAAAACCTGTTTCTACAAGTATTGAAGGCATGATAGTCTCATACAACACAACAAAACCCGCTTGTTTTACCAGCCTGTCTCTGCGTTTTGCAGTTGTAACCATCTCTTGTTGCACATAGGCCGCGAGTTTAATGCTTTGATCAAGATTTTCTTCTTGAATTGCGCTTAAACCAATAACATTGGTGAGGCCTTGGTAATTGGATTGATAATTATCTTCTTGATACATAGCAGCGTTCTCTCGTTGAGCGACTGCTAAATTTTTATCGGCACGATGCAAGCCTAATACAAAGGTCCCTGCACCAAAGGCCGAAGAGGTATGTGCATCACAGTGAATAGAAACAAAAACATCTGCTCCTACACGATTTGCCATAGGGCCTCTGGCATATAAATTCACCGATCGATCGTCCTTACGCGAATAATGCACCGTAATACCTTCTTCCTTAGCGAGCAGTTTTCCAAGTTTTAGGGCAATGGCAAGCGTAATTTTTTTCTCGACATAGCCATTATGCATGTTACCTGGGTCTTTTCCGCCATGGCCAGGATCAATAAATACCGTGAAATTCTGTTCTGTCTGTGCCTGAAGTAAAGAGGCAGAGAGCATGCAGAGGTATAAAACAGTCTTAAGGGTAGTCTTAATCACGTGTTAACAGGAGTCATCGATGTATTGTAAAATTAAGCAATCACAAAGAGTTACCACAAATATTGCGTAAGTTTGAACCGGGTTTAAATGCTTTAAACTCAGTAAAACCAAGGCTTTCGTATTGGAGTTCAGGCAAATTTACTTTGTGCTCTTATTGGGGTGCTTGCTTCAGCCCGGCGTGATATTCGGTCAACAAGACTCGATTACCTTGTCACCCAAGACAAAGGGGCTGTATACAGAACTTCCAAAGGGTTTTGAACTCCCGCAGGTTTCAGCCGAAAAGCAGCAACTTCTCGATTCACTTGTAGCTAAAAAGAAGAAAAAGACCGACATCGCGATCTCTTCAAAGCTTGAGAGTCTTATCAAGTACAGTGCCAAAGACTCAGTTACAATCAGTCAAACGCAGAAGAAGATCTACCTCTCTAACGAGGCTTCAATCGATTATACCGACACCAAACTCACTGCGGGTATTATTGCCATTGACTATCTAAAAAATGAAATTTTAGCGGGGCGATTTGTCGATTCTAAAGGTGAAAAAAGTCAAACTCCAGAATTCACTCAAGGTCAAAATGAGGTTATCCCCGACTCTATTCGATACAATATCACCTCTCAAAAGGCGCTAATTTTCAACTCGCGTACTGAACAAGGAGCTGGAATCGGTGGTATGGGTGGAGGAGAAACCATGAAGGTGGTTACCGAAAAAACGAAGAAAGAAAACGATTCGGTCTTCTATTTCAGTCAAGGAAAATTGACCACTGCCTTAGACTCGATCGACCCTGATTACTATATCAAGGTACGTAAAGCCAAATTCATTCCAGGAAAGAGAATTATCGCAGGTTTTTCAAACATGTATTTGGTTGATGTACCTACTCCTATCGCGCTTCCGTTTGCCATATTCCCCCTAACCAGCGGAAGATCTGGCGGACTCATCTTTCCGACCATCACCAATGACCCACAACGCGGGTACTCGGTTCAAAACGGCGGATACTATTTTCCGATTAGCGATTACGTCGATCTCAATCTAACAGGAGACTATTTCACCAATGGTAGCTATGGCTTTAGAGCGCAGTCGGTATACACCAAGCGCTATAAATTTAGAGGAAACGTGAACCTGAGGTTTGAGAATCTCATTACTTCTCAGAAAGGATTTGCAGATTACAGCCGCAATAGCATATTTAACTTACAGATATCACACTCACAAGACCCCAAAGCTAGTCCGAACTCACGTTTTGCTGCCTCGGTCAACATCGGTAGTAGTAAATACTTCAGAAATTCTGCAAACCAACAAAACCTTGCGCTGACTCAAAACAACAACCTCTCTTCTTCGATCACGTATTCGAAGACATTTCCGGCCTACCCTTCAGTCAACCTGAACCTAAGTGCTACACACAACCAGAATACGAACACCGAAGAGATCAATCTCACATTACCGACTGCTCAGGTGAATATGGAACGTATTTTTCCTTTTGCCAAGCGAGAAGGCATCAAAAAAGGACTAATTCAAAACATCAACCTTCAATACACCTCTAGATTTGAAAACCGGATCAGGACTACTGATTCGCTTTTCTTAACCCCAAAAATGTTTGACGATGCTAAAGTTGGAGCGCGTCACAGTATACCCTTAAGTACCAATTTCAAACTCGCTAAGTTCTTAAGCGTTTCGATGGGTGCAAACTATGAAGACCTATGGACTTTTGAGACCTTCACGCGTGGGCAAGATCCAAATGCAGATGTCAGTCGCGAAATCGTTTTAGACACCGTTAGAGGCTTTGATCGCTTTAATCGCTACGGAGTTTCGAGCTCAATCGGAACTACGGTATACGGAACTTACACCTTTAAGGAGGGCAAAAAGTTGCAAGCAATTCGACACGTTGCTAGACCCTCTGTGGGCTGGAGTTATGGGCCCTCTTTTGAACGCTACTACGATACCTACACGAATCTTGACGGTCAAGAGGTCAGTTATTCAAGATTTGAAGGCACGCTCAATGGATCTCCGAGCCTTGGAAAATCGAACAGTCTATCGTTCGGACTTCAGAACACCCTCGAAGCCAAAATGGCCTCTAAAGACTCTACCAAAACTGAACCTAGAAAAATTCCTATTCTCAGTAACCTTAATTTCTCTAGTGCCTACAATCTTGAAGCAGACTCTTTACGACTGAGTCCCGTGAGCTTTAATGCAGCAACCGCACTTTTCAATCAAGAAATGCGTGTGAATATGAGTGGAACCTTAGATCCTTATGTCACTACCGCTGACGGTACGCGCATCAATACGTTTCATATCGCACAAAGCGGTAAATTGGCCAAACTCACTAGAGCGAGTCTGAATTTCAGCTATGCGCTTTCAAACGAGACCTTTAAGCCTAGAGACGACGAATCCCAACAAGGCTCGAGAGGCAACAATCAAGATTATGATAATGACTATAGAGCACAATCTGGTGGAGCAGATAATGACTTATTTGGTTTCGGGTTAACCGATAATTTTCCAGGAGAAGAGCGCAACGGAGCAAGCCAAGAAGAAGGAGAAGAAGAACCTGAAAGCAACACCTTTTATGTCAACCGCATACCCTGGAGTCTAAACCTTCAGTTCAATAGCAGCTACTCTAACCTTCAAGACGAAAAAGAAATTACGAGTGCCTCACTTATGTTTTCAGGAAACATAGACCTCACCCCCGCATGGAAACTCAGGGTCTCGTCTGGTTATGATTTCAAGAATCAAGGGTTTAACCTCACTCAGATTGGTTTCAAGCGCGATCTTAAAAGTTTCGACTTAAGATTTAATTGGGTACCCTTTGGTCAAAATGCACGTTGGGATTTCTTTATTGGTATCAAGAGTGCTATGCTCTCTGACTTGAAGTGGGAAAGCCGCAGTCAGCGCAATTTTAATCGCTAAAACACCTACCTATGCCTAAACAAGCCATATTTACTAAAAAAGCTCCAGCTGCCATTGGTCCCTATAATCAGGCTATTCTTCAGCAGAATACGCTATTTGTCTCGGGACAAATCCCCATTGATCCGGCAACCGGTGAACTTATAGAAGGAGATCGCGTGAAAGAAACACGCCAATGCCTTGAAAACATAAAGCATATCCTGGCTGAAGCCGGATTTAGTATAGATCACATTGTTAAGAGCAGCATATTCTTAACAAGCATGGAGGACTTCATTACCGTTAACGAGGTTTATGGATCCTTTTTTGAAGGATGCACAGCACCCGCAAGAGAGACGGTTGCCGTAGCTGCCCTACCAAAAGGCGCAAACGTCGAAATAAGCGTGATTGCTATGCGCTAGTCAAAACACCGCAAAGGCTAAATCATACTCTTGTGAAACTCCACTAAACCTTCAATAGGACGGCGTTGTACATTTCCCATTACCAAATCATTATTATGGAGCACTTGTTGCAGCTCATCTTTCAAGAAATAAGCGATGCTTCCGACGAAATGACATGGAACCTTAGTGGCCAATTCAAACTGCATAATATAATTGTTTACAAATTGCTGTAAGCCTTTCATAATCACACCTTTGCAGTAGCTATGCTCTTTATTTTCAATTAAAAAGCGTGCAAATGTAGCCAAATAGGTATTCGGGTTAGGTTGCTTGTACAAGTGTTCTTTAATGGTATCGGCCTCTAGGTCGTATTCCTTTGAGAAGCGTAAGGCTAAATCTTGAGGAATCTTGTGAAAATACAAGTCTCTCAATAATTTTCTTCCAAAGTAATTTCCGCTCGCATCGTCCATTAAGATGTACCCCAATGAAACGACTTTTTGGAAAGGCTGATGCCCGTCGTAATACGAACAGTTAGATCCTGTACCCAAAATACAGACAATGCCCTGCTTGCCAATCTGAGTAGTGGCATAAATTGCGGCATAGGTATCCTCTTTCACATCTACCTTAGCCTTCGGAAAAAAGGCTTTAAAGATCTCTGAAAGAAAGCGTTTCATACGATCTGTACCGCAGCCTGCTCCGTAGAAATAGAGTTGCGTTACTTTTTGTCTGTGCTTCGAGATTTCAAAGTTGTTCGCGAGGCGATCTTCAATCACTTCTCTCGTCAATACTTCTGGAGAAAGCCCAAGCGTCTGAGTGGCAAAAAACTCGCTACCATCAGGATTTAGGGCGATCCAATCTGATTTAGTCGCCCCACTATCTACAATGAGAATCATTTTAATCGAGAAATTAGATCGAAGCCACGTGAAGCGCTAAATCGATCAATTTGTTCGAATATCCTGCCTCGTTATCGTACCACGACACTACCTTAAAGAAAGAAGGATTCAGCTCAATACCCGCTCCAGCATCGAAAATAGAGGTGCGCGCGTCACCGATAAAATCTTGAGAAACTACAGCGTCTTCAGTGTATCCTAAGATTCCTTTTAACTCCCCTTCAGAAGCAGCTTTCATCGCGTTCTTGATCCCTTCGTAAGAAGTATCTTTTTGAAGTTTTACGGTCAAGTCCACTACAGAAACATCGGCATTAGGCACTCTAAAGGCCATACCCGTAATCTTCCCTTGTAGCGAAGGAATCACCTTAGTAACTGCTTTAGCAGCCCCTGTTGACGCAGGGATAATATTCAATAATGCAGAACGTCCACCACGATAATCTTTTCTTGAAGGACCATCAACCGTCATCTGCGTAGCCGTAGTTGCATGGACAGTAGTCATTAAGGCTTCTTCAATTCCGAAAGCATCGTGTAAGACCTTAGCGATAGGTGCTAAACAGTTCGTAGTACAAGAAGCGTTACTAACGATAGTATCTGCCGCCGTTACATCCGTGTGATTTACCCCCATTACAAACATAGGTGCATCCGCTGAAGGTGCAGAAATCACAACTTTTTTAGCCCCGCCATCGATATGTGACTGAGCCATATCTTTTGTTGTGAAGATCCCTGTACACTCTGCAACGATAGTAGCACCTACCTCGTCCCATTTTAAGGTCTTAGGATCCTTTTCTGCCGTGATACGTACGGGGTTACCATTTACAACTAAAGTCTCTCCTTGAATCTCAACCGTACCGTCAAAATTTCCGTGAACAGAGTCGTATTTCAATAAATAGGCTAAATGATCAATATCTAAAAGGTCGTTAATCGCTACTACTTGAACGTCATTACGTTTAGCAGCTGCTCTGAAGACCATTCTACCGATTCTTCCAAATCCATTTATTCCAATCTTAACCGTTTGCATAATTTCTATAATTGATTAGTGATTAAATACTCATGATATCCGATACTCGGATAAGTTCTTCGTCTATTTCGCTAAGCCCGCTAATGGCCTTCTCGATTGGTGTCAGAATCATTTTATTCGACTCTACCCCCACCATAAAGTTTGACTGACCATCAAGCAAAGACTCTACAGCCTTAACCCCCATGCGGCTAGCGAGAACGCGGTCAAAACAGGTCGGGCTACCTCCACGTTGCATATGCCCCAAAACTGAGACTCTTACATCGTAAATCGGAAGGTGTGTTTCCACGTATTCTTTGAGTTCAAAAACGTTTTTACCCGTTTTATCTCCCTCGGCAACAACCACTATACTTGATGATTTTCCTGAAGCTTTACTGCGCTTCAATGAATCCAGTAGTCGCTCTAAGCCCAAGTTTTGTTCTGGGATTAAGATTTCTTCTGCACCAGCACCTACACCACTGTTTAAAGCTACTAGGCCTACATCACGGCCCATCACCTCAACAAAGAAAAGACGGTTGTGTGAACTGGCAGTATCACGAATTTTATCAATAGCCTCAACTACCGTGTTAATCGCGGTGTCAAAGCCAATAGTGTAATCTGTTCCTAGAATATCGTTATCAATGGTACCAGGAATTCCCATGATAGGCATTCCAAATTCCTGATTCAATTTTAACGCACCCGTTAGAGATCCGTTACCACCAATTACCACCAAGGCATCGATACCGGCATTTTTCGCTTGCTGAAAAGCCGTGGCTCTTCCTTCTTTCTCTCTGAATTGCTCGCAGCGCGCTGATTTAAGGATAGTACCCCCTTTATTGATGATGTTATTAACGCTTCTAGCTGTAAAGTCTTCAAAATCACCTTCAATAAGGCCTTGATATCCTCTGTAAATGGCTGTACACTCTAAGCCATGGTACATAGTCGTTCTGACCACAGAGCGAATTGCAGCGTTCATTCCTGGAGAATCCCCACCTGAGGTGAGTACTCCGATTCGTTTAATTGATTGATTCATAAGTTTAACGCGCCAAATCTAAGAAATAGTGTTTATTCTTCAGTAGTGTTTGTCGATTTTAATACCCTTCTTATCAAATCTTTAAAATTATCAAAGTCTACCTGGTAACTCAGACCTATACCTTGGGTATATCCAGGCATACTTGCCAAAAATTGGCTTAGGGTATTCTCTCGGTTAAAGATCTTCGCACTTAGCGTGCCTTCTTCATTTAAAATAAGTTGCAACTCAACATCGCCAGCGACTACGGTCTCTGTTACACGACCCACTGGCACACCTAATTTACCGTTGAACATCAAGCGATTTCCCAATTGGGTGCTCAGCGTTACCCCTATGCGATCTTCAATAGCAACATTGGCATTTGGATTTCTATATCCCTGTTCGTAAGACAATCCTAGATCTAAAACTTCTGAAGCCCCTAAGACCTCTTCTAGTAAACCTGAAGCCGATTGCAGTAAGTTTCCCGTCAACGCTTGCTGAGAAAGTCCCATTTGCTCATTTACAAAATTACCCTGAGCCAAAAGGAAAAACACATTTCGCTCAAGCGTAGAACGATCTTGTAAGCGGTACTCAATCTCACTTCGTACCACCGAATTAAGAGTTGGAAAGCGCAGCGAAAAATCTATGGCTGGATTGAGTAGTTTACCCCCTAATTGTATAAGTACATCGGTTTGAACCGGTCTAGGAAAGGAACTAGAGTCTAGTAATGGCGCTGGGTTGGCACTTAAACTGTAAACGGCCTCTAGATTGATGTCTGCATCGTACGGATCCCCGTTCCAGGTCAGATTACCCCCCTGAGCCAAACTAAATCCTTTGTCAATTAAGCCACCAAAGCGATAATTGTACGTTCCGGACGCAAGCGCGTACTCACCAAAAATATTGAACTCGTCTCCCGGAGCTACTTGAAGTCGAAATAAGCCTGTGCCGTTACCTCTTAAGGTGGAACCAGATTCAGGATCGACGATCACTTCAACCATTGCTTCTGGGGTAACCACCAAATTGAAATCTAAACTGATTCCTTTTTGCGACTCTATTGGGGTGAATGATCGTTCCACTTCTGATACAGGTTCACTGTTGACAAAACGCACCAAATCATCACTAAAATCAACGCTGTCAGAATTCAATGGAATAATCAAACTACTCCCCTTTTTAGTTTCAGCATCTACCTTTATAAGCGTTGAAGCAGGGGTCCCTTTAATACTCCCTGATCCTGAAACAAAACCAGTTCCGTAATACAATGCATCTTCTGAGGCTTCAGTTTTTAACACCAGCGAAGACTCGCTCAGGGTAGCAACTCCAAGGTCAAATTGAAAATTCTTCAATCCTGAATGCCTAAAAAATCCATCAATTTCTATTTCCGTTTGAAAAGAAGTGTCTTTCAGCCGAAAATGGTCAAAATAAAAATCGTTGCGGTTCAGCCGGATAGTCGGCTGGCCCGCAACATCAAAATCTACTCCTAGGTATGGAAAGGTCAATCCTGATGAATCAAGTACAAGTTCTCCTAAAAGCTCAGGTGAATCTAAGGTATTCGTCAAGCTCACAACCCCTGATGCCGCGCCTCTTAAATCAGAAAAAGTAGTAGTTCCAAGGGCTGAAAAAGGAGAGATGTCAAAGCGAGAAAATCGCGCATCCGCGTCTAGTGTAAATTGGCCATTTTCAGTCTGGTTAAGTATTCCAGATAATTCTAGTGTAGGAGAACCGGTATTTAAGATGTCTGCTTGAAGTGTAAACACATCGGCATTACTGCTACCGTTGACTACCCCATTGAAAAAGCCAACAAATTTTGAATTCACCAGTAAATCTTCTATACTCAAGTTAAAGCGCGGATCGTACCTACCGTTCTGTCGTTTGAATTGTAAAAAACCTGTAGAGCCTCCCTTTAGTTCTAAGTTCTTGATTTTTGGAGTTATCGTTTCTAAGGGAGCATTTTCTAGTTCTAAGCTAAACGTGTAATTCTCATTGTCTTGATACGCCCCTTGTAATGATAAATAGCCGTCATCTAAAGTCCTTAGATCGAGACGATTAAAGGTGATACTTTTACGAACAATATCTAGGTCTATTTCAGAGGATTTATCAATGGCCCATTGGTATTGCTTTAAAGTAAAACTTGAAGGTTCGATGTAAAGCTTAATGTGATCCTCCGAGGGACGATTCCAGCTGAAGTTAAAGGCAAATCGATCAGGGGTTTCACCAGCAGTTGAAGCCATCAGAGACAACTTTGAAGCTCCAATGTCTGCACGTAAAGAAGAAAGATCGAAAAACGGAGAATTCAATGACTCTGCTTCAATATTAAAGTTGCCGGCATTATCTGTAAATCCGTGTAATTCTTTCAAATCAAACGCGTCATAGCGAAAGCGTGAGAGGCGAATATCTGAATCAAATTGACCCTTTGAATACCGTATGTAGCCCGTAATCTCAGGTAATACCGTTGAGCCTTCGATTAAATCTACCCAACGCGTTCCCGTTTGCATATCAGCGTCTAATTCAAAATCATCTGGCAATCGAAGTTCTCTTAAAGCCTTTTGCCAATCAAATAGGTGATAATTTCCAGAAACTACGAGGTTCACAAAATCTTCAGAGACCACCCTAAAAAGATGGTCTCTTTCTTGGTCAACTGTTAAACTCATTTGTACTCCTCCAACTTCAATCACCTCTTGAGAAGGTGTATAAAAGCGCAAACCATCTAGAGAAATAGTTCCTTGCAAATCAATCCATGAACTTCCCCATACAGAGAAGTCCGCCACCGTACTCATAACCGCTGCTGTACTTGATGTCTTCGAGAAGAGCGCATCAAATCTTCTGAAATCGGCGTTCCCCTCAATGGACCATGAGTTTTTCATGCGCTCTAAGCTGAAGTTTGTGGTGAAATTCTGCCCTTTGACAGCGCTCCTCAACGCGACATCGTACTGGTTCGAGTTGAGCGATAGTGAATAGGTAACCTCTTTCAATTGTTTTTCACTTGGCCAACGAAGCGATTCAATTGAACCGTCAATAACGAAGGGTTGTGAACTGATTCGTCGACCTTCAAATGAAGTAGTCAGCAGCTGTGTAGCCCCAGGGAAGACCCATTGAACGGGCACTTTTGAGAGCTCTCCATCTAGAAGCTCTTCATTTTTACTTCTTTTATAGCCTATTGAAAAATAAGCACCTGAAACATCAAAAAAGCCTTCTAAGAAGAAGTTTTGCGCTTCTCTTTCAAGGCTTAATGCCCCGGTCCATGGCAATGCATTTGACATGTTCAGGCGTTGCACTCCCTCAGTTTTGACTATCGATCTATACCCCTTAATGTCTTTCCAATAAGCAGCGATATCTGTAAAATTCAATCGATACGAATTGCCCGGAATATTGAAGTTGAATAGCGCATCCAATACCGCCGTACTCTCACCCCATTGCACCGCCAATTTTTGAGCGTCAAGCCTGCCCTCTTGAAGGGTTAATCCTCCACTCCAATAAACTGAAGGAACATCAGTAACATTTAAGCCAAGGGCTTTTAATCGCTGTCCAGTAATGAAGGCATCTTTAACCTTGAAATTCCATCTTCCTGAATTGAAATTGTAAGTGAGCGAATCGAGTTCAATTGCCTCGTCTTGAGCACGCAGCGTAATTAGAGATCCCATTAATATCCCCTCCTTCGTCTCCAGCTTACCTTCAAGACTAAAATCAGGCTCAACGAAAGACTTATTTCTTTCATAATGGCCAGCCAACTCGAACGCACCTGAGATTTGTTTTGACCCCAGGCGCAAATTTTGAATGTCAATTTTTTTAAAATCTAAGGTGTGTACCTCTCGGATAGAGTCATCGGCATATCTCACTTTAAGCGCTCCTGTTCGTATGCGTTCTGCACCAAAAGCACTTCCCGAGCCTTTTGGTAATTCATTCAAATACATCTGAAGGTTAGACAAAGAATCACCCGAATGTGTCTTGATATTCACCAGTGTTTCACCTAGCCTATACTGACTTTGAGAAGCTGAAGCGTACAGTGCTTTCAGAGATCGAAAACGGCTACTGAGTGACCGGATATAAATCAGGGTATCCCCTTTGTGATCTGGAATCAAAAGGTGTTGCAGGGTGGCGTTGAATGCTAATGGATTTACGCGAACCGCATCGACCGAAAGATCTATACCGTACTGGGTAGTGAGTTGTGAAATGAATCGCTGGGCTAAATAATTTTGAACCCTAGGGGTGGATGCAACTAAGGTGATTAAGAAAAGTCCCACAAGAAGGCCAAGCAGTATACGCAGTCCTAAAAAGAGTCTTTTTCTCATTGTTTAATAGCCGTTATCTTTGCATCTATGAGCACTGGAGAACACCCATTAATATTGGCAATTGAGTCGTCTTGCGACGATACTTCTGCTGCTGTGTTAAGAGGCACTCAAGTGCTTTCAAACTGTGTTGCCACCCAACAGATGCATGCGCTTTATGGAGGTGTGGTACCAGAGTTAGCATCTCGGGCTCATCAGCAACACATTGTAGCGGTTGTGAATGAGGCCCTAAACGAGGCAAATATCGCGAAAAATGACCTCTCAGCAATCGCATTTACAAAAGGGCCAGGACTTTTAGGATCCCTGTTAGTCGGTGTCTCCTTTGCAAAATCATTGGCCCAAGCTTTAGCGATTCCCTTAATCGAGGTGAATCATATGCAAGGCCATATTTTAGCACATTTCATCGCTGAAGCCCACCCTGAGCCTCCTAAGTTTCCATTTCTCGCGTTAACTATAAGTGGTGGACATACTCAAATTGTGCGCGTCAACGCCCCAGATCAATTTGAATTGTTAGGTCAAACTTTAGACGATGCTGTCGGAGAATGCTTTGACAAATCGGCAAAGGTGCTCGGATTTGAATACCCAGGCGGTCCTCAAATAGACAAGTTAGCTGCTCTAGGAGACCCTAATGCCTTCTCCTTTAGTATACCGAACGTTTCTGGTTTAGATTTCAGTTTTAGCGGACTTAAAACGCAATTCACAAGAGTGGTATCTCAAGAAATGAAGAAAGACTCCCATTTTATTGAGCAGAACAAAGTAGATTTGGCAGCCTCTCTTCAGTACACTATTACAGAAATACTGGTTCAAAAACTAGAACTAGCGCTACATGAAACGGGTATTAATCAAATTGCCATCGGCGGAGGTGTAGCTGCCAATTCTGGGATCCGAAAGGCATTAAACGCTTTAGCCGAAAGAAAAAGTCTTCAACTTTTTGTGCCAGAACTCTCGTACTGCACCGATAATGCCGCAATGATTGGTATTTCAGGATACTTCAAATATTTAGTCTCTGACTTTGCAGATTTATCTGTACAGGCTGAGGCACGTTATGCTGTACAGTCATGAGTCAACGTTTCTATGCACCCGACCTAACGGTCGATCAATCTTCGTATGTTCTTGACCCTTTTGAAAGTAAACACCTTGTGCGGGTACTGAGAAAGAAAGAAGGGGATCGTATTGAGTTGGGCAATGGCCATGGAGATCTCTTTGAGGCTGTAATCGTAGATGCCAATAGCAAGAGATGTGGACTAGCTGTTCAAGGTCACTCGAAAGAATCTCAACCTTCTTTTCGTATACATCTCGCCTTAGCCCTTTTGAAAAGCAACGATCGGTTTGAATGGTGTCTTGAAAAGGCCACCGAACTCGGGGTAGCCTCGATTACACCCCTGATAAGTGAACATTGCGAGAAAAATAAATTCAACCAAGAGCGCGCAGAACGCACCTTGCAAAGTGCCTTTAAGCAATCTTTAAACGCGTTTATACCTGAACTCTATCCCTTACAGTCTGTATCGGCCTATTTAACTGCGCATCACGAAGAAACTGTCTTGATGGGACATTGCTACGAGGAACCTCAAAAGAAGGATTTATTTTTCACCGCTAAAACCTCTAACGATTATCACATCATGATAGGTCCTGAGGGGGATTTTAGCAGAAGTGAGGTTTCGTTAGCCAAACAGCATGAGGCTGAGTTTTTCTCCCTTGGAGAACAGCGATTACGCACTGAAACTGCCGCAATCGTAGCGATTAATCGTATTTTATGTGCGCAACTTTCACAATAACCAATTTATGAGCACTCAAGACCTTTCGAAAGCCATCGTAAAGAGTGTTTTAACACTCGTTGGAATAGCGGCCCTAGTTTATGGAATTTACCTTGTACGCGAGGTGATCGCCTACGTTATTATTGCCGCGGTATTAAGTCTCATTGGCAAGCCTTTAGTCAAGCTTTTGACGGGACGTTTAAAGGTTCCTAATACGCTGGCAGTCGCCCTCACCTTGACCGCTCAACTTTTTGTGTTTTTCGGTCTTATTGGCCTTCTGGTACCCGTGGTTATAACTCAGGGCGAACAGTTGTCGCTTTTGAATGTCGAAGATTTGTCAAATCGCGCATTTGACGCAGTGGGCCAACTCACCGAAGCCATCACAGCGCAAGTACCTTATTTGAGTGAAAAACTTGACCTAGCTCCACTTCAAGCGAGACTCTTAAGCACCTTTGATCTTGATTTTATCCCAAGCTTAATTGAACAAATCGGTGCGGCATTTGGGAGTTTCAGTGTAGGTGTATTTTCTATACTCTTTCTCACCTTTTTCTTTTTAAAAGATCAGCAACTCTTCAGAAAAGGGGTACTCACCTTAATCCCCGACCATAAAGAGGCAATGACACTTGACTCTATCGATCGCATAGAAAAGCTGTTAAGTCGATACTTTGTCGGGATACTTATTCAACTTACCATCCTCTTGACAGTGTATGCAATAGCCTTGGCGATTGGTGGGGTTCAACATGCCTTTACGATTGCTTTTTTATGTGCCATTTTTAATATCATCCCTTACATCGGACCACTAATTGGTGCCTTGCTAATGCTGCTGCTGACTTTAATAGGAGATTTAAATGTAGACTTCATGGCCGTCACCTTGCCAAAGTTGTTTTTTGTGCTCGGGGGTGTTGTTGTGGGACAACTCATTGACAACTTTTTCTCTCAACCCTTTATCTATGCGAAAAGCGTAAAGTCTCACCCCATAGAAATCTTTCTGGTAATCTTATGTTCTGGGTTACTCTTTGGGGTTGTAGGTCTCATCATCGCCGTGCCGCTATACACGAGCATAAGGGTCATTTTGAAGGTTTTTTACCGCGAGAACTATTGGGTTGAAAAACTCACAAAAAACCTCTAGATGAATCTTCGCCTTACTGCGGATGACGTCCAAGATTATGTTCATAACGGGGCAACTGTCGATCTAAACGCCCTATCGTTTCAGCCTTCAGTGTTTGAAGGAGTGCGCAATGCAGAGCTCATTGAGCAAATACAGGCCTTATCAAAAGCCAAGAAAAAATTACCCAACTGGACCGTTCGCAAGGGAATTGTGTATCCTCCAAAAAGAGCCATTGAACAGTCGAGTTCTCATTTTACAGCTGCCTATAAGGCCGAAGTATGTCAGAAGCTTCTTTCTAAAAAGGGGAAATCTGGGATTGATCTAACAGCGGGATTTGGCGTTGATTCTGTCGAACTCAGTACACTTTTTGACACTTTTGTCTCTGTAGAATGCGACCCTCATCTCAACGCGCTATTAAATCACAATTTGAAACTACTCCAACGCACGCACGTGCAGGTTGAGGCTTCTACAGCAGAAGCGTTTTTAGAGCGCACCCCTGCTGTAGACTTCATTTACCTCGATCCGGATAGACGTGATCGAACGGGTACGAGAAGAGTCGGGTTCGAACACTACGCTCCGAACCTCGTGGAGCTTTATGAATCCTTAATCTCAAAAGCGCGATTAATTGCCATTAAGGTTTCTCCGATGATTGACCTGAGTTATGCCCAGAAATACCTTCCTCACCTTGTGCGCATTGATCTTGTTTCACTGGAGAATGAGCTCAAAGAATTACTCTTATGGCTAGACCCTTTAAAAGCTTCAGATGAGGTTACACTGGTCCATGCATTTCTCTATAGAGATGAAGAAAAACAGCTGTTTACGAGCGTATTCGAAAGCACGCGAAACAATCCGCTCCCGTTGTTGGAACTTGATCAAGCGCAGTACATTATTGACCTACCTGCTGCCTTTATCAAATCGCGTTATGCCGAGAAATTGATTGAAGAACATCCTGCGCTTCACTTAGGATTCACCAGTACGCCCACACTTCTCTTTTCTAAGGAGCCCGTGGCGACTTTTCCATCGCGCTTATTTAAAATCGAAGAGGTCCTACCCTATTCGAAACAAAATCTAAAACGTTTTAGCGCTGAGGCATTTAGCATTCAGGTTAAGAATCAAAAG
>JALQTJ010000079.1 GCA_023264015.1 Flavobacteriaceae bacterium | reverse complement strand
TTCAGTTTGGCAAAAGCAAACTACCCATTACCTACACAACAAGGCTTAGTAGCCGTACCCTTTTACGATTCGAAACGTAAAGAAGAGCAACAGCTCAAACTTTTCGGGCAATTGAAGGATTATCGAAGCCAGCTTATCTCTGACGATTTTCAACAGCTTTTCTTTTATGTACAACTCGACGCTTTTACGCAAATAGAAGAGGAGCGCTCTATTCTTGTTTCAAAGATTGAGACCGCCATACGGTCTAGATTTCAAGATGCTGCAATCTCAGGCCCTCCTGTATTAAATGAAGCCTACAACAAGGCTTTGCAAGGCGAGGCCGGATTATATGGTATACTAACCTTACTGGTGATTTCTTTATTGCTCTATCTTTTGCTGCCAGATAGAAGGTTTGTATGGATGGCTAGCGCAGCTATTGTGCTCCCTACCTTGTTTTTGTTTGGACTGATTGCGGCTCTCGAAGTCAAGCTGAATATGATTTCGGCCTTGATTCCTACCCTTTTGTTGGTCTATGCCCTTAGCGATGTGGTGCATATCATCAATGCGCTTCATTACCAATTGAACTCAGGTTATGAGCGGTCTAAGGTTCACCATGTTGTCGAAGCAATTAGGTTGAGCATAGTTCCGTGTGCACTAACGACTGCAACGACCATAATCGGTTATTTTGCCCTAAATTATTCCGCTCTACCAGCCCTTAAGTCGATGGGTTTATGGGCGAGCATTGGGATCCTTTTGGCATTTCTATTAGCCTATTTGATTATGGTGTTGGGTGTAAGTTTTATATCACTAAGCCCAAGTCGCAATAAAGCCAAAACAACCTCATTTATCTTTCAAAACGCTGTTAGTGCTCTTGTAATTGGATTAGTAAGACGCCCTAAGAGGGTGCTACTTTTTTCATCCGCATTTTTGATTTTATCCGCAATTCTAGCGCTTAGGGTGGAGGTGGATACCAACTCGTTAGACTTACTGGCTGACTCACGGGCAAAAGATTACCTTTTAAAAGTGGAAAGTGCTTTGGGTAGCAGTTCACGTTTACAATTAAACCTTACTTTAAAAGATTCTGCAGCGATTAGTTATGAAGCCTTTTTGCAGAAGGCGGGTGACTTTCATGAAAAACTACAATTAAACCCGAAACTAGGGACTGTCTTCTCATTGCATAGTTTGCGCACTTTTCTTGAGCAGCGTTACGCGGTAACAAGGTTTGGCGGATCAGATCCGAAAACACGTTATAAAAAGGCTTTGAAGAATGGTGCTGAGGAGAAGAATGTTTTTTTCAATCTTGCTTCTGAAGATTTAAATACCCTAATCTTCACTCTTGGATTTTCTCAGATGCCTACGGCGGAGTTGTCTAGCCTTCTGGATCAAATCGAAGTAGATTTTATTTCGGTTTTCGGCAGCGATAATACCTTTTCTCTCCAAACGAATGGTTTTGCTACCGTTTTCGCGAAATTGAATGAATTTGTAGTATCTAGTCAACTGAAAACCTTCGGTGTGGCTTTGGTGATTATATTCTTCCTTTTGGCGCTTTATTTCTCAAGTATGCGAAAGGCAGCGTTACTCGTCCTCCCGAATCTCATCCCCATTTTTGGTGTCTTTGCACTTATGACGCTATTGGGTATTTCACTTGGGGTAACTACTGCTATGATCACCCCAATTATTCTTGGAATCGCCATGGATGATACCTTACACTTGATCTATCACTTTGTACGTCCTTCAGGTAAACTTTCGATTGGTTCAGAAGATCGTCTTAATGCGGCTATCCGCTATTCAGCCCCCGCCCTTTTGACCTCCACTATTTCTTTGGTAGCGGGATTTGCGGTCATAGCCATCAGTAATACGCCTGCAGTTCGTGAGTTTGGCCTACTCTGCCTAGTGGCTATTACTATCGCCCTCATTGCCGACCTTACCTTTCTGCCGGCCCTTATTCGAAGGTATTGGAAAGGACTTAATTGAAAAGAATTTCATCCATGAACACCCAACTGGGGCTATCAGGGCTGGCGTGCCATGCAGGGTTTTTCATGCGGCTTTTCACTACGATTTTTAAATGCGTTGCGCTTTGTCCTTTGAGGTTGAGATCAAAGAATTGTTGTTTGACTTCACCACCCGGACCTTCAGCCTTGTAAGTGGCTTTTTCAAGCAGGCGCTGCCCATTTGGAGTGATCTCATAGACTTCGATCGCAGCAGGAAAAAAGATCCAACTACCGGT
>JALQTJ010000078.1 GCA_023264015.1 Flavobacteriaceae bacterium | reverse complement strand
CTCTGTGATTCCAGGATGGCATACCACGATCTTCCCTCCTTACTTCGTTGCGGGGGCAATTTTCTCTGGATTTGCTATGGTCAATACGCTTTTGATCATCATGAGAAAGGTGGTAGGATTAGAAGACTATATTACAGTGCAGCATATAGAGTTGATGAATATTGTGATAATGATTACAGGGTCGATTGTAGGATGTGCCTATATTACGGAGCTCTTCATTGCATGGTATTCAGGGGTGGAATACGAACAATACGCGTTTTTAAACCGTGCTACGGGTCCTTACGCTTGGGCTTATTGGGCGATGATGTCGTGTAACGTATTCTCTCCGCAATTCATGTGGTTCAAACGTTTAAGAACTAGCATTATGTTCTCGTTCTTTATCTCGATCGTGGTAAACATTGGGATGTGGTTTGAGCGTTTCGTGATCATTGTGACATCACTTCATAGAGATTACTTACCGTCTTCATGGACGATGTTCTCTCCAACCTTTGTTGATATTGGAATTTTTATCGGAACGATCGGATTCTTCTTCGTGCTTTTCTTATTGTATTCGAGAACCTTCCCAGTAATTGCTCAGGCAGAGGTGAAGTCTATTTTAAAGTCTTCAGGAGATCAATATAAGGCGCTTAGAGAAGAGGGAAAACCATTATACACAATGCCTAAGAGAGGAAAGGTGACGACTTACTCTGTTGAGGCAGATTCAACCACTAACCAAACTCATTCGTAAAGGCTATGGCATCAAAGATATTTAGAGCACTTTACAACGACGATGACATTCTGATGAATGCCGTCAAAAAGCTGCGCGAAGAAAAGCATCATATCGAAGAGGTCTATACCCCTTTTCCGGTTCACGGCCTTGATAAGGCACTAGGTCTAGATGAGACGAGAATCTCTATGGCCGCTTTCATCTACGGATGCCTAGGTCTAACCGTAGCAACGGTAATGATGAATTACATCATGATAGAAGATTGGCCACAAGACATTGGAGGAAAGCCTAGCTTTTCATTTGTTCAAAACATGCCGGCATTTGTTCCGGTGATGTTCGAAATGACTGTCTTTTTTGCTGCTCACCTTATGGTGATTACTTTTTACTTAAGAAGTAAGATGTGGCCATTTAAAAAGGCTGAGAATCCACTGCCAAGGACTACCAGCGATGTCTTCTTAATGGAGGTCGCTGTTAAAGAAGGTGAAGAAAAAGCCTTGACCGAACTATTGTTAGACACAGGAGCCATTGAGGTTCAACAACCAAAAGCATAAGCTATGAAATTGATGAAGTTATTTTCTATTACGCTAGTTGTCGCTTTGTTGACTACCTCATGCTTCAACAAGAACAAGCCCAATTATCAGTATTTTCCTGACATGTATGAAGCGGTTGGATACGAAACCTATGCCGAGGTGAGTTTCTTGCCAGAAAACACTTCTGCATTAACTCCCGCTGAAGGCAGTATTCCAAGAGGGTGGTTGCCTTATGCTTTTGAGAATACTCCAGCAGGTAAAGAGATGGCTCGCGAAGATGTAAGTCCATTGGCTGAAGAGAACAAAGAGGCTGATCTTGCCAAGGGTAAAGAGCTATATGATGTGTACTGTGCAATTTGTCACGGTGCCAAAGGCGATGGTCAAGGTACCCTTGTGAAGCGCGAGAAGATTTTAGGGGTTCCAAGTTATGCAGATCAAGGAAGAAATATCAACATCGGAAGCACCTATCATACGATTTATTACGGACTTAATTCTATGGGTTCTTATGCTTCTCAGTTGAGCAGTGAAGAAGAGATATGGCAAATTGCCGCTTATGTGATGGAATTAAAGAACGACCTAACTAAATAACCGAAGTGAACATGTATCAGTTTTCGCAACGTTTTAAAATAACAACATTTGTGCTCATGGGGCTTGGCCTTCTTGGGCTTGCTTACGGTTTTTTGTCTGCCCCTAGTACAGTCGAAGAAGCTAAAGCCATTGTCGCGGCCCACGCCGCTGACGGACACGGTGATGCCCATGGATCTAGTTCAGATCATGGGAGTGCCACTCACGAATCGGCAGCGCACGACGATCACGGTAATGCCCAACATGAGTCTAATGACGCTCACGCAGCTTCAGAAGGACATCACGAAGCTGCAACAGCAGCTGAAGATCACCACGCTGAGCACGATCAGCACGTATTTGATCAAATGCGCAATAGACCATGGTCGGCTTTTTATGTAAGTGCACTATTTGCCTTTCTTATTGCATTAGGTGTTCTA
>JALQTJ010000077.1 GCA_023264015.1 Flavobacteriaceae bacterium | reverse complement strand
CTTGCGACGGCTTTTGCGCATAAAAAAAGCGAATGCGTTAGAGGCACATACTATTCCTTTAATTCAGCTGCATCTAAGCTTCTTAAATGGGTTAGAGCGACCATTATTTTAGAATTGCATCACCTAAAGTATTAACCCCCCCCATTTATGAGGGGTTTAGGTTAGAATTATTTCATTTGAAAATCTGCACTTTTAGATCTTACGATTATATAGACATAAATCAGAGCTAAAGTTAGGTGTGCGTAACCATAAAGCGAAGGAACATCAGTTCTTAACTGAAGTATAATGTATCCCTGAAGAACATTTAAAACAATAATAGAAAGCCCTATTTTCCTTGCTAAATGTACAGCCGCGGTATTCTTAGAATCATATGTGATTTTGCTTGGAAAGGTTATAATTGCTGCACATAGAAAAGCGGCAATAGTAACAAGATTTCCATAATCCCCAGTCAATTGAAACTGATTAGATTCTCCAATAACTGGAAGAATGGAGTAAAGAAATGTACCTAAAAGTAAAGTTTTTCGATTCATCTTAATTGCTCCATAGGCAGCAATTGCAATCGCAACAACACTAGCAATCGTAAAAAAAATTGTCAAAGCATCCATATTAATATTTATTGGTTAAACCTTGTTAAGGTAAATATTATAAAAACAAATGGCGCCCAATTAATTGTTTATTGCAATAAAAGTTTTATCTTAAAATTCTTAACCTAAAAAATAATAGAATGAAATCACTATTATCAATTTTCTTGCTAATAGCTTTTGGTCAGATTACCCTAGCACAAGAAAACTTAGCACTAAACTCATTTCGTCAGGTTCCTGCTGATGAATTGAAAACCTTTATGCAAAATGAAGCAATTTATTGGAGTAAAGTTGCGGCAGTTTTAAAGGAAAAAGGTCAGATTAATGCTTGGGGTATTCAAGTTCGAAGCGGCGGTATGCTTGCTACTGAACCCAATGTAAATACAAGAATAGGATTAGGTTCTTGGGAAAATTTTGAGAATCTAGGTATGAACTATGCAGCCGCAGAAGAAGTAGTTCGAAGCCAAATGGATCCAGAAAAGCTAGCTCTTTTAGAAGAGTCATTAAAGCAAGACAAATTCGAATTTGCAGCAATTCTAACTAATACAGAAGAATTAATATGGAGTGATAAGCAACCGAGCTTTAATTATATAGTTTATAACTATTCAAATGCAAATGATGTAAACCAATACTTAGCGGAGGAATCGCGAATTATGAAGCCATTTTTTGAAAAATTAATGAAGCAAGGAAAAACTAAAATGAAAGGTTGGGGCACAATAAGTGTTTTATCTCCTATCGGCTACGAGTATCCTTACAATGCCTATACCGTTGATTTTTACGAGAATATAGGGGATGCCTTCTCTCCATTTACCTCTGAAGATATAAGTTGGCCAGAAGAAATGGTATCGTTAGGTGAATTAAAAACGCCAGGGTTCTGGAAAAGAGTTATCTGGAAGAGAGTTCTTTATTTAAATCAAAAAAATGAATTAGTTGAGACCTGGTAGTCTCAATTCGTCGAAATAAATTTTAAACTTAATTTATATGAAAACAAAAATTTTAAGTGTCATAATGTTATTTCTTGGGTTCACTCTAGCAGCTCAAGAGTACTATTGGACTTCATACAACTTTAACGTTGATGCAGAGGATGTTGAAATAACTGCTAAACTAACTGCTGATTATTTCAGTCAGCCTGGAAGTAAAGCGGAAGGTGTTACAGTGTATCTCTTTGAAACTCATTTTAATGATAATGAAACTAATTGGAGCCACTCGCTTGTTTTTGCAGGCAGTTTAGATGCTATGGGTGAACAGTATTCGAGAGGACAGAATGACAGCTGGAATCTATATCTAACTAAAATAGGCCAGTATGCAAAATCTCACTCAGCTGCTTCTGGAAATAGCTTGAAAAGCTATGGTGAAATAGGTACACATCCAATTCAAAACATTCTTTGGTTAGATGTAAACGATGCAGGAAAGTTTGCAGAGGCATGGAAAAATTATCATGGTAAGTTTAATCCAGAGGATCGCAGAATAACTCTTGGTCAATTTAGATTGGGTCGAAGTTCAATGGGTGAAACCCATTATGTTCTGCAGGGATTTAGTGACTTTAAATCAGCATTTAACCCAAACAAATACAGGGAAGAAAATAAAGTTGCCCAAAAAGCATGGAGCGAGTTTTATGATGTTGCCTCTAAGGAGGTTACAATCCTTAGAAGTAATACAAGAATTATGTTAGGCAAATGGTAATTAGAATTTGAACCTTTGCAGTTTAAAGGACCCCCTTTTTAGGG
>JALQTJ010000076.1 GCA_023264015.1 Flavobacteriaceae bacterium | reverse complement strand
TAACCCTAATCCCAAAAGCATGAATCGTCAAAAATTTCTACAAACCACCGCGGCAGGAATGTTGGGCGTATCCCTTAGTTCTTGGACCTACGCAGACTTTAAAAGAGCCCAGCAAACGGTCATCGGGCACGGCGATTTCAAGTACAAAGTAGACTTTGAATGGGGAAGTTTAGACCCCAATCAACATCCGGTGAATGACTGTCACGAGATGGTTCAAGACCGAAAGGGACGGATCTTCATGATCACTAATGAGACGAAAAACAACATCCTCATTTACAATAAATCGGGCAGGCTTCTCGATAGTTGGGGAAGCGACTATCCAGGGGGGCATGGCCTAAGTATCCACGACGAAAACGGTACTGAATTTTTATACATCTGCGACAATAACCGTCACGAAGTGATCAAAACAACTCTTGACGGAAGGGTGGTTCACGTCTTTGAATTTCCGGCCGAGCTTGAGCAGTACGAGAAGCCGGAGGCGTACATTCCGACCGAGAGTTGTGTCGCCCCCAATGGCGACGTCTACGTGGCAGACGGATACGGGTCGCAATACATCATTCACTACGACCCTCAAGGCAACATCAAAAACGTATTCGGCGGGCGTGGCACCGAAGATCACCAATTTTTAAACGCGCACGGTATATGCATAGATCAGCGATCAGGACAAACCACGCTGCTCATCACTGAGCGCGAGCAAAATATCTTAAAGCGCTTTAGTTTGGACGGAACCTTTATTGAAAAATACGAGCTCCCCGGGGCTTACATTTGCCGTCCGGTGGTCAATGGGCAAGAGGTCTATCTCGCCACGATTTGGTCAGGAGACAAGGCTCCAGATACAGGATTCATCTCGGTTCTTGATCACAATAACCGCTTGGTTTCTGCGCCTGGTGGTATAGCACCCGTATACAACGAAGAGGACCAACTTCAACCTATGAAACAGGACACACAGGTATTTAAGCATCCGCACGACGTGTGTGTCGATGAAGACGAGAACCTCTATGTATGTCAATGGAATGCGGGTAAAACCTACCCCATCAAACTGAAACGCGTTTAATTCAATCGGCCCTCTTGCGTGAACATCATAGGTAACCTGCATCCCGTATTTGTACACCTCCCCATAGGCATCTTTGTCTTCGGGTTTTTGCTAGAACTCTATTATTCTGCAATCAAGAAGGCGCTCCCCGCAGAGATTAGAAGGTTCACTTTAGGCATCACCCTAGTGAGTAGCCTCATTTCTATAGCGACAGGGCTCATCATTGCAGATCAAGGGGCCTACGATACAGATGCGGTGGCCCTGCATAGAAACCTCGGCATACTCTTTAGCCTCGGCACGTTAGTGCTGCTTGTCTTAGCAAAAAAAATAACGACAGGAGCTCCCAGCCGTTTTTATATGCCGGCTTACACGGTGCTACTGGTCATTCTAATCGCTGCAGGACATCAGGGTGGAACATTAACGCACGGCGAAGGCTTTATCACAGGTACTTACAGCGAAAGCGAGATCGATTTAAAGGTAGCCTCGGTTGAAGAGGCTCAGGTCTATACCGATCTTATCCAGCCCGTATTGGATCAAAAATGCGTGAGTTGCCACAACCAAAACAAGACCAAAGGAAAGTTACAACTCACCTCGTACGAGATGCTCTTAAAAGGCGGAAAGAACGGAAGTCAGATGGCCTCTGACAGTGAACGCCTAAACCTGCTGCTCGAGCGGATTCACCTTGAACCCGAAGACGACCTTCATATGCCTCCCAACAACAAGCTTCAGCTCTTAAGTGATGAAAAATCATTATTGGAGTGGTGGGCAGCAAACGACTTTTGTGCGAATTGCTCGGTCGCTTCGTTAGCCCCAGATGCGAACTGGCTTGAGGTGCTTCGCCGACTCACCAATACCTCTACTCCACTCGAAAAGTGGAAGTCTAAATACGATAGAGTACCTGAATCTTGGATTCAAGAGCTGCGGGAGCGTGGATTTTCAGTTCATCCGGTCGATCGTGATCATCCTATGCTGCGGATCAGTGCTCGGGGCATGAAGGCGCTTCAAACACGAGATTTTAGGCTCCTTAAAAAATACGCAGCGCATATCATTGAGATTGATCTCAGTTATTCCAATTTCAATGACGAATTGGCCCCTCAGCTCGAAGTATTTGAAAACCTATTAAAGTTAGACCTACCCCATACCCTTATCACCGATAAGGCCCTCTCGAGCATTCAAAAACTCTCTAATCTAAATGCATTCAATGGATTCGGAACAGTACTTACTGCGGCAGCGCTAAACGGCTTTGAGAAAATGCCTGAACTCAGCAATCTCTACTTGGCCTCGACGCAAATAAGTGAAAAAGAAAT
>JALQTJ010000075.1 GCA_023264015.1 Flavobacteriaceae bacterium | reverse complement strand
CTCAAAACAAATGGCAACAGGTAAAAGAAACAACTGAGGCTATCGTATTGTCAGGTACCTATCCGATTATGGATCAGGATGAGATCTTAGCTGGTTTCCATGCGGTTAATAATCACCCAGGTATTATGTGGGGAACCGATATCACTACCGATAACGGAATGAACCTACTTTCTTTCTGGGGTCACGTTGATTACTATAGCTACAGTTATGCTGGTGTAGGTGATCCAAAGATCATTAACTCAGACTTATACAATGCGATGGATGAAAGTGATGTTCGCAGAAATCAATATGGTACTACCCTCTTTACTCAGAACGGACCATATGCTCCAATTCGTAAGTTTTACCGTGAAGGTGCAGCACCTGAATTCAGAAGATTTGGTGGACCTTCGAGTGGTTTTACTTCTGATTTGCACTATATGCGTGTCGCTGAATTCTGGTTATTACATGCAGAATCTTCGGCTGAGCTAGGTGCTTTAGATGCGGCGAAGTCTTCATTGAAGAAACTTCTTGATTTGCGCGTTGCAGACGCCTCTTATGTAGATGCTCTTTCTCAGTCTGAATTATTGGACGAGATTTACCTGCAAACACGTATTGAACTTTGGGGAGAAGGAAAGTCTTACTTCGCGCTTAAGCGTCGTAAGGGAACCGTTACTCTTCCTGCTAACCACTTGGATTTTCCAGGTAGACAAATCTCTCACAATGACAATTTGATCACTTTAGAGATTCCAGAGGCGGAGATTCTATACAACCCCTTATTGAACGAGCAGAACTAAGATTCTGTTTTTAGAATAGAAAAGCCCGAACCGTTTGGTTCGGGCTTTTTTGTTTGAAGTAACGGGATTGCTTAACCCTTCGGTTAAGCGGCCCAAGAGGGGGACCAACACATCAAAAGAAAGAAAACCTACCGCAGCTGCACGCTGCGATTGTTTTTTTGCGCTTCTATCCTTCATTGAAACCGTTGGCTTCATTCAGGCTATAAACGCAAAAAACCGGCTCACCTAAGTGAGCCGGTTTTCTTTCTTTTTGCGGTCTGGACGGGACTCGAACCCGCGACCCCCTGCGTGACAGGCAGGTATTCTAACCAACTGAACTACCAGACCTTAGCTTTATAGCCTTGTGAGAGGCTTAAGCGGGGGCAAATATAAACTATTATGGTTCCTATCACCAAAAAAAGTTTAAAAAGATCGCCCCTTATTTCTAGTGTTTACAGCGCAGCGTCAATCGCCTCTGCGTAAACATTTTTGGCAGCTACCCCTACTTGGCGGTTTACGATTTCTCCGTCCTTAAATACGAGGACGGTAGGGATGTTTCGTACGCCGTATTTCGCAGCGAACTGTTGGTGGTTATCCACGTCTACTTTACCTACGACAGCTTTGCCTTCATAGTCTTGTGCAAGCTCTTCGATGATCGGACCTACCATACGACAAGGACCACACCATGCAGCCCAGAAATCTACCACTACGGGTTTGTCTGATTTTAGTACGACTTCTTCAAATGTTGCGTCAGTTATTTCTAATGCCATAATACTAAAATTGTTTATCGTGCAAAGTTATGCAATTATGCTGCTTAAATGTTAGGCATTCACCGTGTAATGAATGTTTTCGTTATCAAGTTGTTCAAGCAGCTCGTTGCAAATAGTAATTTGATTTTTTCTACTCTTCATTTGAAGATTGAGGTCTTCATCGTGCAGGGCAAAGCTAATGGGCTTTTTGCCCTTAAAAGCTTTTAAGACTTTGTCGATCTTGGCGATTTGATCTTGATTAATGTCGGCAGCCTTTAAATGCAATGTAAGACGTTTGGACTGCTGCTCCATGATGTCTTGTAGCAATTTGACGTCATTGAATTGCAAACGTGGCTCAGAGGTGGTACCTGTGTCTCGATTCAGATAGCCTTCACGTATCGATAGGCGGATGAATAAGAAGTTCCCAGGCCTAAAGAAGTGCTCGTATTTAAGGTATTCTTCACCGAAAACTCTGAAGCTGTGTGCTCCGCTATAGTCTTCTAGGGTGAAGGTGCCCCATCGTTTTCCGTTGCGTGAGAGTCGATCTTCGTTCTCGGTAACGACTCCACCTAAAGTGATTTCGCGTCCGATGTAGGGTTCAAGATCTGACGATAGCGCCGCAACTTCAGCCTTGGTAAAGAGCTTTAGTTCGCGCTTGAAATCATCTAGAGGATGGCCGCTTAGGTAAATGCCTACGACCTCCTTTTCTTTGCGCAGTAACTCCATGGTTGGCCATGGTTCGCAAGCAGGTATTTCAGGTTCACTGACCTGAGCAGAGGGGTCGTCTTCAAAGAGGCTGACCTGTGCTGCTTGCTCGCTTTCTTTGAGTCGCGCTGCCGAGCGTAAAATCTTTTCGAGGTAATTTGTTTCGTCCGAGCCAAGCTGAAAGTATTGACTGCGCATGGCTCCAAAAGAG
>JALQTJ010000074.1 GCA_023264015.1 Flavobacteriaceae bacterium | reverse complement strand
GGCAGTACTCCCCATTGGAAGGCTAAAGCCCAATGAACCCACTACCGTTTCTATAGGTGTCTGATTCAATCGCAGTCCTGTATCTTCAATGCGCAGACCGGCGCGATAAGTCACTCGATTCAATATTCCGTTCAAGGCGTTATAGTTCGGGATGAAGTATCCTCCTATCTTCAGACTCGTGGCCATCTCATAACTGCTATTCACCGGTTCGATGAACTCGTTCTTGAACAGACTCATGTCTTGAGTCGCGTATTCGGCTCCGATGAACCAATGAAAAGGTTTGCCCAGTCCAAAACCCAATGTGGTTTTAGAAGGCATTTCAATTTGCGAATTTTGCAAGCTACCTAAATCAACGTCGAAGACTTCGCGATCTGCTCCTGAAGAAACCAAGAAGCTCCCTAGGGTCTGCTCGTTAGATGCATCCAACTGATAGGCAAAATCATAGACGGCAGAGGCATGAAGGTTCAGCTTGTTCTGTTTCACCTTAAAAGGAATGGTGACCGTAACGGCCGAAGTGAGATCGATTCCTTTGATTCTTGAGAAGCGCTGATCAGAGGTGCCGAATTGTACTTGATCAGAGGCCTGAAGCCTTCTCGATTCTTTGGTTCCCCAATTGTAATGGGCCATGAACCCGGCATTGACTCCTTTAATTAGCTGATGCCCGAGCGAGGCAAACACACGATTGATTCCTCCGTTGCCCTCAAAAGTAGTGCGGACGGTATCGGTTAGCGTGCTGAGACGCGTCTGTCCGATTTGGTAACTCGTGGCCGAATAGGGCATGATTCCGAATGAAAAAGCACCTTTCGGGCTAAACGGAAACGCCAGGGCCAAGTAATCTAAATTGGTAATATGTCCTCTATCGACTTTAGTATCATCGATCTGCTCTTCAAGTGAATTGAGGACAGATGCTCTGCGGTTGGCTCCTACAGCATAGGTAGTAAGTCTTAGATTCGCTAAAGCCGCTGGATTCTGCAGATTCATGTGGATGCTGTCTCCGAGCATGCTAAGCCCTGCCATTCCGCGGTTTTCGATCAACGATTTAGGGGCCACATCTCCTAATCCAAAATACGAATAGGGCGAGAAGGTCCCTTGTTGGGCCGACATAAAACTCACTAGAAAAAGGGCAATTAGCGAAAAACGCAACTTCATTACCTTATTGAATTGTACTCAAGAAGCTCGTGCAAACCTTCTAAGAGGAAATTAGAATGCGCAAATATGCAGTTTTTTAGGCGTTTGCCAAAAATTTCGGCGTCTCCGCCTGTTAAAATGACTGTTAAATCTTCAAAGCGCTTACGGTACTCTCTGATCAGTTCTTGGAGCTCCCCAAGCACCCCATTGTAGGCTCCGATTTGCATGCAACTCGCTGTAGTATCTCCGAGCACCGTCATGGGCTCACTTGGTTGAAGCGAAGGCAACTTGCTGGTAAACTCGTGCATGGCTTCAACACGCATGCGCCAGCCCGGACTAATCGCTCCGCCCACATAGCGCTTACCGCCTTCAAGCAGATCATACGTGATACAACTCCCCAGATCAATAACCAGCACGTTTTTACCTGGATGATTGCGATATGCAGCCGCCATTAAGGCCTTTCTGTCAGCCCCTAAGGTTTCTTTGCTCTGGTAGTCGTTCTCAAACATCAGTTGGGTGTGTTCGTCTACCCAAACCACCTCTTTGAGCGTATCAAGGACCTCAACCAGTCCTTCAGGCTCATCACCCACCGAACTCACTATCGCCCTATCGATCAGCTTGAATTCAGATAGCATCCCTCTAACCCCTTCCACTAGGCTATGCGGATCAAGGGCCTTCTGCTCAAGACAGTTTTTTGAGGCAAATACCGCCACCTTAGATCGGGTGTTTCCGATGTCAATAACAAGATCCATGGCTTAAAGATCGCAAATGCTGACCAGCCCTCACATTTTGGATCCATTTATTTTCAAATCGTGAAATATCGGTTATATTTGCACCCGCTTGAATCAGTTCAAGCCTTATTGAGAGGTACCTTAGCTCAGTTGGTAGAGCAATGGACTGAAAATCCATGTGTCCCTGGTTCGATTCCTGGAGGTACCACTTAAAGCACAAAAAGCTCATCCGAAAGGATGGGCTTTTGTCGTTTTAAGAGGCGTCGAATGCTTGCATTCGTAAGGCTCTTGGAACGACAAAAGAATGCCCGCTCAATGCGGGCATTAGCTTTTTGTATTTTCAGGTGCGGGACCAAAGGAACACCGAGCGAAGCGAGGTATCTCCTGGAAATCACCACGACTAAATTCATAAACAAAAGCAGCACAATTCACCCCACACCTCCTCTTTAACTTTGTTGAACAAGAAGATTGACGTTAAAATGACGTGTTGATCACGCCGCTCATTTGAGCGGAAAAAAATAGTTTCGAAGAATGAAATTAGGCACAAAAATCAAGGACCTGAGGAAAAAGAAAGGATTTACACAAGT
>JALQTJ010000073.1 GCA_023264015.1 Flavobacteriaceae bacterium | reverse complement strand
GGACGTTGCGCAGGTAGTACAGCTTGCTCCGCCGCCCCCGTTGGCCTTCCCGCAGCACTTTGAACTCCTTGAAGAAGGAAAAAGAGAAGTGTTAAATTTTGTGGTGTCTCCGCCCGAAAATGCTACCGAAGCCATTGCAACGGTGAGCGCGATAGTCAATGGTAAGACCTATACAAAAAGCGTTATTCCTATCCGATACGATCATATTCCGGCCCAGCAAGTTTTAGTAGATGCACAGGCTAAATTCGTCCGTCTAGACTTGAAAAAAAGCGGTGAACGGGTGGGGTATGTCATGGGTGCAGGCGATAAAGTTCCAGAGAGTTTAGAGGCCATAGGCTATGAAGTTGAGCTATTAGATCCGGTCACCATGAACACGAGTGAGCTTCAACAATACAAGGCGGTTATTTTAGGTATAAGGGCATTAAATGTTATAGAAGGTCTAGCGCTCAAAAAACAAGAACTTTTAGACTATGTGTCTCAAGGGGGCGTCTTGATAAGCCAGTACAACACAGCCAATAGAAGAGGGAGCAATGAGGTGCCTATTGCGCCATTTTCATTGACGATTTCTTCTGATCGCGTGACAGAAGAAGATGCACAGGTAACACTCCTGCAGCCAAGCCATCCTGTATTGTCGGTTCCGAATAAAATCACAGAAAAGGATTTTGAAGGTTGGGTACAAGAGCGGGGACTATACTTCCCTAATCAATGGCACCCCGCTTATATTCCGCTACTTGAAACCAAAGACCAATACGAGACCCCTAAACAAGGAAGCCTACTCGTAGCGCCTTTTGGAGATGGATACTTTATCTATACCGGACTTAGCTTTTTTAGAGAACTTCCGGCCGGGGTTCCAGGAGCGTATCGATTGATGGCAAACATGATTTCATTGGGTGCGCATTCGTCACCCGCTGAGCCTTCAGAAAAGCACTAGAACTATGGCGTTTGTTGATTGGATTGTACTGCTGTCGACCTTGTTATTCATTGTGGGCTACGGCATTTGGAAAACCCGAGGCACCAAAAACATTAAGGATTATATTCTAGGAGGAAAAGAGGCGAATTGGGCGACTATCGGATTATCGGTTATGGCAACCCAGGCCTCAGCGATTACCTTTTTATCGACCCCAGGGCAGGCTTATCATGACGGAATGGGGTTTGTTCAATTCTACTTTGGCCTTCCCCTCGCAATGCTGGTCATTATTTTGGTTTTTATCCCCCTGTATTACCGATTGAATGTTCAAACCGCCTATGAATTTTTAGAGAACAGGTTCAACGCCAAAACGAGAACGCTGACCGCAGTCTTGTTTTTAATTCAAAGAGGATTATCTGCGGGAATCACCATTTATGCACCTGCCATCATACTTTCTGCGGTTTTGGGCTGGCCTTTAAAACTATTGGTTGTAGCCATTGGAGGACTAGTGATACTCTACACGGTTAGTGGCGGTACTAAAGCCGTGAACGTCACACACAAACAACAAATGTTCGTGATCATGGGCGGAATGGTGGTGGCCTTGTACATGATCATATCCGGATTACCCTCTCAGCTTTCTTTCGCTGACGCGCTAAGCATTGCCGATCAATCGGGTAAGTTAGAGGTATTTGATTTTAGTTTAGATCCGAATAACCGCTACACCTTCTGGAGCGGAATAACAGGCGGATTCTTTCTTGCGCTCTCTTACTTTGGAACCGATCAAAGCCAGGTGCAACGCTATCTGTCTGGCAAATCGAAGCGAGAGAGCCAAATTGGACTAGCCTTTAATGGAATTTTCAAAATTCCGATGCAGTTCTTCATACTCTTTGTGGGAGTAATGGTGTTTGTTTTTTATCAATTCAATGCCACTCCAATCCATTTTAATCCTGTCGCCAGAGCAGCCTTGCAAGCACCGGAGTACCGCCTTGAGTACGAAGATTTAAGCGCCCAGTTAGCCGTCATCCAAAAAGAAAGACAGCAACTATTGATGCGTACCATAGAAGCGGAAAAAGCCAATACAACTGCTGAGGTTACTGCATTCAAAGACCAGATTCAACGGCTAGATCTTAGTGAAAACGAATTGAGATCCAAGGCGAAAGAATTAATAGCTCGTGCAGATGCGAGCATTGCTACTAACGATAAAGATTATGTTTTTATCTACTACATTCTAAACAACCTACCTGTTGGTCTCATTGGGCTGTTACTCGCAGTAATACTTTCAGCAGCGATGTCTTCAACCGCTTCTGAATTAAATGCGCTGGGTACCATCACCACCCTAGATATTTATCAGCGCTATGCGGTTGGCTCAACGGATGCTGGTCATGATTTACGAATGTCAAAAGTCTTCACACTCGTTTGGGGAATCATTGCGATTGCCATTGCTTCTGTGGCTAGTTTGTTTGAGAACCTCATTCAACTGGTCAACATTGTAGGCTCTATCTTTTACGGAAACGTCTTAGGGATTTTTCTACTCGCTTTTTTCTTCAAAAAGATTCAG
>JALQTJ010000072.1 GCA_023264015.1 Flavobacteriaceae bacterium | reverse complement strand
GTAAAGGCAACAAAAATAAATTTAAATATTTTCTTGCACATTGTGATTATATGTTTTAAAGTTACTCCATCAACTAAACAAACGGAGCAACAAAAATGAAAACTTTCAAACCAACAGCAGGTACTTTTGTAGCATATAACGATGGGTTCACCCTTATTACTTGGAATGGGTCAGCTACTTTTAATGTTTATTTCGATATGGGCAACGGCTTTAAAGAGTGTGAAGTCTTTACCGTTTACGGTGTTACAAGCGCAAAAGCTGCTGAAGCTGAAGCAATCGCCCGCGCGCTAGAAATTAACGAAATTCTGGAGGTTTAAAAATGGCTCATTTAGTAGATATGGAATATATCATCGACCGCTTACAAGATATGAAGTCAGCCCATGCGACCAAAGCGGAGTATGAAGACAAAATCCAAGAATTGATCGATGAACTTATCTATAACATTGGTGTAAACGTACTTAATGAAAATAATTTAAAATAATTACACAAAGTGCTTGCACTGTGTCTCAATGTGTTTTAAACTGTTTACATCAACTAAAGAAAAGGAAACACAAAAATGTTTATTAAAGTAATGACTACCGAACAGATGATTAACGACCTAGTTTGTGACGAATACGCGAATTGGAGTCTTGAGGGTGCGCGTGCGCTTGTTGAATACCTTGAGGAATGGTCTGACATGGCAGAACAGCCGATTGAGTGGGATAGAGTGGCAATCCGTTGCGACTTCAACGAGTATAAGACCCTTGGGGCTGCGCTTGATGATTACGGCCTAGAGAGCCGTTACGAACTAGAACATAATGCCGTTGTTATCGAGTTCGATGGCGGCCTAATCGTGCAGGAGTTTTAAGCATGAAAACATTTCTTGAGGGCGTTCTAGCCGTCACTGTTTGGTCGATCTGTTCTATTCTAGCGTTCATCGCATTGACCACAGTTTAAACAATCTCCAAAAGCCTCTTAGCCCCTTATTGGGGCTTTTTTCGTTTGTGGTGTATACTCCCTCTCATTGAACTAATTTTGAGGGCGTAACCATGCCAGCAGGAAGACCAAAAAAAGGTTTGGACGTATTGCCAGAAGGCTGGCAAGCCGAAGTAGTCGCACTAGGTAAAGAAGGTGCAAGCCAGCGCGAAATTCAAATGCACTTGGACATTTCGGAAGATTTGTTTTACCGCTGGATGGCAGAAGAGGAAGAATTTTCGCTGACCATAAAAAAGGCACTAGCCTACGCGGAAATTTGGTGGGAGAAGCATGGGCGCAGAATGGCGACCGAAGGCGGCAAGGGTAATCCGATCGTTTGGATTTTCAACATGAAGAACCGCTTCAAGTGGAAGGACAAACACGAAGAAGACGCAAAACCGGCAGAGCTTCCGCCTATCATTATTAATACTGTGGCCTCTAAAGACGAATGAACCTAACCGCCCCACAGTCTTCAATTTTCAATGACCCTTCACGCTTTCGGGTCATTGTTGCCGGTCGTCGATTCGGTAAAACGTTCTTATCCGTTGCGGAGATTCTGCGCGAAGCCGTCAGCAAGAAAAATGCAAATATCTGGTATTTAGCCCCGACCTATAAGGCAGCAAAGGATATTTGCTGGTCAATGCTAAAGGAGTCAATCCCAGAGCATTACATCTCAAAGCGCAATGAGTCCGAACTGTCTCTGGTTCTAGTGAACGGCTCAAAGATCAGCATTAAGGGCGCGGAACAATTCGACAACCTTCGAGGCCGTTCGCTTGATATGGTGATCCTCGATGAGTACGCAGATATGAAACCGGAAGTATGGAGCGAGGTAATTCGCCCCTCACTATCAGACCGTCAGGGCAAAGCGTTAGTTATCGGTACGCCTAAGAGTCGCAACCACTTCTACGATATGTGGACAAACGGAATCGACGGGGTAGACGGTTGGAATTCCTACAAGTTCACAACGCTAGAAGGTGGGAACGTACCACCGGAAGAAGTCGAAGCGGCAAAAAGGGATTTAGACGAACGAACCTTTAGGCAAGAATACCTAGCGGACTTTGTCACCTATTCAGGGGTGATATATTACGCATTTGATCGCACCGAATCAGTGAGAACGTACAAGGGCGAAGACAATCATTTACACATCGGGCTAGATTTCAACGTCGACCCAATGAGTGCAGTGGTCTTTGTGCGTGATGGCGATACACTACACGCCATTGACGAAATAGTTATTTACGGTTCAAACACTGACGAAATGGTAGACGAAATACAAAACCGTTACCCGAACAACCGCATCACGATCTACCCAGACCCAGCGGCACGACAGCGCAAAACCTCAGCGGGTGGCAGGACAGATTTATCTATTCTGCAAAATGCTGGCTTTGCTGTTAAAGTACGTTCAAAGCATCCGGCTGTTAGAGATCGAATTAATGCGGTAAACTCTCGCTTAATGTCGGGCGATAGTCTAAGACACCTTTTCATTGATCCTAAATGCAAGCAAGTGATTGCCGGCCTTGAGCGTCAAACGTACAAGGAAGGAACAAGC
>JALQTJ010000071.1 GCA_023264015.1 Flavobacteriaceae bacterium | reverse complement strand
TCGTAATCAGATTCCAAATCAGGCAAAAGTGAATTACAACACCTTACTCGCCCCAGGGAGCTCAACACTTAACAAAAATCCAGATAGGACTGACGAGGTAGTACACTTCGCATTATTAAGGTTTCATCCGCATACCTTTGATCTCCTTCATCTCACTCCAGAAGGCGGTAAACGCATTGAAGCGAAAAATACAGAGCACGGCGTGCTAAGCGAGGCTAGATGGCTGGTCCCCTAGCTCATAGGTTTTCAGATACAATCAAATGAAGTTTTCCATGAGAAGCTTCGTCGCCAAAGGCCTCCAACAAAGCATCAAAAAGAGTAGGCCCCAACTTAGCGTACAATACGCTTAAGTTCTCGAAGCGTTCATGAGGTGTACCCATTGGGTAGAGCCTATCATAAAGTTGAACCAGGCGCTTCACTTCGTCTTGAAGCTTACGCTTTTGCGCCTTAAGTAAGCGCTTCTCAAGGTGATCTAGACCTTTGATTTGTTTGTGTTCTTGAGCAGAAACCGCACCTATAAAGCTTTTGTCGGTCTTTTTAGCCATTTCCTTTAAGGCTAAAAACTGCTCCTTCAATAGTTCACGCTGAGGGCTAAAGTCTATGGATAGGTCTGAAATTCTACGAATCACACTATTTACAAAGGCATCCTTCGAGCGAATAAAGTCTTTGAACTCTGCCTGAAGAGCGCCCATCTTACGGTATTCCTTAGCACTCATCCAGAATACAGAATTTCGAAGTACAAAAAGCGGAAAAGGGGTTGATGCACTTTCAAATACTGCCTTGAGCTGCATAGAGTAGGCAAGCTCTCCACCTCCACCGATATAAGCCAAGTTTGGCAAAATGGTTTCTTGGTAGAGCGGTCTCAATACAACGTTGGGAGAAAAACGTTCTGGAGCATTCTCAAGGGCTTCAAAAAGCTGCTCTTTTGAAAACTCAGTTTTAGAGTCCGAGAGTCCAAATCCATTTTTACGTCTCACAATCCTTTTTCTAGACCCCTCTTCTAGATAGAACAAATTGATTTCACGTGCATTGACTTGAGCGCTAAATCCTAAAGCGGCAAGATGCTCTGAGGTTTTATCCACTAAGGGTTTGGCAAAGGACTCTTCAAGCTCCCGTCGCATCACCGGTTTAAACAATTCCTTTAAGGCTTTCTGGTTGGGATCGATCACTACTAGCCCGTACTGTTTGAACAGCTCGTGAACCAATTTAAACATCGCAGAAGCGAGCTTCTGGGAGCTCTGATAAGATTCCCTAAACAGATCAATAATGGTTTTTGCCTCTGGAGTATCCGGAAGAAGGTCTTCTATGGTTGAAATCACCTCTTGCAGGCCTTCTGTGCTGAAAGTACCAACAGCTCCTCTTTGTTCGGTATTCCAATTGAGTTTAACCTGTCCCAAGTGAATGTGATTGATCTCTTCATAATCGTGATCCTCACTGGCCATCCAGTACACCGGAACGCAATGCATATCCGGAAACTGCTTTGAGAGCAATTGACTCAGTTTTATGGTATGCAATACTTTGTAAACAAAGAATAAAGGGCCCGTAAATATGTTCAATTGGTGACCGGTACATACAGTAAACGTATTCTCGTGATCAATACGTTGAATGTTTGCATCAACTCTTTTATCCATTAGGCCATGAGAGCTGTACTGTTCAACAAGCGCCTCTTTAAGCACTTTGCGATGTGAATATGGATAAGATTGAGATTTTAGTAGCCGCTGTGACCCAAAGGAGGCAAAGCTTGGTTGATTGGTGTAAAAGTCTACTGGCAAATCACCCTTAACATAGGCCCGCATAAGTGGAGAATGAAAGCCTGTTTCAGAAAAAGAAAGGTGATAAAAATGCATAGCTTCTTTTAGTAAAGGCTAAGATACGCAGTAAATTTCGTAGCTTTTGCACCCTTAAGAAACAAGCTATGAGATCTTCTTTACTCCTCTTTTTAATGGCCACTTCATTGAGTTGGGCACAGCTGCAATCTCCGAAAGAATTTTTAGGATATTCTTTAGGTGACGCCTTTACGCGACATCATGAAGTGGTGAATTATTTTCAGCACTTAGCCAACCAAAGACCCGATCAAGTGGTACTACAAACCTATGGTAGCACTAATGAAAGAAGAAGCCTTCAAGTGGCCTTTATAGGCACACCAGAAACTATAGCGAAACTAGAGTCAATTCAAGCAGATCACCTTCGGTCTCTAACTGAAGGCGAAGATTCAGACATAGGCATTGTATGGCTGAGTTACAATGTTCATGGAAACGAGAGCGTGAGTACTGAAGCTTCAATGCAAACCGCCTACGAATTACTTACTTCTAAATCAGAGTGGTTAAGTAATACCCTTGTAGTGATTGACCCTTGTATCAACCCTGATGGACGTGAACGTTATGTCAATTGGTACTACCAGGCGAAAAACCAAGAAAAGCAACCCGACCCCAATAGCAGTGAACATTTTGAACCCTGGCATTCAGGAAGAACCAATCACTACGTTTTTGACTTGAATCGAGATTGGGTTTGGACCACCCAGACAGAAAGTAAAGCGCGATTAGCACTATACAATCAATGGTTACCGCATAT
>JALQTJ010000070.1 GCA_023264015.1 Flavobacteriaceae bacterium | reverse complement strand
GAGGAGCGTCGAAATCAGGGCTGCTTTGAGCATATTGCCCCAATGATAGTTCACGCCGTCCCTGATTCCCGCCCTGCCGGAAGCGTCCGCACCGGGTTGGCGATCGAGCAGGATCGAGCGGCCTCCGGGAAGGATGAGCCGGTCCCAGGCGAGCAGCACGCGACTTTGGCTCGCCGAAACCTCGCTGTCATACTCGCCGATGAGACCCACACGGTCTCCTCCGCTCAACTTAAAGCTGACCCCCTGAAACAAATAGGTGCCTGAAAAAGAAATGGCTCCGTTATGGACGTTTAACATGGGCGCAAAGATAATGATCTTATGTGCCTGTTGATACTGTAACCTCAGTTACAATTCGTAGCTTTCAAGCGACGTAACTTTAGCCCATCGAAAGACCTAGCCCATGTTTAAAAAAGGGACCAAACTCTACAGTATTTTTACCGGATCTTGCCCCAAATGCCATAGCGAGAGTATGTACAAGCGATCGAATCCGTACAACATCACGGCCGTTTACGATATGCACGAGCGCTGTTCAGTTTGCCACACCAAATACAAGATTGAACCTTCGTTTTTTTACGGAGCCATGTATGTCAGTTACGGATTAGGAGTGGCCATCGCGGTGGCGGCCTTTATCATCAGTTTTGTGTTTCTTGGATCGAGCATGGCAACCGCCTTTTTCAGCATCATGGGGGCGCTAGTGCTTCTTATGCCACTGAACATGAGGCTTGCACGAAACATCTGGATCAATTTCTTTATCACTTACGACCCTGACGCCGCTGCGCACGAAGCGCAAAACGTTTGATGTCGAGCTCTTCGGGTAACGCTAGACCCGCGTACATCGCCTCGTATAAATGCTTAGCGGCATAAGGGGCAATCATGACGCCTCTAGAGCCGAATCCGTTGAGTACCCATAGACGCTGAAGCTTTTCGTGTTGCCCCACAAGAGGTCTTCGATCAGAGACGCTCGGACGCACCCCCGCCACATGATCGACTACCGTATAAGGCGTATCTAAAAACTTGTCGAGTTGTTGCAGCAGGTAGTCTTTGGCCTTGACTGTGGTTTCTTGATTCAGGTTGTGGTTGTCATAAGTCGCCCCCACTCTAAATCGATGATTACCGAGCGGAATGATAAAAACCGAAGACTTCACCACGCGTTTCTCTTCAAGTTCAGGAGCGTGAATAGTGAGCAATTCTCCCTTCGACCCCTGAAGGGGCAAATGGTTGAAAAACGGATTCTCTTTCAAGCCAAACCCTTCGGCAAACACGAGATGCGAAGCCTCGAATTTCACCGTATCGAAGTACATCTGCCCCTGTCTCGAGGCGATCGTACTCCAAACGTTCTTGTATCAATAGACCTTGTGCTTCAAGCCATTGCCTGTAGGCCGCGCGAAAGGCCGCGGTATCAAGTCTTCCGGTTTCAAGCACTCGAGCAAGTTTGTGGGGCGCCTTGATCTGAGGGGTAGCGTTCTGAAGAAGAGCATCGTCCATAAAGCGCTCATAACCCAAACGATCTCTGGCCTCAAACCAGCGGTTCTGTTCGGCAGGCTCGTGAAGAATGCGAACCACCTCTTGCTTGTAATCGAACTGCTGCCCTAGGCGCTTTTCGATTTCAGCATAAAATGGGAGTGCATAATCAAGCTGCTTGGCGGCCTGAAACGCCAAGGTGAAACGCTTAAGAATGAGTGGATTGTACAGGCCTCCTGCCACCTCAGAGGCAGACTGAGAGTCGTCACTGATGACCGCAAAACTGCGACCGTTTTGGAATAAGGTTTCTGCAAAACACAACCCTGCGAGGCCCGATCCTACAATGAGGCAATCGACCTTCATGGGATTAGTTTGAGCGGTTCGGATTCAGATTGACCTGAGTCTCACGCTCGGCTTTGCGCTGCTTCTGCGCATCGCGCTTTAAGAAGTCGAAAAATTTCTTGCGCTCGGCAAGGCGCTGTTCTTCTTCATCGGTCCCCGAGCTGAAATCAGGAAACTGAAGCTCGCGCTGCAACTCTTCAATATTGTCAAAGGCATTGTCGGTCTGATAGATCTGAGCCGCAAAGGTGCGTGTGTTCAAGAGGCGGTCAAATGATACCGGAAAATTGGTGTTGTCGACATTGAACGAAGGCGTAGAGGCCAACAGCGGGCGCACTTCTGGGTACCATAACCAGAACAATTCAACGAGATAACTATCGTCTATGTTTTCACCATCGGCGACTTCATCGAGAAAGTTCACATCAACCGCTACCGGGGCAATTCCGAGAATGCGGTAACGCAATTCGCTGCGGCGCTTGTCGAAATACCACACGCCTTTGATGCGGTATTCTTTAATGTCGTAAGCCGAGACCGTGCGCTCACTGATGTAATCGCGCGTCAATTCAAAGCCTTGGTTGAGACGCTCGAATCCGGCCGAGGTAGTGTCGCGCTTTTGAATCGCGGGCAACAGATCTTCATAGGTGCGAGCCTCTTCAAAATACGAATCAGAATAGGCTTTTACCTTGCGTTCTTTGAGTGCCTTTAATAGCGTGTAATACAGCGAACGCTTCTCTGTTTTGATGGTATCGAGCGGAAAGTAGAGCTCCATGTTTTCAGGACGGTTGAGATCAGCGCGCTCCCAAACCACCTTAGACCAGAGAATCGAACGATCGGCCACCGTCTCGTAGCGAATGATATCGTTGTTGTCCATCGGGGCCAACTCTTTATCGCCTCCCTTAGGTACCTGAAACAGTTTGGCTTGACCCTGTTGTTGGGCGCTCACCGAAAGTGATATGAAAAAGGCTGCAAAGAAGATTCTAAATGCCATAAATGCGTTTAATTAACAATTTCAACGATGACCTGAGTGGCCGGTTTCAGATAGTATTGGGTGTCGTTGGCCGGAGCCGTCTTGATGTCAAAGATACGGACCACGTCTCCA
>JALQTJ010000006.1 GCA_023264015.1 Flavobacteriaceae bacterium | reverse complement strand
AAATGCATCGACTCCGCAATGCGAAAAGCTACCCCCTAACCAAAAACTATAAGTAACCCAAGCTTGAGCTATTGTTCCATCAATCTCGATGGTAAAATCGTGCAGACGTTCTTCCCATTCAGGTGTTTGTGATCGTGAAACTACGGCATTTAAAAATTGGTCAACCGCAATGGTTCGCAATTGGGCAACCTCTCCTCTTTCATCAATGCTATGAAAGGTAGCCTGTTGATCTAGTACGGATTGCATCTTTGCTTCATCGCGCTCGTGAAAACCTTCAAAAAAAAGAATGATTGTCTCTCTTATCACTGCCTTATCATTAGGTGGTGTTTGAGCAGATCCGGCCCAAGTATTGACCAAAATCAAACTAAAAAGCCATAAACGTGATGAAAACTGCATAAGAATAGTCAGATTCTTAGAACCAGAATCTTAATCCCAGTTTTACTCGGGGCTGTAGATCGTAACGGTCTAAGAACTCAATTTGGTTTTTTTGGTTGTTGAAGCGATAGATTCGCTCTACAATATTATCCCTTTGAAGAAGATTAACCAAAGCCAACTTAGCCGAAAGTCTTTTTTTCTTACCTAAACTAAAGTCCTTTCCGGCTGAAAGATCTAGTCTCCAAAAATCCGGGGTATTTTTCTGATTAAGAAGATCGTATGTGAGATAATTAACTCCATTAGACGCCACAAAGCCATTCGGCATTGAATAGGGTATGCCCGAGCGCCAAAGGTTGTTTGCCTCAACTGTGAAGCGATCAAAATCGAATCGGATAGCGGTATTTAAGGTGTGTGCAATTTCGAAATTGCTAGGAAATGCCCGATCTCCATTAAGGTCTTTAAAAGTATTCTTATTGTCCTGAAAAGAGTAACTCACCCAAAACAAGCCCTTGTAAAACTCTTGTTGATAAAAAACATCGATTCCTTTAATCAGTGCTGTACCCTCGTGAAAATCTTGATCATTAGGATCGAGATACCCATAATTATAAGTAGTAAGACCGCTGTACCATTTTCTGTATAGGTCGATCTCAAAAGTTGATTTGTCTTTGTTTAAACTATACCCCGCCCCAGTTTGATTAGAAAGCAACAATGGGTATTGATCTTTATTCGCATTGATCCAAAGATTATTATAACGATCTAATGAGTTCGCTAAGGTCTCAGTGATTTTATAGATTGACTGGGATTTAGATTCAAAATGAGCATGCACACTAGATGATGTATTAAAACGCAATACCGCTTTTGCTCTAGGTTCTAAACGAATCCGCTCCACACTATTAAAATAACTTGATCGAGCCCCTATTTCTAAATAGAATTTGTCAAAGTCAAAGCGTTGCTCAGCATAAAGAGAGGGAACCCATTGGCTTGCCCTATTGACCTTTAATGTTTTAACATCATCATTGATTTGATTCTCGTTTTCAAACTCAACTCTTCTGAATTGCAGCTCTGCGCCTAGAAGACTTTGAGATGTATTTGTATTGAACTGCTTTTGTGCATAAGCACGCCAATCCTCCACCTCATTTCTTCGCCGATTTAACTCTTTAAAATCAATTTCAATCTCATCATCATCTTCCTCTTCAGGCAATTCATATTCAATTTCAGATCGCTCAAAAAGCGCATTGAAGAAAGAGCCGTGTGCACCCAATTGAAAAACCTGGTCTTTAGTGGCTTTAACCAATTGAATTCCAGCACCATAATTTTGACTGTCGACTTGATCTCTTAATTCTATTTCGCTTCCAAATAGTTGATAGGAAGAAAAATCATGGGAGCGAAATGAAGAAAGTTTTAGATTCCATTCCTCTCCCCATTTTTTATGATAGACCGCAGAAAAGTCTTCGTAATGAAGTTGCTGGTTGTTAGGGGTGCCACTTTGGTTTGAGAGCAGAATGCGATTAAAAGAGGTCTCTCGAAATGTATTTGAAAAATTCGAGTTGAATGACTTGCGCGCAGAGATCTCAAAACGATCATTCTTGGTGATTCCTACATCAGCAGTAAGGTCACTATCTATTGAGTTGGTACCCAATTCGATCTGGGTAGGGTTTTTCCACTGAGGGGTGTTATTTAAGAGCAATACCCCTGCTGTATGATCGCCAAATCTAGATGAAGCACCTTTGGTAATCAAACGCACCTGGTCTATACTATACGGATTCATAGCCATTAAGCTCCCATAGGCATGGGTAGTATGATAAAGCCTATTTCCATTCCAGAGTACCAAATTTTGATCTGGGACCCCACCTCTTACATAAATATTGGCATCTGTACTTGGGCTATTCACTCCAGGAAGTCTTTGAAGTAGAAAAAAGACATCCGGATCTACCAAACCTGCCGTTACCTGAAGTGCTGATAGATCAATCTCAAAATCACCCCCTAGACTTTTTTGAATGGGCGCCGCAGTATAATTTAAGATAACCTCACCTAGTTGAATCTCTGAGAGATCGATGAAATAATTCATACAATAACTCACAGGTTCAATAACCTCAATTTTTGAAGCCCCATCTTCAGTCTGAAAAGAAATGGTTCTTACTGCTTTTTGCTTGGGATAAAATTTAAAATACCCCTCGGTACTTGTACTTGTAAATTGATTACCCCAAATGACTAAGGCATTCTCTACCGCACTACTGTTGATCTGACTGTACAACGAGCCGCATACAACCTTTACTTCATTACCTGCAAGCGGTTCAAGTAGGTAGGTCTTGTCAATAGAGGGTGTAACGGCAATCTCATATTCAGCAGTCAAAATTTCAAAGAAGGCCTCTTGCGTCTCAGGTAAGGCTTTTTGATAGGCGAGATGAGATCCCACATAGGCGTCGTCAAATGAAAAAAGGAGGCCGTATACATTACTAGCCTCCGTGAGTGTTGATTTGAGCGATTTTAACGATGTCTGAGAAAAACTTAGTTGTACGGTTAAAAGCCCAAAAAGAAGTAATTGCAGTTTTCTAATCATCGTAATTCTATACCCCCCGAACCATCGTCCATTGAAGAAAGTCCAAAAGGAAGTGAAATAGCCTCTAATGCTTTTTCTTTATCATTAAGCGGCACCACGCCGGTAAAAGTAAGTGAATCTGATTTTTCATAGGTTACGGGAATATCATAGATAAGCTCGAAAAGCGCTAAGATGTATGATAGTGACGTTTGATAATAATAAAGGCCATCATCTATTGCATCATTATCGAGCACAGGAAAGTCATTCACCTCGCCTTTAGCCACGTCTATAAATTTGCCTTTTGTAAGAATGTATTCTTCGTTCACTCGCACCTTTCCCTCGGTACAGCTCACTTGAAAAAACCCGTCTTCTGATGAAATCACTCTAAATATGGTTCCTAAAACTTCAACTTTATTAGTTTCATTAAACACTGTAAAAGGTCTTCCTTTTGTAACCTGAAATTGAGCCTCACCTTTAAGCTTGGTATTGCGTTTAAACAAATTGAAGCCTCTCTTATAAGAGAGTTCAGCACCAGGCATTAAAGTAACTACGGTCTGATCTGGCAATATTACCTGTTGCAGTGAACTCCCGCTTTCAATTGAAATCGAAGAATTGAGATAGATTGTTGCCGCTAACAAGACTCCTACCAAAGTTGCGGCAATACTCCAAAAGCCAAGTCTCATCCAATTTGTTTCCTCTTTAGGTTCTTGGACGATAGCCTTATATCCCTCTTCTACACTTTGAGGAATGGTAACATCCATTTCTTTAGTAAGATTCTTAATCGTTTTAAGGACTGACAAATCAACTGAGGGGTCAATTTGCACTACCTCTTCGTCAGAAATGGATCCTGACATCCAGAGTGCTAGATAATTTTCGTCTTTCATTATTTTCTTTTTAATGAAACTTTTAATTCATTTTGAAGCTTCATGAGTGCTTGATGCATGCGCTTCTCAACTGCCTTTTGACTGATCTCTAGCTGCTTGGCAATTTCAGCGTAAGTAAGTTGATCAATCCGGTTTAATAAAAAAACCTGTCTTTCATTTACGGTTAGTCCATTAATTGCATCTTCTAATTGCGCCTTAAACTGCTTCTCTTCTAAGACAAATTCAGGTGATTCTGAAAATGCTGAATGATGATCTGAACTTGCATAGTTCAAACGGACTTTTGATTTCTGAAGCTCATTGATCATTAAGTTTTTTCCTGCGGTGTAGATCAAACTTTTAATATTAGTAAGCGTATATTCACTGCATCTTTGCCACAGCTTTGAAAATACTTCTTGAACTACATCCTCAGACTTTGCATCATCTCCGTAGTTATAGTAGAGAAATCTATAGAGAGATTTAGAGTGCTCTTTATAAATTCTCTCAAAAACAAGGGGTTCACAAAGTGTTTCTTGCGCCATAACCGTTAAGGTTTTTAATTGTCTAGCCTCAGGAAGTTACCATTTAAATCAAAAATCAGCTCAACCCCTGAGTTCAATTTCACGTCTATTTCATTAGAGTCGACATCAATGTCTTCTATTGAGGAGCCTGGGTAATTGGCGGCGATGTAATCGTTAATTTTTCCTTGTACAGTTGCACTAAGATTATTTTGATCGCTTGAAGAGTCGCTGTCAGAAGAAGAGTCGTTGTCGTCGCTTGACGAATCATTGTCAGAGGTACTATCGTCACTAGACGAGTCATCATCAGAGCTGTCACTGCTATCATCACTCGAGTCATCGTCAGAAGTGCTATCATCCGAAGAAGAATCATCATCCGAAGAAGAATCGTCATCCGACGAATCATTCGACGAATCGTTGTCATCGTTTGAAGAGTCACTGTCCGTAGAAGAGTTATTGTCGTCGCTTGACGAATCATCGTCAGAGGCACTATCGTCTGATGAATCATCATCTGATGAGTCAGTCGAAGAATCAGTATCACTTTCTATTGAAGCTGCTAAAGCTTGTGCCAAGGCAATCTCATCCTCTATAGGATGCTTTTGACATGATACAGCAAAAAGAATTAAAGCGAGTAGGGTAAATAGGTTTGAAGGTTTCATTGATGTAAATTTTTGCATTTTTCAGTAAAACACTCCACTCTAGATTTACCCTACCAAAAATTTTAAAAAAACGAACAGTAGGGTATTTAGTCGATAACAGGTTATAGGTATAAAACCGCCAAGAATGCGATCTACCTTTTTTTACTTATTTGTTCTTTTATTCTCGATGTCCCATGCCCAGACTACAGATCCTGTGCATTGGACTCCAGAAATAAAAAAATCATCCGAAACAAAGTCTCAAATTCATCTGACAGGAACTATTGAAGACCCCTGGATACTATACGCTCCAGAAAATGATGAGTTCGGGCCGATTTCTTTAGAGGTCGAAGTGGAAGAAAACAATACCGTTTCATGGAATGGTGATTTTTCAACCTCAGAAATTCATGAGAAATACGATGAGATTTTTGAATTGAAAACCTATTACTTCAAAGACACGGTTGAACTAACTATTCCGATCACGTTTTTAAAAACGGGTAAAGAAGTCAGTGTTCTTACTCTTTACTATCAGGTTTGTGATGAGGTCTGCATGAATAAAGAAGTGAATTTCACTTTTGATCGTAATGGTATTGAATTAGGTGAAACTTCTACCCAACTTTCAAAAAACGAAGAAAGTTCTTTATGGGTACCCCTGAAAAATCGAGAGGCACTTGAAGATAATAGCGCTGCAAGATCACTCTGGATTATTTTCATTTTAGGAATGGGCGCTGGATTTCTCGCCCTTCTTACCCCATGCGTATTTCCTATGATTCCGCTCACTGTATCCTTCTTTTTTAATAGAGAGGGTTCTAAGCGTAAGGCTACACTTCTTGCTTTAACCTACGGGCTTTCGATTGTATTGATTTATGCGCTACTAAGCCTTCCCTTTTTTCTGATAGAAGGCTTAAATCCGAACGCTCTCAACTCCTTAGCCACAAACGTCACTCTTAACCTCTTCTTTTTTGCGGTCTTTGTCGTGTTTTCACTCTCGTTTTTTGGCTGGTTTGAAATCACATTACCAAACTCTATCGTCAATCGGGTTGATAATCAATCAAACCGTTCTGGAATGGTTGGTGTTTTTTTCATGGCCTTAACTCTTGCTCTGGTATCCTTTTCTTGCACCGGGCCTATATTAGGGAGTTTGTTAGCCAGCTCTCTTTCCTCTGCAGACGGAGCACTAAACCTAAGCTTCGGTATGCTCGGATTTGGTGTTGCCCTAGCCCTTCCATTCACTCTCTTGGCGCTTTTCCCTAAGCTTACGGATAAAATGCCTAAATCAGGAGGATGGATGATGGATGTAAAGGTGATTCTTGGTGGTATTGAATTAGCATTAGCCTTAAAATTTCTTTCGAATGCCGACTTAGTGTCGCATTGGGGTTTACTCAAGCGTGAGTTATTCATCGCTTTATGGCTGTTGATTGCCTTCATCTTGGCCGTTCACTTTACCCTAAAACTTATTAGAAGTAAAAGCCGAAATAAGGGCTATATCGCAATCACTGCAGTATTAGCACTGTTTTCACTGTACTTAGGAAATGGACTAATTACAAGGTCGCCACTCCCCCTTCTTAGTGGATTTGCGCCCCCTTCATTTTACAGCTATACCGAAGAAGCAAACTTTAATAAAGAAATAACCACTTATCACGATTTTGAGGAGGCACAAGCAATTTCAATTCAAACGGGAAAACCAATGCTCATCGACTTTACAGGATGGGCTTGTGTTAACTGCCGAAAGATGGAAGAAAATGTGTGGACTGATCCTGAGATTTACGACCTATTAGTCAATAAGTTTATAGTCACCTCGCTCTATGTAGACGATAGATCAGAGTTACCATCAGATGAAATAGAGCTTCTCAGTCAACAAGAATCAAAAAGTATTCGAACCATAGGGCAGAAATGGTCCGCCTTTCAAATCACCAATTTCAACACCTCCTCTCAACCTTTTTATGTAATGCTATCCCCTGATTTAGAAGTGCTTGAACGTCCTATACAAACCTCAACGATTGTTGAATACAGCCAATGGCTAAAGTCTGGACTAAAAAATTTGAACTCTTCAGGTAGGGTATTGCCTTAATGAAATGTTTTACACTAAAACCAAGAAAATGAAAAACCTAGTATTCTACTTATTTGCAATGATCATGATGATTTTAAATACTTCATGCACCATTGATTCTATTAGCAATATCGAAGATCAGTATGCGGCTATAGGCACTCCTGCTGATGCGTTAACGAGTTCAAAAAGCAGTGGCTATGATGATGATGACGAATACGATGAGGACGACGATCATGAAGAAAATGAGAACAACAGTCAATCGGTAAGCGATGCTGCTATGAGCGCCATTAATGCTTATATCTCTACAAATTATCCCAACACCTCAATTGAAGAGATTGAGCAAGAAGGGTCTTCAATAGAGGTTGAGTTGTCTAATGGAGTTGAACTGTACTTTGACCTTAACGGAAATTTTTTAGGAACCGATGATTAAGCAATTCATTTTTAGCATTCTATTGGCTTTTGGCCTAACGCTTCAAGCGCAAACGACCTTTACCTCTTTTGACGAGATTACAGAAACTTCTCAAGATACCAACAAACCCATTCTTTTGATTTTTCAAGGATCTGATTGGTGCGCACCTTGTATAAAATTTGAACGAAACATATGGTCAACACCTACATTTCAATCTTATGCAGAAGAGAACTTATTGATTGTTAAAGCAGATTTTCCCCGAAGAAAATCAAATCAACTATCCGCTGAGCACACTGCACAAAACAAAGAGCTTGCCGAACGCTATAATCCAAATGGATACTTTCCATTTGTTGTTCTGCTAGATCCAGAGCTAAGCATTCGAAAAAGCTTCAGCTATATGGATCTCGATCCAAAACAAATGATTGATTTCTTAAGCGAGTGAACCCAAGACTACTCATAGCATCACTTTACTTGATCTGCTTCCATTTGGGGCAGAGTCAGATCATCCGAAACAAGACCACCTTATTGATGGGGTCAAGATTTGATATCACCGTGGTAGCAGAAAATGAGCAATCCGCAGACCAGTTCATTCAAAATGCTGAAGATGAAATCATTCGCATTGAAAACCTGATCTCAAGTTGGAAGACTGACTCTCAGATTTCAGAAGTGAATCGAATGGCCGGTAAAGCCCCTGTAAAGGTAGATCTAGAAGTGATTGAACTTATTGAGCGTGCGTTAACGCTTTCTAAGATAACAGATGGGGCATTTGACATCTCCTATGCCTCTATGGATCAAATTTGGAAGTTTGACGGCAGCATGGACAGTCGTATGCCCTCACCAGATGAAATTCGCGCTTCTGTCTCAAAGATCGGATACGAGCATATTTTGATCGATAAAAAGAATCAGACGGTCTTTCTAGAGCATGCTGGCATGAAGATTGGATTTGGCGCAATTGGCAAGGGGTATGCTGCGGATCGCGCAAAAAACATGCTCATTAAAAAAGGGGTTACGGCAGGTATTATCAATGCCTCTGGCGATTTAACAACTTGGGGGAGAAAACCTGACCAAACAGAATGGATGGTCGGAATCACAAACCCCTTAAATAAAACCAAATTCTTTTCATGGCTCCCACTTGCAGATAAGGCCATCGCCACGTCGGGTAACTATGAAAAAAAAGTCATTATCGATGATCTTGAATATTCACACATTATCGATCCTCGAACAGGCTACCCGGTTAGAGGAATTTCTAGCGTAAGCATTATTTCTGAAAGTGCCGAACTCAGTGATGCTTTGGCAACCTCAGTATTCGTATTGGGTGTCGAAAAGGGACTCTTCTTAATCGACCAGCTCGAACAGGTAGAATGCTTAATTGTTGACAGCAACAATCAAATGCATTTTTCAAAGCAACTTAAATCAAAGCCCGAATGAACTACTTAAAAATTCTATTATTTCTCGCAATAGTCGCGCTCTCTCAGAGTTGCACCGTGCTCAAAGAATACGAAAAAATCTACATCAATGATGAAGAAATGGCTTTGGTCGGAAAATCTCTTGAGCGTTTTGAAATGAACTTCCAGGTATATCGCGAGGCAGCAGCCGGAGCAAATGGTGGTAAAACCGGAGGCGGATGCGGATGCAATTAGAAGGGATCATGAAAAAATTATTTTTTATCGTAAGTGTTAGTTTGATTACGTGGACTTTCGGACAGACTTCGACACCATATAAAAAGAAGGTGTTGGAGTCTACCGAAATCCAAACCTTATTCAGCTATTATGCTCAAGAAGGAATCCACGGTGCGGTAGGAGGCGGTATGGGTACCGAAGCCCTTACAAACTCTACGCCGACTCTAGTGGTTACTGTTCCTCTCAATGAAGACACGGTACTAAACGTAGAATCTGGAATTTCTACCTATACCTCAGCCTCTTCGAGCAATATCAACCCTTTTATGGGTTTTCCGGTAAGCTCAAATCAAGCTAGCAATTATGGCGTAACCCCCTCTAAGTCCTCTACCCCTCTTATTCCTTCTGGGGCATCCACTGCTGTGGTCACCAATAATAACGTAGAAACTGTAACCCTAGGAACGCCGTGGTTTGCCTCTTCTGGAGCCTCTAGAAAAGATGCCTTAAAGTACGTGAGTGCTAGTATCACAGATTATTCTGATGACCGAAATACACTTTGGAATGCGAATGCCTACGCATCAACAGAATACGATTATCGTTCTTATGGTCTTGGAGGATCTTGGACGGGTCTTTTCAATGAAAAGAATACTGAATTAAGCATAAAGGCAAAAGTGTATTTAGATCGCTGGTATCCTATTTATCCTACTGAGTTACACGAGTACAAAAAGTATGGAAGCAACTTCTTATCAAGTGGTTATTTCCAGGGAGTGCCCCTCATCAACCAGGGAGGAGCAGTGAGCGACTCTTACTTACCCAACAAATTCTCAGCCTGGACGAATAACAATAGATCCTCTGTAACCCTATCTGCTTCTTTCTCTCAGATTCTATCCAGCCGCGTCCAGTTCGCTTTGGATGCAGATCTTGTAGTACAGCAAGGGCTACTCTCTACACCTTATCATAGAATCTACTTTAAAGACACTCCGAATTATTACATCGGAAATGCTTCGTTCATTCCGAATTACACCTCACCTAATAATTATGGGGTATTCAGATTGGCTGACGATATAGAAAGAATGCCAGATACAAGATTAAAAATACCTGTAGGTGCACGACTGAACATGTATCTAAACGACCGCCTTACGCTAAGAACATTTTATCGTTATTATTACGATGATTGGGGTATCCAAGCCCATACAGCCTCTGTGGAGCTTCCGATCAAACTCTCAATGAAATGGACGGTTTATCCGAGTTATAGATTCTATCAGCAAACCCAAGCCACCTACTTCAAACCCTTTGGAGAACACCTTTCTACAGATAAATTTTACACCTCTGATTACGACCTTTCGGCCTTCGATAGCCAACAAGTAGGGTTTGGGATTTCGTACAAAGACATTTTTACCAATGTTCGTGCCTTAGGGTTTGGATTAAAGAATATTGACTTTAGGTTCCAGCATTATTACAGATCAGACGGATTAGAATCTATCATTTATGGTTTAGGGGTGAAATTTGTTCAGTAAGGTTTGAGGTGGCTTTTTCATTTTTGGCGAGTACCACAATTAGATTTATCTGTCAGGGGTTAAGGTGAACTTTGAAAATAGCTATCTTCAGATCTCAATTTTTGAGACGATGAGAACTAAACTGTTACCCCTTTTACTTGCTATCCCAATTCTAAGCTTTTCACAAAAAGAGAAAAAAGGATTACCCCTTAAAGCTGAGAGATTCTTCGAGCTCTCTACAACCTCAGGAACCTGGATGTCTGTTGACGTGCATCCTTCAGGAGACAAAATAGTTTTTGACCTACTTGGGGATATTTACGAGCTTCCCATGGACGGAGGTGATGCCACCAGAATTACTGAAGGACTGGCGTTTGATTCACATCCGAAATACTCCCCTGACGGAAACTCGATTCTGTTCATATCTGATCGAAGCGGAGGCAATAACGCTTGGATTATTGATCGAATTAAGCAAGACACGCTACAGGTGACTAAGGGCGACACCTTTAATATGCAGTCAGCAGACTGGTCACCTGACGGCGACTACATTGCTGTAGTGAAGGGAACAAGAAACTTCAAATTGCACCTCTACCATAAAGAAGGAGGGGCTGGAACACAACTCATAGACCAACCCGATAATCTGAAAATTTCAGAACCCACTTTTAGCCCAGACGGAAATCACATTTGGTATTCACAACGTCAAAATGCCTGGCAATACAATGCTAACCTTCCACAATACCAATTAGGAACCTACGACTTGAAAGACGGAAAAAGAGCGACCATGACCAGTCGTTATGGCTCGGCCTTTAGTCCTACCCTTTCTCCTGATGGGCGCTGGTTAGTTTACGGTTCACGTCACAACGATGAAACAGGGTTGATTCTTAGAGACCTGAATTCAGGAGACGAGCGTTGGCTTGCGTATCCAGTTCAGCGTGATGAGCAAGAGTCTATCGCACCTCTGGGAGTGCTACCAGCAATGTCATTTACTCCTGACAGTAAATCGGTGATCGCCTCTTTTGGAGGTAAATTGAATAGAATCTATCTCGATGAACCACGCATCGAAGAGATTGCTTTTAGTATCAATGAAAAAGTGGCCCTTGGCCCACAATTAAAGTTTGATTATCCGATTGAAGACAAACCGACATTCTCAGTAACCCAAATACGAGATGCTGTGGTTTCACCCGATCAGTCGCATCTGGCTTTCACAGCATTGAATCGCGTATATCTCATGGATCTAAAAACCAAGAGTGTTCGACGATTAACCGCTTTTGACTTTACCGAAGCCATGCCAACATGGAGTCCCGATGGTAAAAAAGTAGCATTTGTAACCTGGAGCGAAGAAGAAGGTGGTCATTTATACACAGTAGCCATCAAACCAAGATCTAAGGCGATCCGCATAAGCAGACAAGCTGCGGTTTATCAAGATCCGGTATGGAGCAACACCAACCGTTTGGTTGTATTTAAAGGGCAGAAACAGCAGTTTGAAGACTCAGATGGACCTTATGCCTTCAGATCAAAAGCCGATTTAGTATGGTTTGAGCCAAAACCGATGGCATCAGAAAACTTCATTGTAAAGGCTGACGGATACTCATCGGCCCATTTTGCGCAAAATGACGGTCGCATATACCTCAACAAAGACGGATCGCTCGTATCGATTCGCTTTGACGGTACAGACGAGAAAACCTATGTTGCTGTAGATGGTATTACAGTTTACGGCTCGGTATATACCGACAACCATATGCTCTCAGATGAGCCTGAGGCCCCTGCGCGAAAACCTTCAAAGGCGAGCACTTTACTCAGAGCGCCGAAGGGTGAATATGCACTGGCTAAGATCAACAATGACATCTACATTGTTACCGTGCCTAAAGTCGGTCCAGATGGCGTAAAAATCAATGTTAAAGATCCTGATAACGCGGCCTTTCCTTCAAGAAAGCTTACCACTATGGGTGGAGAATTTCCATCTTGGTCTTCAGACGGAAACACGGTGTACTGGACCCTTGGAAGCACCCTTTTCACCTACAGCATTGCTGATGCAGAGGCCCGCGATCTAGAGATAGAGGCCTACAAAAAAGCGCAAGATGAAAAATCAAAAGAGGCTGACGAAAAGGAAGATAACGACGAAAAAGATGAAAAAGCTGACGAAGGGCCAAAGGCTTATACAGCAGTAGAGTCAGCCGTTGCGGTAGAGGTTGAGCGTGCCATACCCGACAAAACAGTGGTTTACACAGGGGCCACCTTGATTCCGATGACCGATTCAGAAACGGTAATTGAAAATGCTACGGTGGTAGTAAATGCCAATCGTATCACTGAAGTACTTGCCAATGGAGAGACCGCCTCTTATCCTGAAGACGCCATCGTTATTGACTTAGAAGGAGCCTACCTACTTCCTGGTTTTGTTGACACCCATGCTCACCTCAGACCAAGCTGGGGCCTTCACAAGAACCATGTGTGGGCGTACGCCGCAAATCTAGCGTACGGAGTCACCACTACCAGAGATCCGCAAACCGGAACCACCGATGTATTGACTTATGCCGATATGGTAGAGGCCGGAATGATTGCAGGACCCCGAATTTACTCTACAGGACCTGGAGTAGGATACTGGGGTTATAACATTAAGAGCCTAGACCATGCGAGAGAAGTACTGAAACAGTATTCGAAATACTACAATACAAAAACGATCAAAATGTATTTGACGGGGAATAGAAAACACCGTCAGTGGATCATTGAGGCGGCAAGAGAACAAAAGCTCATGCCTACTACCGAAGGAGGGCTTGACTTTAAGCTCAACGTGACCCAAATCTTAGACGGATACCCAGGCCACGAACACAGTTTCCCGATCTATCCGCTTTATAAAGATTTTATCGACTTTGTGACTTTCTCAAACACTGCATACACGCCAACCCTATTGGTCGCCTATGGAGGTCCATGGGCAGAGAACTACTACTATGCCACTGAACCCGTAAACGGCGATCCGAAACTGAATAGATTCACTCCTAAATCTGAATTGGACTCAAAATCACGTCGCCGAAACGCCGGATGGTTCATGAGAGAAGAGCACGTTTTTGACGATCATGCAGTTTTTGTGAAAGATCTTGTAGAGGCAGGAGGATTAGCCGGAGTAGGTTCTCACGGACAACTTCAAGGGCTCGGGTACCACTGGGAACTGTGGAGCATGCAAAGCGGTGGAATTTCAAATTTCAACGCCTTACGCATAGCTACGATCCTCGGGGCTGAAGCCATCGGACTTTCAAAAGATATAGGGAGTATCGAGGTCGGAAAACTTGCTGATATGGTAATCTTAGAGAAAAATCCGCTCGAAGATATTCGCCATACTAACACAGTAAAAATGGTCGTGAAGAATGGTTTTGTTTACGACGGAGAATCGTTAGACCAGCTGTATCCAACCTTTAAAAAGCAAGAATATCCTTGGACTCAAAAGGCCCCATCGGCCGACCTGCCAGGGCTTAAATAATTTTAAGTAGGTGCTAAGGGCTCAATCCATTTTGAAGAAGTGCAGCTCCTTAATCGGAGCTGCACTTCTTTTTTTCTCGCTGTATTCTCATGCCCAAAGCGCAATCCCAGTATTTAATAAAAAAGAAGTCGTTGAAGAATTTCTAGAATACCTATCCTTGCCAAATGAATCTGACGATCCTGATGGCATAGAGAAAAATCTATTGTTCGTAAGAGATCACCTAGAAGAATCCGGGGTTACGACAGAACTCATTCATTTTCAAGAAGTGGATTATCTCTATGGGGTGTTTAATGAAGGTGCTCCGCACACCCTGCTCATTTACCTGCAACTTGATGCGCTTGACGTATACGCCCCGAATTGGAACCAATCTGACCCCTTTGTACCCGTTATAAAACAAAAGAACAACGGTACATTTTTTCCGATTTCAAGCTCAGAAGATGAGCGTGTCTTTTCTGAAGATGACTATGTTTTTGCCCGGGGAGCTTCAGACTCAAAAGGGCCGACTTTTTCTTTGTTAGCGGCACTGCGCTCACTCTTTGAAAGTGATATCAAACCTTCTGTAACCATTAAAATAATAGGAGATACCGCAGAAGAAAAGGGATCAAAAACATTGAGTTCTTTCGTTCAATCGTATCGCAACAAATTTAACGCAGATGGATTGCTCATTCTTGACGGTACCCGCTCATTGGCAAATGTACCCACACTTACATACGGTGCAAGAGGTATAGCCACCTTTACCCTGACTACGTATGCAGGCCTAGTAGACCTACATAGTGGGCAATACGGCTCAATTATTCCAAATCCTTGGGTAGAAATGAATCAGATTGTTGCCTCAATGATGGACAATGATCAAAACGTGCTTATTGAGGGTTTCGATCCGTACAGCGACAGCGCAGAAGAACTTTCTTATTTAAAAGAATTACAATATGGGGGTTACGATGAACTTGAAAATAGACTTGGCAAACCTCTTTTAAAACATTACATCCATCCCCAACAAGCATTTCACCATCCAAGCCTTATAATAAGAGATTACTTTGCGAACGATGGGAAAACCAAAGGGCTTACTAGGATTCCATCCTCAGTCAGTGCTGTTTTTGAAATGCGACTTACCCCCGAAACTCCTGCAAAGCGCCAATTCGAATACATACGAAACCACTTGAAAAAACAGGGGTACACCGTAATTGAATCAGAAGCCACTAATGAGCAAAGGGCTAAAACTTTAAAACTTGTTCGTATCCAAACCAGCACTGGGTCGGTAGCATTTAGAACTCCTTTAAACTCTAGACTGGGTGATTGGTTCGAAGAAGGCATCAAAAAAGGGCTTCACCAGAACGAGGTACTAAAACTTACCACTACCGGAGGATCTCAACCCATAGCCAGTTTTATAAAAACATTAAATATTGATGCAATAGCCCTAAGGATTCCAAATCCAGATGCCAATATTCACGGTCCAAATGAAAATATTGCACTGAAAAATCTATTTGAAGGTATACAGTCGCTACTTGGAATTTTCACCACAGATTTTAAGGATGATAACTAACCTGTTGCTTGGGATTCTTTTAATTGGGACAATCATAATGGTCCTAAAAATAGAGCGCTCTATTCGTTTTGAAGTGCTAACCAGATGGGTGCCTGCAGTGCTTCTGGCCTACCTATTGCCAGCCCTATTGAATTCATTGTTTTTGAATATTGTAAATGATCATGTCATTCACGACTTTAGTAAGCAACTGCTTTTGCCCCTTACCGTCCTTGCAGCAATGGCATCAATGCATCTCAATGAATTAAGAATTGTTGGAGCCCGGCCTTTACTCTTTTTTGTAATCAGTTCAGCTATTATTGCACTCTGCCCCGTAGTATTAGGAGTTTTACTTTCTCATTTCAATACAGACTTCCACCACTTTTTTATCGTAGAAAAAGGGTATACTGCCTCACAGCCTGTTGTCGGAAGTTGGATTGGCGGAAGCAGTTCAATGCTAGTGCTCAAAGAACTCGCTAACACCCCAGAATCACTTTTTGTCTCAGTACTTATACTGGATAATATTATCGTAAACCTTTGGACTATAGGTATGTTTCAATGGATCAAGAAAACCACCTATTTCAATCAACGCTTCAAAAGAAATGAGTTGAAATATGCACCAGAAGATGAGATAAAATTGAGTCCAAAAAATCGTATACTCACTTTATCAATTTTAGGGGTAGGTTTTTTGGCATTATATCCGATTCCACTTTCTTTTCTGCAAAGAATTGTAATCTACAGTATTCTAGGCTTATTGTTTGGCAATCTTTTTAAATTTTGGGATCATAGGATTCTCCAAAAGCTCAGTAAGGTATTTATTATTGCTGTTATGAGCATTTTAGGATTAAAACTTGAGTTTAGCCAGTTGAGTTTTAATACCCCCTTACTGCTCTTTCTTGTCCTTTGGATTCTGGTACAATTTATAATCTCATTTTGGGTGGCACTCAAAATGAGAATTTCTCTCGTGTGGGTGCCATTAGCTTCGATGGCAAATGTTGGTGGGGTCTCAACAGCCCCTGCTGTTGCCTCAGCATATGACAAAAGACTAATGCCTCATGCAGTCGTTTTGGCTATTATCAGTATGGTAACGGGAACTTTCTGGGGGTTGATTACACTAACGCTTTTTGATTATTTCATACCCTTATTGTGACCCCTAAAATTTTCATCTAATCATCTTATGAGTCACTCAAAATCATTTCTTACTTACCTGTTTTGCTTAGCACTTCTAACTCCTGTTTCTTGGAGTCAGAAAGTTATCGTTCTAGGAAACCTGCAAGATGGAGGTTCACCACAATATGGATGCCAACTGAATTGCTGCTCAGTGCCTCAACCTAATGAATACATTAGTAGCCTTGGAATTTACAACGATACTTCTGCATACTTAATTGATGCAACACCTGACTACGTTATTCAAGCACAACATTTAGAGCGCATAGCGCGCTCACCAATTAAAGGGATTTTTTTAACCCATGCGCATATGGGACATTATACAGGGCTTATACACCTAGGGCGTGAGGCTGCTAACACGAGAAAAACTGACGTGTTCGTGATGCCTAGAATGGGTGAGTTCTTAACAAATAATGGACCATGGGATCAACTTATTGCTCTGGAAAACATACAACTAATCCTTCTATCCCCCAATAAACAAATGCTAGTTGATCAAAGCATAAACATAACCCCATTGCTTGTGCCTCACCGAGATGAATACTCAGAAACGGTTGGATTTCTCATTTCAGGAAGGCGCAGAAAATTGCTCTATATACCTGATATTGATAAATGGAGCGTCTGGAACCAGTCTCTTGAATTGCTTTTAAAAGAAGTCGACTTTGCCTTAATTGATGGGACCTTTTTAAAAGACGGTGAAATTAATAGGCCGATGTCTGAAATACCTCATCCGTTCATAATCGAGACCGCTTCGCTTCTAGCATCTTTAAAAACCGAGGAGAAAAATAAAGTGTGGTTTACGCACTTTAATCATACGAATCCTACACGTTTTGCTTCGAGTAAAGATCGAAAAGAATTGGAGGCTCAAGGGTATCACTTCGCTTCTTTCGGAACCGAATTCAATCTTGAAGATTAACTGAATTCTGCTTAATACAAACTATTTTCTATAAGGGGAATTCTGAATCTTTCAATTTCTGAATTCTCATGTTGCTCCTTGAATATAAGTGCTGCCTTAGCAACAATTTCAGGGTAGTCGTTGGCTACATTATTCTTTTCTTGAGGGTCGCTTTTTAGATTGTAAAGCTCAAGGGTTGGGTCTAGGTCGTCTTTTAAATGCTGTCGTACCAGCTTCCATTCTCCCATTCGAATAGCCACTTGCCCACCGTACTCAGGGAATTCCCAGAAAAGAAATTCGTGGGTTTCATTCTGTGGATTTCCCATAAGTGTTGGGGCAAAGCTTATTCCATCAGTAGGTTTGTCTAATTTAAATCCTGTGATTTCACCCAAAGTGGCCATTACATCGTATTGAGAAGATATAAGATCGGTTTGACTCTGTGCCTCTATTTTACCCGGCCACTGGGCAATAAGCGGTACGCGGATTCCACCCTCATAAACAAACCCTTTTGCACGACCGTATTCTTCGTCAAAAACACCAGAACTATCAAAATATATACCATCTGTGCCACCAGAATAGGTAACGCCATTATCTGAGCTAAACATAATTAAAGTGTTTTCGTAGAGGTCATTTTCTTTAAGAAAGGTGATTAGCTTGCCTACATTTTCATCTAGATAAGAAATCATTGCGGCATAACCGGCCCTTGGGTTTTGATGCGGAAAATATCCTCGCTGGCCGATGTAGGGCTCTTCAGTGCCAAATTTTTTGACATAGTAATCAACCCATTTTTTAGGGGCCTGAATAGGATTGTGCGGTAGTGGCGTAGCCCAGTAGGCAAAAAAAGGAGAGTTTTCCTGCTCGTTGCTTTCTCCTATAAAATTTAGAAGTTGCTCAAACATGAGATCAGGGGCGTAAGCTTCGAGCGTATAATTTGTATAACTCTCTGGATCATTTTCAGAGTCTCCTTCGGCAAGTTTGGTTGAAGGAGCAATGGTGTCATTTCCGATATATATCCTTTGTTCATTATGGTATAAATGAACTGGGTAATAGGTATGCGCCTGTCGTTGACAATTATATCCGTAGAAAAAGTCAAATCCCATCTTTGTTGGTATGGCATCCGTGTGCGGGGCACCCAAACCCCATTTCCCAACCATTCCGGTGCGATAGCCTACTTCTTTGAGTTTTTGAGGTAATAATACCGTACTTCTTGGAATAGGACGTTGACCTTCAAGGGTAGAGTCTTGAATAACGGCTTTGTAATTCCAAACATCACCTCTTTCATTCCATTCATCATTTCCTCTTATATATGCATGTCCAGCATGAGTTCCAGTAAGAAGCATAAATCGGGCTGGGGCGCATACGGGAGCACCTGAATAGTGTTGCGTAAAACGCATTCCTGCTTGTGCTAAGGCATCTATATTCGGAGTTTCAATTTTGCTTTGACCATAAACCCCGAGCTCACCATACCCCAGGTCATCAGCTAGAATATAGATGATATTTGGCTTTTTGTCTTCTAATGATTTTGAAGAGAATTCACTAGACCCAGCAGAACATGCCGACATCATTACAAATAAACTTAGAAGCAGAATCTTTACATTCATAGATACAAGGTATCTATTATAATGCACAACCTGAAGAAGTAATCAAAAGCGCTTTCTAGAAGAGCGCGTAATTGAAGCCGAAATTTAAAATGTGTTTGAATTGAATGGCATTGCCAAGCGTTCCATCATCTTTGGTGATTAGGATGTCTTTATCGTAGATCAACTGGGTCCCTAAACTGGCATTGAAGTATTTGTTTACTTTCATGACAATAAGGTTCTCCCAGTTGGTATCTATAGTTCCGAAGGTACCGTAATTGGTGAACAAGTTAAGACTGCTCTTGAGATTCATGTTCTCCATCAGATCTACATCAACAGCCACTAAGAGGTTGACTCCGAGCTCTGAACGCGAATTCTTACCCTTTTCAACACCGAATGCGCCCGCTTCAGAAAGTTCTGGGTCTGTCACAATCGTAAACTTTCCAGAGGTAGGTGCGAACGAGACACTAAGATAATCGCCGGGCTCATAATCAAAACCCAAGTTGAGCGATAGGTAACCAGGGGATAAAAAACCTGAGATCTTTTCTTTTAACAGTTGATCTGGGTCAGAAGGATCTGTCTTGTAAACCAATCCGTTCAATAATTGAGTTCTAAAGACCACAATTGCAGCCGACCTGAACTTTTCGCTGAATTTTTTGGTGTACTTCGATTGCAGAATGATGTTATCGTCTGTTTTTCTAAAATTTTTGTCCCCAACTCGAGCACCACCTAAGGCAAAGTCAAATTGACTTGTCCAGGTACCAAAATTTTCTTTTCGAACGATCTTAGCATTAAGCACCGTCCCTAAGGCTACTGAACTCTCTCCCCCTGCCGTCCAATTTGAAAGACCAACATTGGCAAAGTTGACTCCCCAATTGGCCGTTTTGTTTACCTGAAGGCTATCCAGTGTTTGAGCCTGAATAGAAGTAAATAGAAAAGCACTAAGTGCACTTAAAAGCGCATATTTCATAAGCATGTGTATCGTTTACCCGTCGCCGAATGCCATTCGGCAGGCCAAAGAAACAACGGAAATACGCGTTACACAAACTTATAGTCTACACCAGAAACCTGAGAAAGTAGGGTGAGCGGAGCATCTAAGACCTTCGAATCATGACGAAGTACCGGATCTACTGGCGAAAATTCTTTGAGGTAATCTTTAACCACTCCATGCAAAGTAAACTCCGTATTCTTAGTCTCTTTAACCCCTGTCATGCGACACAAAACATCGTCTGGATCACCTTCACGTTCGCATGCACAAATGGTGTATTCGCGTTCAAGATCTAAAGGCTCATCTGCAATGACAACCTTTTGAATGCGCTCACCAAAATCGGCAAAAGCCTTGAATTCAACTTTCATTCCTTTGAAGCGCACCACCCATCCTCCGAAGCGTTTAGAGGCGTCTTCAGCGAAAACGTTTTGCAATTCCTTCTCTAACCAAGCGAGCAATTGCTTACCCTTTACTTTTCCGGTTCGCACGGTTGCTTCAACGGGTAGCATATCGTAGAGGTACCCCTCGGTAATAGGCACCAATCCCGATTCATCCGGAACACGAGGCGGACAGAACCTGAAGCCGTTCGACAATACCACGTCGACATTAATCCTCCACTTTAGGGCGTCGACGATCATCGTATCGATAGTGTTTTCAACTACAAAATAACGGTAGAGCGGTTGCTTTGAATAGCCGATCACTGTATTGATCGCCTCTTTATGTGGAGCTTCTAATGCTTCAACCAAGGTCACCATTTCTGGGTCTGCCTCGAAACGATTCGGATCGACCTCAACAAGCTCGTAGTGATGCTCCCCCATTTTACCGTCTTTGACTTCAATTTCAAGTTTACCTATGAATGAACCAAAAGCTCCTGGCTCGACAATCTTAGTGTATTTCCCTTGAATTGGTTTTCTAACTCTTTCGTGCGTATCAGCCCCGAAAATGTAATCAACCCCCTCGCAATCTGGATGATTTCCGAGCGCAATCTGCTGAGACAATCCCATATGAGACAAAATAATGACTAGATCACATTTCTCTTGGTTGCGCAAGACATCTACATAATGCTTTAAGTTTTCCTTCGCCTCGGTATAGATGATTCCCTTAGAATAGAGCGGAGATTGGCGTTTAGGAACCAAATGATCTGTATATCCAAGAAATCCAATTTTCACTCCAAGGCGATGGTAAATCTGATATGGCTGAAAGATGAGTTCTCCTCGTTTTCCGTCTCCTAAGTCGTGGTACATATTGGTGCATACTTTAGGCGCGTTGAGTCCACCCAAAAGATGCTGCATGCGATCTTTATAATACACCACCTCCCAATTTCCCGGATGGTATAAGTCGTAATTCATCGCATTGAGTATGGGGATAAAAGCATCCCCTTCTGTTCGAACCGAAAGCATTGAACCCTGAAACATATCTCCGGTATCCATGACGATAGTGTTGTCAGGATTTTCGGCCTTGAGCTGTTTCAATGCGGTTGATAAATGGGCGTATCCTCCTGTTTTTCTAAAGACGATTTCTTCATTCTCCCAAAAGAGCTCATCGTGCTGATGCAATTGACAGTGCACATCTGTGGTCTGCAAGAAGGTGATTTTACCATTTTTTGAATCTGTTTTAGCAGCACTGCTAGAGGTGCTCGAGGCATTTTCAGAACAAGCCGTCAAGGCTGTAACCGGAAGCGCTCCAACCAGGCCACCAGCCAAAGATTTTTTCAGAAAGGATCTTCTATTTCCCATAAAAATTCAACGTATAAGTTCATTAAGATACTTAAAAATCGTCAGCGTTTGCCCACTTAATTAGACGATCTATCTCACGGATCGCTTCTCGACGCTTTTCTTTGGCTACCTGAATTTCTTCATCTGTGCTATTCGCATCGTTTATTTTGGCAGTGAAATAATTCACAAGTGTATTCAACCCACTCAAGCGGGCGGTATTCTTCATTTGAGACACTTGAGCTTCTATAGCCTTTTCTGTTTTTTCTTGAATTTTTCGGGCTTTAAGTAACTCTTGACGGTTCAATATCAATTCTTCTTGTTGCGCCATGATTTGCCGTTTATTTTCTAATAACGAGTAAAGCAATCCTGCAAAGGCTAATCCAGAAAATAAGGCATTAACAGCACCGAAAAGATCTCCAAATGTTCCTCTAGCACCCCAATCATCAATAAAATATAAAATAGCTAAGGCTGAAAGAAACCATACTGCTATGGTGAGAAGCACCAAGGCTTGAAATGAATTTAATATCCTCTTCATAATACAATTAGTTAGGTCAACCCATTGTTTTGGGTTTTTTAAAGCTAACTATTTTGTACATTCTCAAGACTATTTTAAAGCAGATGAAAACGACGCTATTTTCTATCCTCATGGGGCTTTCAGCCCTGATACTCTCAGCGCAGTCTCCTTTGGGCGCATGGCAGGCCAAGACACAGGATGCCAATCTCAGAGAAGTGACTGTTATTTCTATCGTCTCAGAAAGCTACCAATCCATTAGTTGGTTTGGTGCTTCGAAAGGGGAATTTATACGGACCATCGGAGGTGCATGGCAACTTGACGGCACTGTTTGGAGTCTCACTTTAGAGTTCGATTCTGAACAGCCCGAACAAGTAGGAGAAACACTGCGATTTAATCTCGTACCAAGCCCTAACGGTTATCAGGCTGAAGGGTTGGGCTTAAATTTTTCTCAAATTGACACAAACACCCCAGGTGCACTTGCAGGAGCTTGGCTCATGTCGGCCCGTAAACGCGGAGAAGAATTAGTTCCTCGATCAACAGATCAACCCAGAAAGACCATGAAAATCTTATCAGGTACACGTTTTCAATGGATTGCCTACAACACTGAAACCAAACAATTTATGGGAACAGGCGGAGGACGTTACACCACTATTGATGGAGTGTACACCGAGCACATTGAATTCTTTTCTAGAGACAATAGTCGTGTGGGAGCAGCACTCGCCTTTGACTTCGAGTTAAAAGACGGCGACTGGCACCACTCAGGCTTGAGCAGTCGAGGCGACCCCATCTATGAAGTCTGGAGCTTACGCCGCTAAACATCGTTTCTGACCAAAGCTGTTCGTCTTGCAGATTATCTCATTATCTTAACTCCTCTTATGCGTTTACCTATGAATACCAAAACTTTTACCCTATTCGCCTTGTGTCTACTGGTTCTTGGAGGCACTCAATGGCTTAAAGCTCAAGAGCGCGATCTCAACTATGAGCAACAGATCAGAGAATACACCACTGACGATAGGTTTTACCCTGAATCGGTGTCAAAAATCATAGATCACCCGACCATACCTTCTCCGCTAAAACATTTCGGAACCATCATAGGAGCTCCGGGAGTAATGCACAACACCTCAGAAATTTATGGCTACTACAAGACCTTGGCCGAGGTCTCAAACCGGATTAAAGTGGAACAAGTAGGGACCAGCGAAGAAGGCCGCCCGATTCACTTGGTACTGATTTCTAGCGAAGAAACCGTGGCGCATTCGGACCTATACAAACGCATCATGAGTGAACTCTCTGACCCCAGAGTGACTGATCAAAAGCGCGCCGAACAATTGATAGCTGAGGGTAAGAGCGTCTACTACCTCAATGGTGGAATGCACTCAACAGAAATGGGTTCACCTGAGATGCTGATGGAACTGGCCTATCGCTTGATCACCGACGACTCTGAAGAGATCCAAAAAATACGCTCAAACGTGGTCGTGCTGATTAACCCCGTTTCTGAACCCGACGGACGCGACAAACAAGTCGACTGGTACCATCGCTACACCAAGTTCCGTGAACAATGGGACGATGGATTTCCGCGTTCAACCCCTTATTGGGGGCGTTATGTGTTTCACGACAACAACCGCGACGGACTACAAATCACTCAAGAGATCACCAAAAACATCTTTAAAATTTACTACGATTGGCATCCAAATGTGATGCTCGATCTGCACGAATCGGTACCCTTACTTTACATTTCTACCGGAACCGGTCCGTACAATGAAAACGTAGATCCGATCACTATCGGAGAATGGCAAACCATCGCGAATTATGAGATGACCAGCCTTGCTTCTCAAGGGTTGCCCGGAGTGTTCAACTGGGCGTTTTACGACGGATGGTGGCCAGGCTATGGCGTTTGGGTAGCAAACACCCATAACTCAGTAGGGCGCTTCTATGAAACCTTCGGTAACGCCGGAGCTAATACTTATCTGCGCGATCTGACCAAAAGCAAATACGCTGGAGACCCTGTGACTTCGAGAGAATGGTATCGCCCAGACCCTGCTTCAGGTATGGTCAACTGGTCGGCTCGAAACAATACGAATTACATGCAGGCAGGAGTACTTGCATCCTTGAGCTATGCCGCAGAAAATCGAGAAAACCTGCTTAAAAACTTCTATCAAAAAAGTGTCAACAATACCCGATTTTCGAGTAAAAACAAGATAAAGCAGTTCACCATTCCAAGTGAGCAGCGCGATCCTGCAATAGCTGCTTATCTCGTAAATCAGCTGCGTGCCCAAGGCATAGAAGTTCATCAAGTCATCGAAGGAGATCAAAAAGGAGATTATATCGTAAAACTTGACCAACCCTATAGTAAACTGGCTTACGATTTACTCACTCCACAACAATACCCTAAAGAGGCAAAGTTTCCACCATACGACGCCATTGCATGGACCTTGAGTATGCTCTATGGAGTCGATGTAGAAGAAAATGAGACCGTCTTTGAAGATCAAGAACAACTCGCATTGATCACTGAAGACGTAACCCATACGGGTATCATTGAGGGTAGTGGCAGTGACTACGTGCTCGACTACAAGGCGCAGTCTACCGCTCTAACAGCTCTTTACGGATTAAAAGATATCGCCCGAGGAGCGAAAGCCTATGTTTCAGATCAGTCACTTATTGTGGCTTCAGATACGCTTAAGGCCGGATCTCTAGTTTTCAAGGGCCTAAGCATCGCACAGGCCAATGAACTCGCAACACGCCACTCACTCGATCTCAAGGCAACCGATGCCATAGGTTCTTCGCTTAGAGCCATAACCTTGCCTAAAATAGCGGTATTCCATAGCTGGACCGACACCCAGGCTGAAGGATGGGTGCGCTTCACCCTTGAACAAAAAGGAATTCCATACACTAGCATTGATAAAGACGATTTAAAAAATGGCAAGCTGAAGAATGCCTATGATGTGATTGTGATTCCTCACCAACGCGGAGACGCCAAGCGATTTATTCACGGTGTTGACGCCTCATTTGGTCCGATGCCTTTCACAAAAACCACCCAATTTCAAGCCCACGGTACCCCAGATGCCACCGATGATATGACCGGAGGTCCAGGATTTGAAGGTATTCATGAACTCGAGGCCTTTGTCAAGGCCGGAGGAATCCTAATACCGCTCGACAACAGTTCTTCTATTGTGGCTGAGTTGGGTATTGGTTCTCAACTGAGCAGCCATAGTCCGTCTAAACTGTTTCATCCGGGGTCTATTGTAACCGCCAAAATACGTCAAAGCTCAAGCCCAATCCTATACGGTTACCCTGAGCAATTTCATCTCTACAAAGGAAACACTCCGCTACTGCGCACGGCTTTAAGAGACCGTGAGTATATGGTTGTTCAATATGGAGATGACATTTTAAGTGATGAAAAACCCTATGAAGGCGAGATCATGGGATTCGCAGAAGATCAGCAGCCTAAAGCAGCTGAGAAAGCGGAGCAAAAATCTCGAAAATATGTCCGCTCTGGAATGGTTCGCAATGAAAATGAGATTGTAGGTCATGGAGCTATCTTCAATGTACCTCATGGAAAAGGTCGCGTCATCGCCTTCACCTTCAACCCCTTAAATCGCTACCTCAATCATCACGATAGCGGATTGTTCTGGAACACCTTAATGCACTGGAATCACCTCGATTAATTTAAAAGCACTCGATTACATGAAAAAGCTAAGTCTTTTACTCGTTATTTTATTTGCAGCGACTCAGGTTAGCGCGCAAGACTATTTTCTAAAGCGCTATCAGCCTTACGAAAGTCAAGTTTCTAGTCCCAAAGAGTTCTTGGGTTACGGAATCGGAGAGCAGCATACGAGACACGATCTTATCGTGGCCTACTTAAGTCAGCTCGCCTCAGAGAGTAATCGGGCTGAACTCATTGAATACGGTCGTACCCATGAGGGTAGAAAACTAGTGATGTTGGTGATCTCATCACCTGAAAACCTAAATCGTCTTGACGAGATTCAGAAGGAGCATTTGAAGTCGGTAGATCCACTCTCACCTGCTCAAACGGATAAAGACCTACCGCTTATCGTGAACCTTGCCTATAACGTGCACGGCAACGAACCTTCAAGCTCTGAGGCGGCCCTGCTGTCTGCCTACACACTCACCGCCTCTACCCATAAAGAGATTTTGCATTACCTAGACCATGCGGTGGTATTCATCGATCCGACCATTAATCCTGACGGTAGAGACCGGCACACTTATTGGGCCAATATGTACAAGGGAACTCCGCTCGTAGCAGATCCTCAAGATGCCGAGCACAATGAGTATTGGCCAGGCGGACGCACTAATCACTATTGGTTTGACCTCAACCGCGATTGGATTTTAGCGGTAAACCCAGAGAGTCAAGGAAAGCTCAATTGGTACCACCAGTGGTATCCGAATGTGGTGACTGACTTTCATGAAATGGGATCGCAAAGCACCTACTTCTTCGAGCCTATGAAGCCTAATGGGTCTAAAGATCCTATCATGCCGAAAGAAAACTATGAAGACCTTAACGAGCTCTTCGGAGGATATTTTTCAAAGGCTTTAGATTCGATTGGATCGTTCTATTTTTCGAGAGAAGTATTTGACGGCACTTATCCGGGATACGGCTCTTCGTATCCTGATCTACAAGGAGGATTAGGGTTATTGTTCGAGCAAGCAAGCTCAAGAGGACTAAAACAAACAACGGCCTTCGGTGAAATCACCTTTCCGTTCACCATCCGAAACCAATACGTTTCTAGCATGACAACGTTGAAAGCTGCCGTCGAGAACAAGGCTTTTATGCGCGATTATCAACGCAAGTTTTTCGAAAGTGCTATGAGCCGTTCTGCTAAGGATCCTGTGAAGGCGTATACCTTCAATGAACCTGATCGCAACAAAGCAAAGGCCTTTTTGAAGCTCATGGAACATCACAAGGTCGAGGTGTATACCGGGTCAAATGACGCGTTTGTGATCCCGACCAAACAGCCTCAATACCGCATTGTGCAAACCGCTTTTGAAACCTATGAAGCCTACCGAGACAGCGTGTATTACGACGCTTCTGCCTGGTCATTGGCGAATTTCTATCAGTTGAATTATAGCGGTGTCAGTAGACTTCCGTCAAACCTAAAGCCAGTGAAGGCTGACGACCTGAAGGCTGACGTAACCGTTAGCAAGGGTGCTTACGCTTATGTGGTAGATGCTGTCGATTACAACCTGCCCGCCTTTACCTATGCGCTTCAAAAAGAAGGTTTGGTTCCCACAGCAGCGTTCAAACCTTTCGCGGTAAAAACCGACAAAGGAGTCAAATCATTCAACTACGGATCACTCATCGTACCCGTCTCTTTGCAAAAAAAGAGTCCTGAAACTGTTCAAGAAATACTCGAGCGTGAGGCTCAAAAATTCAACGTAGCTGTATATGCCGCAGAGACCGGATGGAGTAGCTCAGGAGTAGACCTCGGAAGTCGATTCATGATGCCACTAAAAACACCAAAAGCTGCCATGGTCATCGGAACTGGAACACGCTCTTACGAAGCGGGCGAAGTATGGCACCTACTCGATACGCGTATCGGCATGCCGATCACTAAAATTCCTATGCGCAACCTTTCTCGTGCCTCTTTAGACCCCTATAACGTGTTGGTTTTAGTTTCAGGAAGCTATCCTGAGAGCTTTCAATCACGCCTTAAAGATTGGATTTCAAAGGGCAATACGCTGATCACCATCGGAACGGCCTCTACTTGGGCCATTTCAAAAAATCTGGTTGAAGAGGCCTTAGTTGAAAAACCTGAAGACAAGGATACTGAGCGTCTCCCTTACGTCGAGTCAAGCGAACACATCGGGAGAGAGTCTCTTGGAGGTGTTTTTGTAAACGCTTCGCTTGATCTTACCCATCCCCTCGGATTTGGGTATACACAAGAGGTGCTCCCCTTCTACAAGAACAATACAAATTGGATGGCTCCGAGCAAGAATTCGTACGCGACAGTAGCCCGCTACACTGAAGATGCTCATGTAGACGGATACATTTCTGAAGCCAACAAACGTGACTTCTTAGGTAAATCTGCGGCTGTACTCGTAAGTCGAGTAGGATCAGGACGCGTAGTTTTATTTGCAGACGATCCGAACTTCAGAGGAACCACCTACGGAATGAACCGCATGTTCTTAAACGCCCTCTTTTTAGGACAGCACATCGAGGTTCCTAGAGACTAAAACGATGCATAGAGGATGGTTTGTCATATGGATTGTTTGGCTCACCCTATTCGTTAGTTGCGAGCAAGGTGCTAATGAGTACGTCAAGCTCGAAACAGATACGTTCGAAATCACAATCGATAATAGCGGTAATTTCTCTCGAATCACAGATATATCCACAGGTAAATCTTATCTAGCAGAAGACATCGTATCACCGCTGATTCAAGTAAGCGTTAAAGGCTCTGTATTAAGACCTAAACGCTTGAACCAAGAGGGAAAATTGTTTCGTATCGAATTTGACCACGACCTTCTAATCGATTTAGAACTTACAGAATATCCAACTCATTTGCGCTTTGAGGTCATTGCATGCAATCGGATCGATGAAATAGAATGGCTGGCCTGGGGACCCTACGCCACCACTTTAAATGAGCGTATAGGGGAAACTGTAGGGGTTGTTCAGGGTAGTTCATTTTCAATAGGATTACAAGCCCTAAATGCCAAGACTCTTGGGGGTTATCCGTGGTACGATAACGATACAACCCCTCAATTGGACATCTTCGAACAAGACGATTATTCTGACCTCAACGAAGAAGGCAAGCGCGAGACGCTCTACCGAGTAGAAGCTGCTAAACCAGAGCTTTTCGGAAGTACCCTTCAAGCATATGTTAGAAATAGATTCGATGAACGCGTTGTATCTAACCTCAATCACGATTTTTATGTTTCACCTGTATATGAAGATGGGGGTATTATCGGATCAAAAATTGCACTATTCGGTGTTCAGCGAGATGCTACTTTAGAAACCATCGGAAAAATTGAGGTTACTGAATCGCTTCCGCATCCTCAAATCGACGGACAGTGGGGAAAAACAGCTAAAGGTGCTGCAGCAGCTTATCTTATTTATGACTTTAGTGAAGCAACTATAGATAAAGCCATTGCAATCACCAAGCAAGCCGGATTAAAATACCTATACCATTCAGACCCATTTGAAAATTGGGGTCATTTTGAGCTCAAAAAAACTTCTTTCCCGAATGGATGGGACGGGCTCAAAGCCTGTGTTGAAAAGGCTGAAGCCTCAGGCATTTATGTTGGAGTTCACACACTTTCTAACTTTATCACTACCAATGATCCTTTAGTGACACCAAAGCCCGATCCACGTCTTGGAAGCGTTGGCACTTCAATACTTTCTGAAGCAATAGATGCGACCCAAACGGAAATCCCCATTGATGAAGCGTCTTTTTTCGCCCAATACAAGAATAACAATCTCAAAACGGTTAGAATCGGAAATGAATTGATCCGATACAATAGTGTGAGTAAAGAAATGCCTTATCGACTGCTCGATTGTGAACGGGGTGCATGGGCAACTAATGCGGGTTCTCATGCTAGTGGCGAAACTGTTTTCAAGCTTACAGATCACCCTTACAATGTATTTTTAACGAATCCTGAGTTATCAATCGAAATGGCAAAACGCCTTTCGAATTTGTACAACTATACAGGCATCCGCCAGATTTCTTTCGATGGGTTAGAAGGAAATCGCTCTACAGGAATGGGTAATTATGGTGAGCTTCTCTTTACTCAAACCTGGTACAGCAACCTATCTGAAGAAATCAAATCACAGCTGATCATAGATGCTAGTCGCACCACTCATTTCTTTTGGCATACATATTCTCGTATGAATTGGGGTGAGCCATGGTATGCAGGGTTTAGAGAAAGTCAGACTGAATACAGGCTTAAAAATCAAGCCTATTTTGAGCGTAATTTGATGCCAAATATGCTTGGTTGGTTCAGTCTGCGTCCTAATACTACCATTGAAGATATTGAATGGATGCTTGCACGATCTGCAGCCTATGATGCAGGCTTTGCTTTCGTAGTTCGAGAGAATGTACTTCAACAAAACGGTCAGACTGAGGCTATATTCAAGCGTATTGGTGACTGGGAGAAATTACGCATGGAAAATGCCTTCAGTGCAGAGCAGAAAGAACGTATGAAAGGAACAGAAACTGAATTTGAACTCGTTCTCCAAGACGAAGAAATCATTGGAATTAGACAAGTTCATGCAATAAGATTTAACCATGAACCTAAGGTCAGACAACCCGGAGAGCCATTGTATACCCGTTTTGAATTTGAAAATCCAACTGAACAAAGCTTACTCAACTTTATTCTTACTGCACAAAATGCCGAAGTATCAGATATTGTTTTAGAGCTAGATAATAGTAAGACCATTCGATTTGATGTTCACCTATTAAAAGGAGATGCCATTCGGTTTACCAAAGATGGATACGCCGAAGTAGTCGATCATTACTTAAGACTCAAACAAAAAATCGATCTAGAAGCGCTAAAGCTCGAAGGAAGAATACACACCTTAGACATTGATGCTGGCTTTAAGAAGGCCGAAGAGAATGCAGCCCTAAAAGTAGAATTACGTTTACAGGATAAAGTGGAACAAATCTCACCAACTAACTGACAACTCCATTTAAAAATTATCCTTTACCCTATTCTTTGGTTTCAAGAACCTAGAAACCGCAAACAGTATGCCTGCACTTATAGCGAGACCTGTGAGTGCAGGTACTACGATAGAGGCTCCAGCCTCCTGGGCATTCACAATGCTCCACGCAATTTTAGCAACCGCAACTACAGCCATTACGACACCACCCATGAGCAAACTTCGGCGCCAAAAGGCAAGTCCGAGCGCCCAAAAGGTAAGAGGAACTGTAAGCATTAAAAGCGCCTTGCCCATTCCCCATTCACTCTGCAGGTAGTCTTGCTCAAATTTCAAAAACTCTAATGCTTGTTCGCTCACCTGATCAGGCACATTAAACCAACACATGCTAGTGAATAAAGCGAAAACGCTCGCCATCATTCCTGAGAAATTTCTCTTGTAGGCAAAGAAGGCGTACGGCAATAAAAAAAGCGGTCTGAGGTACCAGCTCCACTGATTTTGATGGCGCTCAAATGCCCAATCAAAAAACGATCTAGAAAACACCATGGCAGCAATAAAAACCGCGGTTAAAATCAAAAACAGGAATCCTAAAGGATGTTTCTTAAGGGCATTGATCATGAGTAAAAGGTAGGCATTAATCGTATTCAAGTACCACTATGACCTAGAACATTCGTAGTTTTAAAAACAGTTTAAAACGATATGATTAAGACAGCATTCATTACGGGAGCAAGCAGCGGCATCGGACGGGCTACAGCCATAGCATTAGATCAGGCAGGTTTTCAACTCGTACTCTGCGGGCGCCGAGAAGAGCGCTTAAAAGAGTTGCAAACGGAGTTAACACATCCGTCAACCTTTCTCGTTTTTGATGTGAGTGACCATGAAGCCGTTAAAGAAAAAGTGAGCTCACTCTCCGCTGCATTTCGCCAGATCGATTTACTCGTGAACAATGCCGGAAACGCCCATGGGTTAGATCCAGCTCAAACCGCAAGTATAGCAGATTGGGACGCTATGATAGACAGCAACGTTAAAGGGCTCTTTTATGTGACCAAAGAGGTACTGCCCCTCATGCCCAAGAAGAGTGGTGCACTGATCATCAATATGGGTTCAACAGCAGCGAAAATGGGCTATACCAACGGGGCTGCCTATTGCGCTAGTAAAGCAGCAGTGGATAAATTTACCGAGGGCCTAAGACTAGATCTCTTGGCAGATCAGATACGTGTTGCAGCCATACATCCTGGATTAGTGCATACCGAGTTCTCTGAGGTTCGCTTCAAAGGCGATAGTGAACGTGCTGCCAAGGTGTATGAAGGAGCCAATCCATTATATGCCAAAGACATTGCTGAGGTCATTGCCTTTATGGCAACGCGTCCGCCCCATGTCAACCTCGCCGATGTTGTGGTCATGCCTGCGAGTCAAGGTAACGCAAGCACGGTACTTAGATCCTAAACCCTTAATCTTTCTTTTTCTTCTTTTGATGCTTAGAAGAATCGTTGTAGTCTTTTCGCGTCTGTCTGAAGTGATTGAAGACCGTGTTCACAAAGGTTAGGATCAAACCCACACCAAAACCGATATAAATAATGGTAAAGATCTTACCCAGATCGGTTTGAGGAGAAAAATCACCGTACCCAATGGTGGTTAAGGTAATGGCTGAAAAGTAAAGCGCATCAAGAAAGCGCCAGCCCTCAGCATACATGTAAAAAAATGCGCCTCCGAAAAGGATCAGCACAGAAGCTCCTAACAAGCTCCGATAGTCTTTGTCCTTTAAAAATTGAATAAAGGTGTGGATGAAAAAGCGCATGCTGTTTATTTTTATAACCTAAGTCCGAAAATATGAAAATCACCTTTTTAGGCCATGCATGCCTTCAAATCGAGCTTAAAAATAAGATCCTGATTGTAGACCCTTTCATTTCAGGGAATCCAAAAAACGACAAAATTGAAGTAAATGGTTTAAAAGCAGATTACATTCTTATCACTCATGCGCATCAAGACCATACCCTAGACGTTGAAGCAATAGCCAAGCAAACTGGTGCGACCTTAATCTCAAATTATGAGATTATTACGCATTACGGAGCTAAGGGTATACAAGGGCATCCTATGAATCACGGCGGAAGCTATGATTTTGATTTCGGAACGTTGAAGTATGTCAATGCGATTCACAGCTCTAGTTTTGCAGACGGAACCTATGGGGGCCAACCTGGAGGGTTTATTCTTTCAGCTGAAGGAAAGTCAATTTATATAGCAGGAGACACTGCACTTACCTATGATATGAAATTATTCGGAGAAGAATTTGATCTGAACCTTGCCATTCTTCCGGTAGGGGATAATTTCACCATGGGTTACACCGATGCTCTCAAGGCCTCCCAGTTTCTGAATTGCAATCGGGTAATGGGTTATCATTATGATACTTTCGGATATATTGAAATCGATCACGATACTGCGGCAAACTACTTCATTGACCATGGAGTAACCCTAGAACTACTTAAAATTGGAGAAGCAATAACCCTTTAATATTCTGGCCCCGTAGTTCAAGGGAAGAATAAGACACTCCTAAGGTCAAGATGCGTGTTCGAGTCACGCCGGGGCTACTTTTCGTTTTTTGAATCATTTTTTGAATTACATTTCAAATATTTTAAAGATTATAGCTGATTAAAACTTTATCTCCTAAGGATCGTGTAGCGGCTTTAGAAAGCCTGCACTTTCCGCTTTGGATCGTAAAAGATGCTTCTTGGTTCGCTGCCATTCATTTCACAGAATACAAGGCATACCTTCAAATGATTTCATTAGTTTTCGCGGTTCCTACACTTCTCATCACCCTTTACCTCATTGCTTATACACAAGGGCCGATGAAAAGAATAGAAAATATTCTTCTTGGACTTTGGCTTTCCGCTAACACTGTATGGATGCTGAGTGAGCTTTTTGAACTTCCGCTAGTAAATGTATCTGCCTTATTCTTTATTGCCGGACTTCTTTGTGTAGTGCCTTATCTTTTAGTTGTTCGCAGAAATTTAAAATCTTGAAAAGTCATTTAGGCCAAATTGCATTATTAGTTAGAGACTACGATGAGGCTATTGCCTATTATTCTAAAGTACTTGGTTTCTATCTCATTGAGGACACAGTGCTTTCCGAAACCAAGCGTTGGGTTGTATTGGGAGCATCTACTGTGGCTGAGAAAGGGTGCCGCATTTTACTGGCAAAGGCCAGTAATTCTTACCAAGAAGAATTTGTCGGCAACCAATCCGGAGGCAGGGTGTTCCTGTTTTTATACACTGATTCGTTTGATGATTTTCATCGCAATCTGCTAAATCATGAGGTAGAGATTGTCAATGGGCCTCGTTATGAAGAGTACGGAAAGGTTCTCGTTTTCAAAGATTTATATGGGAATCTATGGGATTTAATTTCTAACGAATCCCGCTGAGTCGCATCACGTAATCGTCCATGTAAAATCCGCCTCCGATAGCTACTTTTTGAGCTTTGATATTTTCAAAACCCAAGGCCTCATAGAATTGAATAGCTGTATCGTTGTTCTTATTGACTGTAAGTTCTAATCCGTTTAAACGCATCTCAGCCGCCTTAACTCTCAGCAACTGCATCGCCTGCTTTCCGATACCTCGACCTCTAAAGGTCTTGTGGACATAGAATTTACTGACAAACAAATAGGGGGTCTCTTGAGATTTAATGGCCGCGTATCCAGCCTGCTCTCCTTCAACAGTAATCCAGAACAGTTGCATGCCTTCTTCAATCTGGGTCAAAAGTGCTTCTGTAGACTGAAACTTTTCAAGCATGAATTCGACCTTGTCTTTTCCGATAATCGGCGGGTAGTGTTCGCGCCATATTTCAGCCGCAAATGCTTCGAGCAACGCGACCTCTTCACCAGAGGTAATCAAAGAAAGATGAACTGCTGATGCCATCAACTCGTTATAGATCGTCGTCGCGCTCAATCATCAAAATGGCAGACTGAGGAACGATAAAGTATTTTTCGCCTTTGTATTGGACTTCAAAGGCTGAGTGTTGTAAGAATACCGCAAGGTCTCCCTCTCGTACTTGCAAAGGCACATAATTGACCTTTTCGTTATCTAACTTCCACGGTTCTCCCTCATCTGGCGCATTGGGGATAGGGTAACCTGGTCCAGAACGCACTATGTATCCGTATTGAATCTTCTCTTTCTCTTTCACACCAGGAGGTAAATACAATCCACTCTCGGTGCGCTCAGATTCTTTTCTGGGTTTCACTAAAACCCGATCGCCAATCACCTGTATGCGATCTAATGCGTTATAATCCTTCATTTCGAAATTCATTCAACCTTATTTCAAAGATACTCCTGAAGGTGATTTTTTCCATAGCGCATTAATACAACTTTGCTTTTTAGTATTTTGAAACTCTAAATCCTTGCCTATGAACCGCTTATTTCTTCTTTTCAGCATTGTATTGCTAACCGCCTGCAGCCAACCGCAAGCCTTTGATCTCGTTATCTCAAACGCTACCATTATCGACGGAAGCGGTGATGCGCGCTACACTGGAATGGTTGGGGTAAATGCAGATACCATCGCCTATGTGGGCGAACCCATCGCATTTACTGCTGCACAAGAACTCAATGCCGAAGGCAAAGTGTTGAGTCCTGGATTCATCAATATGCTAAGTTGGGCATATGATTCGCTGCTTGAAGACGGCCGCTCACTTAGCGACCTAAAGCAAGGGGTTACCTTAGAAGTATTCGGAGAAGGTCGATCACCTGGTCCAACCGGTACGCCCGGAGCAGAGGATTATCAAAGTTTTGGTCAGGCTATGACCGCCCTAGAAGATAATGGGGTGTCGACTAATGTTGCCTCTTATCTAGGTGCAACAACAGTACGCGTTCAAACGGTAGGGTACGAAAACAGAAAGGCAACCCCTGAAGAATACATGGCGATGAAAGAAATCGTCGAGACTTCTATGCAAGAAGGAGCAATTGGCATTGGCTCATCGCTAATCTATGCCCCGGCAGATTATGCAGATACCGAAGAACTGGTTTTTCTAAACAAGGCTGCAGCTCCTTACAACGGTCGTTACATCTCTCATATGCGCAGTGAAGGTCGCGCCATTCTCGAGGCCCTCGACGAACTACTAACGGTGGCACGTGAAGCTCAAGTTCCGGCCGAAATCTATCACCTCAAGGCCTCAAGGCAAAGCAACTGGCATTTGCTAGACTCTGTTATTGCAAGGGTTGAGCGGGCTCAAGCTGAGGGACTTAAAATATCCGCCGATATGTATACCTATAACGCGAGTTCTACAGGTCTTACTGGAGTGATTCCAACTTGGGTTCAAGAAGGAGGTCATCGCGCGTGGATGAATCGCATGCAAGACCCTAAGGTGCGTCCGCGCCTATTAGCTGACATCCGAAGAGAACTTGAAGAACAACCTGCAGATGGCATTTTGATGGTCGGATTCAACAAGCCCGAAATGGACGCCAAATACCGCGGAAAAACGATTGCAGAAGTCAGTGCAGAAAGAGGAACACCTCCTGAAGAAACGATCGTCGATCTAGCGGTAGAAGACGACAGCCGAATCCAATGCATATACTTCAGTATGTCTGAAGACAATATTCGCAAAAAGGTTCAGCTCCCTTGGGTTTCATTCTCTTCAGACGCCGGATCGTACTCTGATATCAGCAAAAACTTCAGAACCCATCCGAGAGCGTTCGGTAGTTTCATCCGTGTACTCGGAAAGTTCTCAAGAGATGAAGGCTTACTTTCACTAGAAGAGGCGGTTCGAAAACTATCTCACCTTCCGGCCACTAATCTTGGTATTGCAAAAAGAGGACTTCTTAAAGAAGGTTACTATGCCGACCTCGTACTTTTCGACCCAGAGGCGGTCACCGATCATGCGACCTTTGACGAGCCTTTACAATACGCTACTGGGGTAAGTGAAGTTTGGGTCAATGGGGCGCAGGTGCTGAAAGAAGGTGAACACACAGGAGCCTTCCCCGGAAGATTCGTGAAAGGCTCTGGTGCTACACGTTAAAGGATTATAACTGCCCTAAATAGTCTTTTAATGCATTCATTTTTGAAGTGAGACGATCGATTGCCGCTGCATAGCGAACATCCCAAGCCTCAAGGTTTTCACTGCGCTTGAGTGCTACCTCGTACTCTATTCCCGGAAGCATCCATGAGGCATATCCGCTAAACGGGTCAGTTGAGGCGTAAAGCGAACGGTACCACGCGCCGTAATCCATGCCTTTTTCTTCGATGAAGCTCTTCTCAAGAGCGATTAATTGGGAATTGATCGCTCTCAAGGCCTTCTTCGAAATAGCTTCTGATGACACTTGATCTAAGGTCTCTGCGAGTGATTGGGCAGCGTCTTCTAGCGATACCAACGCTCGTTTAGAGGCGGTGAATCCTTTGAATTCATTATGGTAAGTTTTGACCTTTTTCTCGGCAGAAGAAAAATGGCTGTTTAAATCGACCGCATAGCGCATTAGGTCGTAATCGATCACAGAGCGATTGGATAGGCGCAGCGCCATTAGACCTGCAAGGTGCTCGATTGTCGGACCCATCTGAAATTCAGGATCGACAAAGGTCGAATAGTAATGATAGCTATCGTAATTAGAATGGTAGGCAGTGGGACCTCCTGCTCCCCCACTGAGAGAAGGCACCCCCACATGCATATAAAAGGCAATGTGATCTGATCCACCCCCGAGGTTACCGATGCGCGGCTCGTCTGCGTCACGTCTCCAGAATTCGTAGAGCGACTGATCGGTATACGGATAGTTTACCTCCTTCGAAGCCTCGGTAATCAGACGCTTCAAGGTCGGTGATGCTGAGGCTCCAAAATTCTTTCCTGAAACCCCTCCGTCAAAGTTCATATAGGCAATAGCCTTGGCCCCAAGCTCATCGCTCAACTGTTCTACCCACTCTGAAGAACCGATAACTCCGTGCTCTTCTGCATCCCAATGGGCGATCATAATCGAACGTTTAGGTCGGTATCCCTGCGCCGCCAATTTACCAAGACTCTCGCTCAAGCTTAAAAGCATTGCCGTTCCGCTATTCGGATCGGTGGCACCAAATCCCCAGGCATCAAAATGGCAACCCAAGATGATCCACTCGTCCGGAAGCTCCGCACCTTTTAAGGTACCCACCACATTGGCAACTCGCGTATAATTAATAGGTTGGTCGACCTTCACACGTACCTTGAGATGCGCTCCACCCTCTAAGCGATAGGTGAAGGGCAAGCCTCCTTGCCAAGCCAGTGGAACAGGAGTTCCGGTCATCTGACTCATGATTTTTTGTGCCTCACCATAGGCGATCGGCAGTACTGGAATAGTGTGTAGGCCTACCTCAGACGGGTTGAGTCTTTTGATCTTCTTCTTTCCGTCAAGCGGAAGCGCCGGCTCATAGGGAGTCAACGGATCTCCTGTAAAATCTACGGTAAGCAGAGAACCTCTTTGTATAGTTGACGCATTAAAGTAGGGTCCTTCAGGATATCCCAAACCTCGTGCATATCCGTTGTCTTTCGGGTCTGAATAGATGAGTAGTCCGGCCGCGCCATTAGCTTCAGCAAACTTGGCTTTAGAGCCTCTGAAGTTTCCACCATAGCGGGCTAGAGCAATCTTTCCGTTTAAAGAAACGCCAAGTTGCTTCAATTGCTCGAAATCTTCACGCGTTCCGTAGTTCACGTAAACCACCTCAGCTGTCACATCTCCACTTCCAGAGAACGAATTCCACCCCTTCCAGAGTAGTTCGTCTGAAGAGAAAGGGTCTTCTTCAAGTACGTCTTCTTGTTGCGTCAAAGTCTGGCGCACAGGGGTAACAATCTCTACGAATGATTCGCCTGGTGTCGCCGGTAGATAGACGTCATAGGGGTATGATTTTACGTCTAAGCCCGCAGCCTCCATAACTGAAGTCATATAGCGCTGCACCTCTTCGTTGGTCGCACTACCCGCCACGTGAGGGCGCTCAGTTAGTTTCTGTAAATGCGCTTTAAATCGAGAGGCGTCGATTGAAGAAGCAAATACATCTTCAACATGTTGCGCATTTTCTTGAGCCTGAAGTGCTGTATTTAGCGTCAGGGCTGCTACTATCAATAGAATCGATTTCTTCATTTTAATTGAGCTTCCAATTTTTTAAACGGTTGTTTTTAGGGGCGGTCTCTTTCAGACGCTGGGTGATCTTAGGCAAGTACATGGTATTGTAACGCAACCTAGAGATGTGGTTAGGATTCTCTTGATCGCCGTTCCAGCAGTGCTCTGCACCATCGCCATAATCGACCTCACCCTCGTAATACGGGTTGGTGGTAGACTCTAAAAAGTCTTCGGTAAGTTTAACGGCATTGTTCAGGTAGTAATTGTCCATGTCACCGCAGTACAAGAAGATTTTTCCTTTGAGGTCTGGGCCCAATTTCTCCCAATCACGCTCCATGATATGGCGCAAATCGTAATTCTCTTTCCAATAATTAGCCACATCGCGGTCAATGGCTCCCGATTGTTTGTCCCAGATCGGTTTGGGGTAACCGTTTTCGCCGGCCGGAGAATATACGGCCTGCCAAATGTCCCACTGGTCACCTGAACGTCCGTTGGTTCCTAAGGCCAGCTCACGATAATTCATGTCTCGTAGACTTGACTTGAGCATTCCTTTACCATCTCGCATACCCGGTCTGAGCGTCTTTCTAAAAGGCCCATCGGTATAATAGGCATTCTCGTCTTCGTATAGATTCACCGCGGTATAGGCTCTAAAGTCAATCGGGTCAGGGCATGCCGCAAAGGCACCGTTGTATTCGGTCGGATAGAACACCTGCACCGCAAGTGCCTCCCATCCACCGGTTGATCCGCCGTAAACAAAACGTCCCCAACCTTCGCCCACACCGTTATAGAGCGCCTCTATATGCGGAATGAGTTCATAGGTTATAGCATCACCATAGGGTCCTAGATTCGCCGAATTCACGGCATACGAATCGTCGTAGTACGGATTCTGGTGTTGAATCTCGATGGCAATAAAACGCGGAAAATCTTCAGAGGTCCACTGCTGGTAGAGGTCGTAAGCTTCTTTTTGCTGAATGTATTCGTAGCCCGTAATACCAAAGCGGCTATTGAATACCCCATCGTCAGGGTCTGCCGTAGGAGGTTCGGTTCTAAATCCTCCAAAAGTCTTCGGAAAATGACCGTGAAAAATCATTAGAGGGTACTGCGTATCGCTATCGGGATCAAATCCGTGCGGCACCAATACATTGGCCTGCAGATGCATGGGTCTACCCCAGAATTCGGTGAGCAGCTCACTCTCAATCTTGATGTGTTTTATGTATTCTGTATCTGCGGCGGGTTCGATCGGCAGAATCTCTTCGGTGATGTTCAGGGCGACCGAAGCTCCACTCCCTAAAGTTGCCTGAACCGGAACACTATAGATGTTCTTAGGGCTAATGTTCCAATGCTGCCCCTCTCCTTGATCCATAGGGAGCTTAACCGTGTGACCTGTTGAAAGGTTAAAGGTTTCGTATTTGTGCAACAGCGCTTGAATCGTGTATTCACCGGCAGGAATGTCTGCCACGCTACCCACAGGATAGGCAAAGGTAGTCGGATCAATGCTTATGGTTTCACCGGGCATCCAACCTTCAACATCTACTCCAAAGACGATTCCGGTCTGGTCTGAGTCATTGATTTGAAACCGGGGTTCGCGCTCAGCGTCTGTTCCGATCAATACCAGTAACCTTCCGTCAAAACCGTCACTTCCTAAAGAATCGTCATAAGTAATGGTGATTGAAGGCGCGGGGTTGGCACAGCCTGCTAAGGCCACTAATCCACTCAATACCATCGTAAAAGTTTGGGCAATTTGTTTCATAATTAGTTATAAATCAGTTGATTTAGTTAATATAGTAACTAATTGCTCAGGAGCACTATTCAAAACAGATCAAATTATGGACAAGCGCAGCTTCTTACAACTCCTCGGATTAGGCGGACTCGGACTTGGAACAGAGTGGCCTTGGATTCCTTCTTGGCTTGAAGACACTCATACAGATGCCGAGTTTTGGGACAAAGTGAGGGCCGATTACCTTCTTACAGAAGACTACATTAATCTTGAAAGCGGCTATTACAATATCATTCCTCAGCCTACCCTTAAGGCCTTGCAAAAGCATATTGAAACGATTAATGTGCGCGGTTCACACTATATGCGCAACGACCAATTTCCTGACAAAAAGCGGATCGTTCAATCCTTAGCTGAAGTCGTTGGCTGTTCTTCTGAAAGCCTGATTCTTACTCGTAATACCACCGAATCTTTGAATACGGTAATCAAAGGCCTCCCATGGAAGGCCGACGACCACATCATCTTTGCTCACCAAGAATACGGAGCCATGCAACAGATGATCCGCCAGGTAGCGCAGCGCTTTGATCTAACAATCACCAACCTTGATATTCCAATGCATCCCGAGAGCGATGAAGAGATTGTAGCACATTACGAAGCCCTAATTCAGCCTCAAACACGCCTCATCTTGGTCTCGCACATGGTCAATATTACCGGGCACATTTTACCCATCAAAAAAATCTGTGATATGGCGCATGGCCACGGGGTAGAGGTACTCGTTGACGGTGCACATTGCATTGGACATTTTGATTTCACTATTGAAGATCTTGGCTGTGACTACTACGGCTCAAGCTTACACAAATGGTTGGCCACCCCGCTGGGATGCGGACTACTCTACATTAACCCCAAACATCAAGAAACGCTTTGGCCTCTATTCACAGAAGACTATCGCATGACTGATGGCATTCAACGCTTTGGCCACCAAGGAACGCATCCGGTCTATCACGACCTCGCTATTGAGCACGCGATCACCTACTACAAGGCACTGGGGCCTCAGCGAAAAGAAGAACGGCTACGCGCATTGGCAACGCGTTGGATGGAGGCTTTGAGAGATCACAAAAATATACGCATGAACACCCCTGCTCAACAGCAGCGTTATGCCGGAATCGGCAATGTCGGATTAAAAACAATCCGTGCCTCTGAATTGGCTAAGCAGTTAATGGACACCTACGGAATATTCACCGTAGCCATAGAAGGAGCTGGTGTAGACGGATGCCGCATTACTCCTAATGTCTTCACCTCAGAAACCGAGATTGATCAGTTTGCCCAAGCCATGCTGCAGCTTGCCTCAACCGCTTAGACTAGACCTGCTCGAGAGCCTGAGAAAGATCGTCGATCAGATCTTCAACATGCTCGATCCCTACACTGAGGCGCACCAAGCCTAGGGCTACCCCTGTGCTGAGTTTTTCATCGTCAGGAACATTGGCGTGTGTCATTGAGAACGGATGCTGCGCTAGACTTTCGTTACTCCCTAAACTCACCGCTAATTTGACCAGTTTAAGGGCATTCAAAAATCGAAATGCACCTGCTTCATCGCCCTGAACTACAAAGCTGATCATGGCGCCCGGAGCCTTACATTGATTGTTATAGATCGCATTTTGACGCGTTCCCATAGAGGGTAAGCCTGGGAAGTACACACGGGTTACCTTTTTATGCGCCTCTAAAAACTCAGCAATTTGAGCCGCATTTTTGGTTTGGTAATCCATGCGTACGTGCAAGGTTTCGAGACTGCGAGTAAGAAGCCATGCGGTGTAAGGAGCAATCATGCCTCCTAAGAAGGTGCGCAAACCTTTAACCGGTGCGATATGTTCTTTTGATCCCATAACGGCACCAGCGATCACATCGCTGTGCCCATTGAGAAACTTGGTAGCTGAATAGCATACCAAATCAGTTCCGAGTTCAATAGGGTTTTGCCAAATTGGGCCAAGATAGGTGTTGTCTACGGCAGAGATTACCGGCTGGGCCGTATGTTCATTTAATGCTGCTTTAAGTTGCTCAAGTAATGAAAGGTCAATCAATTTTCCGGTCGGATTGGCAGGCGTTTCAGTGTATATCATCCGTACCCGTTCGACACAGTTTTTATCCTTTAATTCAGACATGATGGTAGCAACATCATCAATAGCCGATAATACCACCACCTCAACTCCGATATCTTTTAAAAAGTGATGGACGAAGTGGTGAGTTCCTCCGTAAACCTGATCGCTGATCAATAAGACGTCATTGGGCTTAAGGTAGGCCAACATCGCGGTCGAAATTGCACTCATTCCACTTTCAAAAGCGGCGGCATCTTCGCTTCCTTCGAGCACCGCGAGGCGTTCTTCAAGGATCTGCATATTCGGGTTATTCAACCTCGAGTAGATCAAACCCATCTGTTCGTCAGGGCCTAGCTGTGACTTTCCGTAGGCAATTTCAAAAAAACGCTTTCCCTCTTCGGCGGTCTTGAACCCAAAGGTTGAGGTCTGAAAAATCGGAGGTTTGACCGATCCTTCACTCCACTCGGGATTATACCCGAGCGACATCATCATTGACTCCTTGTGCTTTTCCATACGCTTATAAACTTAAAGCTCCCACACCCGCTTCAAACAACTGTCGTTCCATACGTGCAAGGCGTTCTTCTAAAGGATCTCCAACAGCCTTATGCTGCTGCCATTCGGCATTCAATTCAGCGATTCGCTTCTTGGTTCCCGCAGTTACCCTTGGCTGGTCAGAATCGGCTTCGTTAAAGGCTCTGATATAATTGGCCGTGAACCCGTTAACGTAATTCTCTACATCATCGTAGGCTTTACTCAAGCGCTGGGCCATGGTTCCATCCCAGGCCTTCAGATCTTCAAGAAGTTTCTCAACCTCTGCCTTCAATGCTGCTTCTAGTGGTTGCTCGGCGGCTATTTTTTCTAGACGCTTGGTCTTTTCATAAAGGCGATTCACCTGTTGGGTCATATCGTTATAGGTGGCCTCTGCCTCACTCATAAATACATGATACTCTGCATACTGAGCATCAGTGGTTTCAAGCAGCGGATTTTTGCGAATCTCTACGGGTACCGATGCCGTGTAATCTCCGTAAGAGAGCGTTGCGGTGTACTTGCCCGGAACTGCCTTGTGTCCTTTAAAACTGGCTTCAATATAAACGGCTGGGATGCCCTCTAGCGTTTCATAGCGCATATCCCATACGAAACGATTTAATCCTGCCTTTTTATCAAGTGTAGCAGGCCTTGACGGATACCCCTCATAAGAGATAAAAGAGGTGTCTTCTTTCGACGTAAAGCTACGGACAAGTTGCCCTTCTTGATCCTTAATCTCAAGATGTACCTCTTGCTCTTCTGCCAGCTTTGGTAGGGCGTAATAAAACACCACTCCACTGGCCGGATTAACGCCCACAAAATCGCTCGTTCCTGAAGGATTTTTGGCGTTCATAGAAGAATACCAATTCGCCATTACTGCTGGCTCTGGAGTATACAAACGTGGCGCCGACGCACCGTCGTATTGACGGAATAGATTCATATCGTCTAAAATCCAGAACGATCTACCCTGGGTGGCAACAATAAGGTCATCGTGTTTGATCAACAGATCGGTGATCGGGGTAACTGGAAGGTTGCGCTGATACGACTGCCAATTTGATCCTCCGTCAAAAGAAACGTACAGCCCAAGCTCGGTCCCCGCAAACAACAAATCTTTGCGAACAGGATCTTCGCGTACTACTCTCGTGTATGCACCATTGGGGATACCGTTCGAAATCGCCTTCCAAGATTTGCCATAATCTGTTGACTTGTATAAGGCTGGGGTGAAATCGTTGAATTTGTAACGCGTGGTCGCGATGTAAAGGGTCCCTTTATCGTGTGGCGATATATCAATGGCGTTGATTAAAGTTTCTGGTAGTTTCTTTGGCGTGATATTTTGCCAGGTCTTGCCCCCATCCTTGGTGATATGCACCAAGCCATCGTCACTGCCTGTCACTAAAACCCCGGACTCATGAGGCGACTCAATAATGTAACTCAACGTACCATAATTCTCAGCCCCTACCGCTTCATTGGTGTAAGGGACCCCTCCATTACCTTGCTTTTCATCTTGATTGCGAGTAAGGTCAGGAGAAATTTCTTCCCACGAATGCCCTTCGTCTCGGGTTCTCAGCACGTATTGCGCTCCGTGAAAATAGGTGTTTGGCTCGTGTTGCGATTTGATAATAGGTGCGTTCCAATTGAACAGGTATTTCATGTCACGCGCGGCAAGTCCTAAATAAAGGTTCGGCTCAATCATGATGTTGGTACTTGCCATGCTCTGCATATTCGTGATATCAATAGAGCCTAGATAACTACCTCCCATCGTCTTTACCGGATTTTTAGGATCAAACGCCAAGAAGGCACTTTCACCTCCTGCAGCAGGTTGCCAGTGACGGTGGTCAATACCGCTCGTTCCGAGGGCTAGGGTTGCGATGCGCAAAGAGGTATTGTCTTGCTGACCTGCATACAGATGGTAAGGCCAAAGATCGTCAGCGGCTACGCGATACAGCTGAGCCGTCGGCATATTCTTTTGATCGGTCCAGTTTTCTCCACCGTCAAAGGTGATAGAAACTCCCCCATCGTCGGCCACTGCCATATTACTCGGATTGTTCGGATTGATCCATAAATCGTGATAGTCTCCGTGGTAGGCCTCAATACGCGACCACGTCTTACCCGCATCTTTAGACTGCAGGTAAGAGGCGTTAAGCACATTGACCTTTTCTCTGTTTTGAGGATCTGGAAAAACCTCGATATAATACCAAGCACGTTGAATTAGGCGGTGGTCTCCACTCACCTTAGACCAAGAGTCTCCTGCGTTGGTCGACAAGAACAGCCCGCCTTTTTCGGCATAGGTGTCACTTTCTACAACCGCATAGACCCAATTCGAATCTGCCCGTGATACAGCGATTGCCATTTTTCCTTTTTCTTGAGGAATACCCTGGTGAATAGTGCTCCAACTTAGCCCCCCATCTGTGGATTTATACAATCCACTTCCCGGTCCTCCTGAACGCACCTCCCATGGTTTGCGGTCGTGATCCCACATGGCAGCATACAAAACATCCGGATTGTGCATATCCATAGAAAGGTCGCTGCAACCCGTAGTCTCATTTAAATAGAGCGTGTGTTGCCATGTTTTACCTCCGTCGGTTGACTTGTATATACCTCGCTCTTTTGTAGGCCCGTTAAGCGCCCCCTGAGCCGCCACAAATACAATGTCTGGATTGTTAGGATGAATGCTGATTCGCGAGATCTGACGTGTAGCTTCGAGCCCGATGTGCTTCCAGGTTTTTCCTCCGTCGGTCGACTTGTAAACGCCGTCTCCGTATGAGGTCATCACACCTCGTGGTGCGTGTTCACCCATACCTGCATATACCACATTCGGATGGCTCTCAGAGACCGCAACCGCACCCATAGATCCGGTTTTAAAATAGCCGTCTGAAACATTCACCCAGCGGTGACCGGCGTCTGTGGTTTTCCAAAGCCCTCCTCCAGTAGTAGCCATATAATAGGTGAGCGGATCGCCTACAACACCTGCAGCACTATTGGCACGTCCTCCTCTAAAAGGACCGATACTTCTAAAAACAGCAGCGCTAAGGTCTTTTTCAACCTCTTGAGCGCTCATTGGAAAGGTGAGGCCAACCGAAAGGCAAGCCCCTAAAATCAGTTTCTTCATTTTGAGACAAATTGTCTCAAAAATTAGGAATAAAAAAGCAGTTTATTGACTTTAAGAAGGTCCTATTCAATGATTTTTATATCTACCGAAGTACGCCCTTGCCAGCCCGTTACATCGGTAACCGAAAAGGCACAGTGGTAGTCTCCAGGGTCAACGTCATTCGGAATGCTGATGCTGATGGTAAACTCATCCACTAGAGGAGCCCCCTCAATAGAATAGGTATTCATTAAGGTGAGCGGGTTATCTGGTGATTTTACCGCATCCATTTCACAGGCCTCGGGCTGATCGTCATGGGTGTGCTGATCAAAATTGTGGTGAATACCTAAACTGTACGAAGCCAATCCGAGGTTATCGCTTGCTTGAGCCTTAAAGGTGTAAGTTTCACCGCGCTTGAGCTGTTCACATGCTTGAGGAAAGCCCTTTGCGAAATTGATTGTAATTGTTGGCTTCTCTTCGTCTAGTGCTGTGGTCTCGGTACAACTGAAAACAAGTAAACCTAAAGCAAAAAAGGCAATGCCATGTATTTTCTTTATCATAGTACAAATGTACCCCACAAACTGTGATCAGCAGTGGGGCTTAGGTTTGTGTTCAACTAACTCACAGGTTCTTCTTCATCCATAATGTCGACATGGCCTTCGGCACTCGTGCTGTTTCCGCGCTCATCTACCACCGTCAACGTAACGTGGTACTCTCCTGAAGGAATGTTCGCAGGAATCTGAATATCTTCATGAAACTCCGGATTCAACACCATATACTTTGCATCGGTATACACTTGATTAAAGTCCCATTCGACTTCACCAGCCCCAGGCTGCACTTCATCAGAATGTATTTCTAATGTGATTGAAGTGATACGCACCTGAGCCAAAATGTCGGCGCCTACATGCATCCCTTCTCCTTTGTGGGCGATTGCCTCTCCTTCGTGATCGTCGTCTGAATGATCTCCATCTGAATGCTCTTCACCTTCGTGCTCTTCATCATGCCCTCCTCCGATTTCAAAATTTGAAATGACAGGGGCTGTCACAAGAATGTCATCGTCTTCTTCTGAGCACGATTGAAGTACAAATAGCGCAAGAGCAAAAAAGAAAAATGGTTTAAGTATAGTTTTCATAGCGGTAAGATTTAATGTTGTTTTCATTTTTAAGTCTTTATATCGGCAGGTTCAAAGCGAGAGCAATGTTTCTGCCAGGTTCAGGGACATCAATAAGCCTGTAAAAGCTCGTATGATCAAAAAATGGGGTATTCAACACATTATTCACCTTCAATCGCAAGCGAGCATCGTCAGCGGTTCTATTCCATTTGAACTGAGTGTTCAAAGAAAAATTGAGCAATTGATAGCCTGGGGTTTTCTCTTCAGGAGGAACGATTCGATTTTGAGCAGCCGTCAACCTGAGATCTGCCATTAGCTGAATATTTTTCAAACCGCCAAGGTTAGGCAGTTTCTGGCTAAGCGAAATCAGCCCAGAAAGAGGCGGATTAAACGGGAGGGTGAATCCCTTTTTAGGTCCACTCGTCTGCTCGGTGTAAACGTACTCCAGCGTGGCATCAATTCTGAGATCAGAAGTCAGGTTCTCTCCAATCCATAACTCTCCTCCAAAACGCATCGCTTGCGTCTGCATGTATTGATAAACCTGAAGCGTTTCATAATATTCAGTAGTAGGATTTAAGTAGATGAAGTTTTCAAAGTAATTGAAAAAAGGACTGACTCCGGCGACGAAGGTTCTTCTGGCATGATCTACCTCAACATCGAGCTGATAAGAGACCTCTGAATCAAGGTCAATAGCTCCGCGCTCAAAACGATACATATGGTAGTTGACTCCATCTGAGGCAAGCTCATTGGCCAAGGGCATCCTAAAGCTCTTACCCACATTCATTTTGATGGTAGTAAAATTCTTGAGATAACTAAAGCCCACTGAGGCACTGACATTTCCGAAATCAAGCGTTTGATTTCTTGAGCGCTGCGCATAGACATATGAAGTGGTCTGATCGGGGTTGTCGATACGCGAACGGTACCAATCGAAATGCTCTTTAGTTTGAATAAGGCCCCAATCGTATCTCAATCCTCCCTGAAGGTGAAAATCCTCATTCACTCTGTAGTGATCAAAGGCAAATCCACCTAGGGTCCATCTCAAAAATTGCGGAATTAAGAATCCCCATCCTCCAATGTGATTGTCTTGAAGTTCAGAGTTCAACCCAATCGAAATGTCATGTTTCGAATTCGGTTTAAAGTTGTCCTGTAGATTGAAGGTAAATGTGTTCTTAGTGAATACACGTTCTTTAGTGTTGGGTGGTACAGGCATGTAACCGTGTGCAACCGCCTCAGAATGCTCTTCTCGTTGATTGTTCTGATACCCTATATCGAGCTGAAGGGTGTGTGCATTGCCGTACCAGGTAGTATTGTGTATGAGCTTAAAATGATTCACGTTGTGAAAGGGCAAATCAATATCGCGATTAGAGTGGTCGTAATCTATAGATGAGCTTCGCACCTCTAGTCCGTGGGCATTAGCAAAAAATCCATTTTTACCGTTTACGTTGCTTATGAGGGTCTCTGACTTGACACGGTCACTCACGTACCCTAGGCTAAAGCTTGCGTTCGCCTCAAATCCTGCAGTATTTCTCAATTGATTGTCAACGAGCTCAAACACATAGCTCTCGTAATTGATCTGATCAGTAGGCACTTTAAAGTCCCCATAGTCTCTATACGTTAAGCGACCTCTGTAATACCAATGATCGCCTCTTCCACGAAAGCCTGCAGATACGCTTCTCAGTTCGTTATTGGTTTCTGAGGCCAAGTTGAGCTCAGCAGAAAACGATCGAGCAGCCGGAATTTTAGGCGGACGAATGTCAACTATACCACCGATCGCATCAGAACCGTAAAGCAAAGACGCCGGACCTTTAATGATCTGTAAATCTTCAACGGCGTACTGATCGATCTCTAAACCGTGATCGTTTCCCCATTGCTGGGCTTCGTGTTTGATTCCGTTCTGAACCACAGAAACGCGGTTGAAACCGAGCCCTCTTATTACCGGCTTTGACTGACCAGAACCTATGGTAATCGTACTCACCCCAGGAATCTTCTTCAGGGTTTGCATCAGACTGTTCTCTCGATTATTATCTAGAAAGGTCTTTGACACCCCGACTGAGATAGACGAGAGTTCTTGAGCCCGCTGCTGAGGAGTCTTTCCGAAAAGCTCTACCTCATCTAGACTAGTGGCCTCAGGAAGCAAGGCGATCATCAAAATTTCGTCAAATTCTTCTGGGTCTACGATCACCTCTTGTTCGGCATAACCTAAATGGGTGATGCGAAAACGATACGATCTTTGTCTAGGTAGCTCGATTGTAAAGGCACCCTTCGCATCAGAAATGAAAGAGCTGTTGACGCCAACAATGTTGACCCCTTCTAAAGGTTGCTGCGTGTTCTGATCGATGACCCAGCCCATAATCGTAACCGATTGCTGAGCAAAGACAGACACACTAAGTCCAATAAATAGCGACAGTATAAGCGCTCTCATACACGATTTAATTACACATACTACAAAACAGCCTCATCACACTAGAAATAAGGCTGTGTCAAAGGGTAATTAAATCATTGGGGGCGGACGCGAGAAGAGTTTAGCGTAAAGGGTATCGGTACTATGCGTGAAGGCATAGCCTATATCTTCGGCTTTGGTATAGCCAAGATCAACTGGCGGAGTAAGCGCTATGACCGCCTCTTCAGCCTGCGCAGCATGCTGCAAATCTGCTGAGACAATATGGCAAATTTCACACTGATCTGTAGAAGAGAGATCAGACTCATGAGTAAAGACGTGGAGGCCTAGCAATTTGGTAGCCAAGAAAAGGCCCGCAAACAGCAGTAGAGAGGCTTTTATCCCACGTTTTTGTTCCATAGGATTAAAGATAGTAAAACAATTGGTTTGAGTTTCAACCCTTTATTCTAAAGATAACACCTCAACAACACTCCCACAGCTGAGCATTGCGTCTCCGTAATACGGGTTTCTAATTTCTTCCTCTGTACTGAGCCACTGAGCACCTTGATTATCATTTGCCATGGGGCAGAACTGCACATATAGCGTCTCATCGGCTGTTAATCCTTGAGAGGCCCAATCAATAAAGTGAGTAGAAAGCGCAATAAACTCATGGCGTTGATCTTCTATGTTTGATTGTTCTGATAATGCCTTCAACACCCGCTCCAGATGTGAGATCATTCCTTGAGCTGGCGCTTCTTTGGTTTCACCCTTTAATAGGTATAAACTCTCTTTCGCCCTTTGAGCACTTTCAACGGCATCAGAATTTACTAAGGCATTCTTAATTCGAAGGTAATTAGGTAGTAAGGCAGCCATTATTGCATTATCCGCTGCCGTGAATTGCTTCTGAGAACCTTCATTGTGCTCCTCTAAATGTAAAGACATTGATATATCTTCATTACTATTGTTCATCATTGAAGATTGCCCTTTTAGTTGTGCCGAAGCATCAATCACAAAGGCCCCATTTACCACGACTCGATCGCGGGGTTTAAGACCCTGAACGACTTCATAATAACCGTCGTGTTTCACCCCGAGCACCACTGTTTTTAAAACAAAGTTTGGAATCTCTTTACTCGGCTGAACATAGACCACTGAACGCTCACCTGTCCATAGCACGGCAGATGAAGGTACGGTAAGGTTTGTTTTATTCTGGGTCGAAGCTACTTTCACCTCGCCTTTAACGAACATCCCCGGTTTCAGCATCCCCTCACTATTGCTCAGTTCTGCTCGAATTTCTGTAACTCGACTTTGGCTATTTAAAACCGGATCAATAAAGGTCACTATAGCATCGAACTCGCGTGAAGGAAATGAAGCTACTGATACCACAACCTTTTGTCCCTTCTGAAACGCATAGAGTTGGTCTTCGTAGCCTTCTAGGCGCACCCAAAGACGTGACAGATCAGCTATTTCTGCGATCACCCCTCCGCGAGAAACAAAGGCACCTTCTTCAACAAATAGCTTAGTAATCGTCCCCGAGTTTTCGGCTACTAAATCAAAGGTCTCTTGTGTTTTTCCGTCAGACTCCAAAGCATCAATCCACTCGTCTGAAAATTTGAGCAATCTCAATTTATTGCGCACCGCCTGATACCAATTTGGCTGTTGTTCTTTGAGCTTTGCTGCCGTTAGCAGCTCTTGTTGTAACTCAAGTATAACAGGTGAATACACACGTGCCAACACTTGACCTTTAGTGACATACTGGCCCTCTGAACTAATGAGCAGCTGTTCTATCCGCCCATCGTATTCGGCTGTTTGAACCGTATGCCTATCTTCATTCAAAGCGAGTGTTCCCGAAAGCACGATACTCGCCTGATCACTATCAGGACTCCCTACTATTTGAGTTTCGATCTGCGATAAGGCCACTGCATTTGGGCTCAAGACCACTTCATTTAGGTCTTGTCCTTGTCCGTCATTTGATGGAACAGGAATAAGAGCCATCCCACAAATAGGGCAACTTCCTGGTTCAGGCTGATTGATCTGAGGATGCATAGAACAAGTGTAACGCGTCCCCTCTTCGTGCTGATGCGTAGCTGCAGTTTCAGAAGTTGTAGTAAAAGCATCTTTTACAAAATAGCCCGTGAGTAACCCTATTGAGAGCGCTCCCGCAACCACTAAAAGGAATTTCTTATCCATTTTCACTTAGTTAAAAAGTTTTCGAACGGTCGGAGAAGATACGCCCCACAATAAGAAGCCACTGCATACCGTTATAAGTCCCAGAAGCGAGAACGCCCTAAGCACTGAAGTATTAAAATCATCTCTTGTTTCATAGTCCATCGTATGGGTCATCCACAAGAAGTCAAACCACCGCCAATCGCGATGTCTAACGGTTTGAAACGAACCGTCTTTCACCGAAACATAGGCTGTGACTTTGTCGTCAGAAGTATACGAAATCGCATAGGCTGGCAAATCTCGACCGCGGTACTCGTGATGGGCATCGGTCTCATCGATGAGGTGTACCTCTGAAACTATGAGTTCATCTTTCATGTGTTGTTGCGCTATCGCCAATGCCTCTTCTTCAGAAATACCAGCCTTATATGCGCCACTTCTGGCGTGAATAAGTTTCGATTCATTCACCCAATAATAGGGTTCGCCCGCAATCTCTTTAAGCTCTAAAGCATAGACTTTTTCTTTTGCAGTACTTAGCGCATTCAGATCTTCAAAAACTACAGGCTCTGACTCTTTTTTAAAGTGGTCGCCATGGATCTCGTCTATATCTGTCCAGCTAAAATAAAGCCCACTAATCGTCCACATTAAAAATTGTAGTCCCAAGAAAATTCCAAGGTAACGATGGGTTTTTCGAATGCGAAGCGATGTCTTTCGATTGACCATGTTTAGGGTGATTAATGATTGTGTTCTGAGTGATTTTCTTCTTCTGTATAATTCTCATTGAGCACATACGTCATACCGCATACAGGGCATTTACCCTCAGCATCACTGCCACTACCTTCACAATGCATTGGGCAAACGTATTTAGAAGTGTATTCTGGACCTTCTTTCACCATAGCATCCATTTGCATGGCATGCTCACTGTGATCTTCGTTTTGCATTTGCATTTCGGTGGTAGTCGATTGGTCTGAAGCACTGCTCTTTTTAGAAGTATTGCCGCATGAAGCCATGAACAATACGAATAAGACTAAAGTCGATTTTTGAAGAATTGAATGTGTTTTCATAAAGATAGAATTAAGGATTAATGAGATAATTGATTAAAGCGTATTGCTGGTAACATTGCACTGTTGCGTCTATACGGCGCATCTGTACGTTCAGCTTGAGTTCTTGTACCTCGAGAAGCGACTCAAAATCTATGTTTCCGGCCATATATCTAGTGCGGTAGAGCGTCTCAGTTTCATGAAGACGTTCGAGGCTTTCTCCTTGCAATTCAAAGCCTAGCCTAGCTGCATTTAATTGTGCTAGAGCACGGGCGTACAGGTTTTCTAAATCATTTAAACGTTGATCTTTTTTTACTTCAATCTGTTCTTTTTTGATATTGTTTTGAACTGAAGCTGAGGTGTATTTTTTACTGAAGACTGGAATCGATAGCGAAAGCCTTGGCATAAAAATGTCCTTGCCGTTATCTTCAAAGGTTTGGTCTAAACGTTCTTGTACGGTGATGTAATCCATCCCTAGCGCAAGGTTAGGTCTTTTGTCTTTTTGATTCAATTGCTCGGCCTCAGTGATAGAGGTGTACCAACTGTCAAATTTGAGGAGCTCTGGATGCACTGAAAAATCGGGTGTTTCAGGTAAGTCGATGAACGGAAGGGGCAGCTCTTCAACAATCACAAGCTCTGGTGACCCGTCGGTATTCAACAGGTTGTAAAACGCCTTAATTTCAGCGGTCAACTGCTGATCGATCGTCAGCTTCTGCTGCTTTAAATCATTTAACTGAACCTCTAAGCGGAGCAGTTCAGAGAGAGACGATGTACCTGCCTCTACCGCCTTCAACAAAAGCTCTTTATTCACCCCAATCCATCTGATTTGCTCGTCTATGACATGCGATTTGGTCTGTAATCCGTACAGTAAATAATACGACTGAGCGACTGAAAGAGCGAGCTTTCTCTTGGCAATGCTGAACGAGATAAATTCGCTCTCTGCCAATGAAGTCGCATAGCGCTTTCGAGCAGACAGCGTTCCGAACCAAGGCAGCATTTGCGTGACGGCAAATCGAGATTTCTGCGCACCTGTTCTGGTTTCGGGCTCACTTACAAAATACCCAAAGCCTAGATCGAGATTAGAAAGGCTTGTCGATGCCTCAATCTTTTCTTGCGCCAATCGATAATTCAGTTCAAATGCCTGAATTTCAGGATTGTTCTCTTCTGCTATTTTCAAATAGTTCTCAAGCGTCTGCGCATGAGTCAAACTCAGTGAAAGCAACAAGCTGAGCGTCGAGAGAAAGATGGTTAACGGCCTCATTTTACATTAAGTTTTAGCTGTTGTTCTTTCTTGATACTAAAGAGTACCGGAACAACGAAAAGGGTGATTAAAGCAATGAGCATTCCTCCAAAACTCGGAATGGCCATTGGGATCATGATATCGCTTCCTTTACCCGTACTCGTTAAGACCGGAAGCAGAGCGAGAATAGTAGTAGCAGTAGTCATTAAACAGGGCCTAATGCGCCGCTCACCCGCCTCAATAACCATCGCGTGAACTTCATCGATGTTCTTAGGTGATGCCTTCTCAAAGGTCTGAGTGAGATAGGTCGCCATCAAAACACCATCGTCTGTTGCAATACCGAATAAGGCGATAAAACCTACCCAAACCGCTACACTCAAATTGATCGGACCGATTTGAAACAGCTCTCTTAGGTTGACTCCAAACAGTCCGAAGTTTAGAAACCACGGTTGACTGTAGAGCCCTATCATGATGAACCCTCCAGCAAAGGCTACCGCAATACCAGAGAACACCATAAATGAGGTGCTCGCAGATTTGAATTGCAAATAGAGAATCAAGAAAATAATTGCCAACGCTAGCGGTACAACGATTGAAAGCGTACGTGCTGCTCTTAATTGATTCTCATAGGTTCCCGTGAAGGTATACGTTACTCCTGCCGGCACCTTAATGCTGTTTTGATTGATCTGTTCTTGAATGAAACGCTGTGCATTTTCAACCACCTCAACCTCTGAGTATCCGTCCTCTTTATCAAAGAGTACATAGCCTACTAAAAAGGTGTCTTCACTTTTAATGGCCTGCGGACCTTTCTCAAAACGAATCTGAGCCAATTGTCCTAGACGTACGCGGTTTTTTGCGCTGAGGTCTATGTAAACATTTTCAAGGTCCGCCACAGAATTGCGCACTTCTCGAGGATAACGCACACGGATCGTATAGCGCTCTCTTCCTTCAACAGTTTGCGAAACTGGAATTCCGCCAATAGCGACCTCTATCGTCCGCTGCACGTCTTCAATACGCAATCCGTAACGCATCAGCTTTTCGCGATCGAGATCAATCATCAGATAAGGTTTACCCACAATACGATCAGCAAAAACAGAACTGGCCTTTACTCCCTCAACTTGCTTGAGTGTTTCTTCAAGAGTGAGTCCGAACGCTTCAATCTGCTCTAAACGCTGACCTTTTACCTTGATTCCCATTGGCGCACGCATACCAGACTGTAACATGACCAGCCGCGTCTCAATAGGCTGGAGTTTTGGGGCAGAGGTGACCCCCGGCAGCGATGTTGCCCTCACAATCTCATCCCATATATCGTCACTCGATTGAATCGAGGGGCGCCAATTTCTGAAATAGGCACCATTCGTATCAGGAATCAATAACGATCGATCAATGCCTAATGCATCGACTGTCTTTGCACTAATTGATGCGCCTTCAAGAGCATTGTTAGGGTTGTAAGCGAGCATGCCGTTTTGAAGCACAAAGAATCCAGAAGCATCAACCTTAAACTTCTCGGGGCTTCCAGAAGCATTAAGAACGTACTCAGGATAGTAATTGATGATATTTTCAAACATCGATAACGGAGCCGGATCTAGGGCTGACTCAATACGCCCCGACTTACCTACTACCGTTTCTATTTCAGGAATCGTCATAACCGCACGGTCGAGCAATTGCAGGGTTCGCTTATTTTCAGAAACTCCTGCATGGGGCATTGAAGTAGGCATCAACAAGAACGATCCTTCATCTAATGAAGGCATAAACTCTTCTGGGGTGTTGCGCATAATACTCACTCCAGCAATTAAGATGATCGACGGAACCGCAAGAAATGCCACTTTATTGCGTAAGGCCCATGAGAGCAGACCAACGTAGTTACGTCTGAACCATTCGAAGCCTCCTAATACCAAGGCACAAAGGAGTCCAACGAAAATAAAATTCAATATAATACTGCGATCAAAACCAAGGGGTCTCCAATACTCAGCAAGCAGGGCCAAAATGGTAAAAATGGTGATTCCAAAAGTAGAGCGTTTGTACCACGTCTCGCCGATTAAGCCTCTTAGATGAATCCACTGAGCAAGAGCAAAAGCCATAAGAACTAAACCTAACCCGAATCCGTAGAGCACACCAGATAAGCCTACCACAAACAATCCTACGGCGATACCTGAAGAAATCGTCAATGAACGTTTTCGTTTTTGAAATACCGCAACGGCGAAAGTGGGAATCAGAAATAAAGCAACTACCACCGCAGACAGTAGCGCAAAGGTCTTGGTGAATGCCAAAGGACTAAAAAGCTTGCCTTCTGCCCCTGTCATTGTAAAGACCGGAATGAAACTAATGATGGTGGTGAGCACCGCGGTCACAATGGCCCCTGAAACCTCAGTGGTAGCGACGTATACCACCTCGTCGGTGGTTTGGTCGGCTTTGCGTTGCTCTAAATGTCTAAGGATATTTTCAGACAGAATCACCCCAAGGTCTACCATGGTCCCAATGGCAATGGCAATTCCTGATAAGGCTACGATATTTGCATCTACCCCGAAGAGTTTCATGGCGATAAACACCATTAAAATCGCCACCGGCAGTAATCCTGAGATCAATAGTGAAGCCCTTAAATTATACACCATGACCACCACGATAAGAATGGTGATGAGCACCTCTAGAATGAGTGCCAAACTTAGCGTATCTAGGGTCTCATAAATCAAACCTGTTCTGTCGTAAAACGGCACCACTGTGAGCTGAGAAACGGTACCGTCTTCTAGCACTTTAGTTGGCAATCCTAGACTCAACTCTTGAATGTTAGCCTTCACATTTTGGATGACTTCAAGCGGATTGGCTCCATAACGCGCAATCACCACACCGCCAACGGCTTCGGCACCTTCTTTGTCTAAGATTCCTCTTCGCTCTGCAGGACCCAGAGACACCTTTGCGATATCCTTAACGCGAATGGCCGTATACGCATCACTGCGTACTACGGCATCTTCAAGATCTTCAAGCGACTCTACATAACCCAAGCCCCTAACCAAATACTCTACATTATTGATTTCAAGGGTTTGAGCACCCACGTCGCGATTGCTTTGTTGTATGGCACGCACCACATCTGAAAGGCCGACGCTGTAGGCTTTTAATGCCTCAGGATCAACATCAATTTGATACTCCTGAACGAAGCCTCCAATTGAGGCCACTTCTGATACACCTTGAGCTGATGAAAGCCCATACTTGACATAATAATCTTGTATAGAACGCAGCTCATTGAGGTCCCACCCTCCGGTAGGCCTACCCTTTTCGTCTCTTCCTTCAAGGGTGTACCAAAAAATCTGACCTAATGCGGTGGCATCAGGGCCCAGCGTCGGACTCACTCCTTGAGGCAATACATTATCTGATAATGAATTGAGCTTTTCAAGAATTCGGCTACGACTCCAATAGAAGTCAATGTCTTCTTCGAAAATGACGTAGATACTCGAGAATCCGAACATCGATGAACTTCGAATGGTTTTTACTCCAGGTATTCCTAAAAGCGATGTGGTGAGCGGATAGGTAATTTGATCCTCAATATCCTTGGGCGAGCGACCCGCCCACTTGGTAAAGACAATTTGCTGGTTCTCTCCAATATCCGGAATCGCATCGATGGCCACAGGGTTACTCCCCACCCAACTTGAATTCGTTCTGAGCGGAATCGCCTGTAGCCCCCACAGCAATAGCACCGCTAGTAATAGGTAGGCGAAGATTTTGTGATCGAGAAAAAATTTAATGCTTTTATTGAGCATAGTGAATTGATTTAATAGGCAGTGTACACAAGACATTGAACAAAGAATCATTAGATCCTCTGTCAGTGGCACTATTAAATCAAATCAAAAAAACTTGGTGTAAGAGATGGATGTCTTCTGGTAAGGGCGGCGGATGATACAGGTATAAGGCCGGCCTTTCTTTCAACTCTATAAGAGGCGATGCGGTTACCATCGACACTATAAAAGGCATTGGATATACCAAAGAAGGAACAGCGTACTCAAATACGGATTGCTTAAGATCGTCTTGACCTTGAACCGTGAAACGCTCATTATCACAGCAGTGATTATCAGCGTCCATAGCCATGCCACAACCTTCTGCCTCAGCAAAAAGTGCAACACTCACTACGTGCCCCATACACAGGTGCTTTTCGACCGTCCACGATAAGGTAGAGGCGAGCACCAAAAGGCTCATGGCAAATGAAAAAAGGCGTGTTACCGTACTTTTCATGAGGTAAAAGTACAAAATATTGGATTTGAAGAGATTGATGTGCTAAAACCTACCCTCGGTAGAGCTTTAACATTCCCTGCACGAATCGGTCCATTTCTTCGTCTGTTCCGGTACTAATTCTGCACCAATCGTAAAAAGGTGGAAAAGGTCTACCTATGCGTACTCCTTCTGCAAGCATCTGCTCGCCCAATTCACGAATATCTCTTTTGCTGTGAAAGAAGACAAAGTTGGTGTGTGAGGGCACATAATCAAGATTGAGATAATTGAGTACCTCGTAGATCTTGTTCTTGGCCGCTTTGGTTTTTTGAAGCGAGAAGGCATAAAACTCATCGTCTTTCAACGCCTCTTCGGCTGCCGCGATGGCCAAAACATTACTCATGGCAACCAAATTCTTGCGAATCATGGCAGCGATTGAAGGTTTGGCAATCAAATACCCTATTCGCGTACCCGCTAGGCCGTAGACTTTAGAGAACGTTTTAGACACGATTACATCTTTGCCTTCACGAACCAATTGATCCATTGATGGATAATCAGCGTCTTCAATAAAATCGTAATAGGCCTCGTCACTAAAAACAATGGTCTTTTGACTCACCGTCTCGCAAAAATCGATAAGCTTTTGCTTTTCAATCAAGGTTCCCGTAGGATTATTTGGGTTACATAAAAAAACCAGCTTTGTTGAAGGGTTAACCCTTTTCTCAACCTCTTCTAAATCGTATCCTTTTGATTCATCCACCGGAACCCATTGAACTTTTGCTCCCCACTGTTTTGCGTAGTCCATCATGGCCAAAAAGGTCGGGGCTGCAGAAATGATTTCACCTCCATCGTGGGCAAAGGTCAGACCAGTCAACTTTAATCCCTCTGTAGATCCACCAGTAATGATAATACTCTCTGGAGACACCCCATGCTTTAAAGCCAACTTCTCGGCAAGGGCGTCGCTGTACTCATACGGATAACGGCACGCATGATCAAAAGCTTTGATAACCGCCTCTTGAACCTGCTTTGACGGACCATAAGGATTCTCGTTTGAACTTAGCCTGACAATATCAGCCAAAGGTCGAGGGTTAAATCGCTCTCTTTCTTCAAGAGTTAAGAGGGTTGAAGGAGCGAGTAACAGACCACTCATTCCAAGCGAAGAACGCAGCCATTGTCTTCTTGATTGTGCCATAGTGAATACCTGTTGTTTGAATCAAAAAAGCATAAACAAAGTACTTCACTTAAGGAAGGGTAGGACCTTCAATATGCACTTTGTCTATGCTTAAAACTATTTTGGAAAGTTTAATGTACATCAAATCAATGAATTACACAAATAAATTTCTTCAAGCAGTACAGTCTAGCTCAGTAAAAGGCTCAAGAGCAACACCATTAAAAGACCAGTAAACCCTAAAATCGCTGTCATCAGGGTCCACGAGCGATAGGTCTGTTTTTCGTTGAGTTTAAGGTATTGACTCACTAGCCAAAACCCTGAATCATTCACATGTGAAAAGATCGATGCGCCAGAGGCAATAGCTACGACCATTAAGGCAAGGTTTAGTGCAGAGTATCCATCCGACGCCATGGGTGCAATGATTGAGGCAGCCGTGATCATGGCTACCGTCGAAGAACCCTGAAGTACACGTACCAAAGCCGCCACCCCAAAAGCAATGATGTAGATAGAGAGGTTCAATGTGGTAAACCCTTCTGCAATTTCAAGACCGATTGAAGAATCAATGAGTAATTGCTTTAAGACGCCTCCTGCCCCGGTCAATAGAATAATCGTTCCGGCCGGTTCCATGGCTTTGGTCGTTACTTTCAACAGATTGTATTTCGTATGACCTTCACTTAACCCCAAGAATATCCAGGCGGCTATAATGGCAAGAATTAAGGCTGAAAACGGATGGCCTACAAATTGAATGACTTCTGTAAGTCTTGCCGAAGCCGTCCAGCTATCCAATTTGCTCAATGCCGATAAAACGAGTAAAGCAATCGGCAATAGAACGATCAACAAAATTTTTAAAATTGAGGGATAATCGTGCTTAGGTGCTTCGACGTCTGTGACCTCAACAGAGACGTATATTTTTTGAGCAATGTAGCGGCCATAAACGATCCCTGAAACAATTGCTGCAGGCAGACCGACGAGAAATCCCATTAAAATGACCAGCCCCAAATCAGCCCCAAGAATACTCGAAACAGCTATAGGGCCAGGCGTTGGTGGAATAAATGCATGTGTTACAGCTAAACCCGCTAAGAGCGGTAAGGCGAAATAAAGCAGTGATTTGTTGGTGCGTTGCTGCAGCGAGTACAAGAGGGGTACGAGTATGATGAAGGCAACATCAAAAAACACCGGAATGGCAATGATAAAGCCACTGAGCAACATCGTCCACGAGGCATTTTTAATCCCAAAACGACGAATCAAATCATTAGATATAGCCTCTGCTGAGCCCGTAACCTCAAGAAGCGCTCCAAAAATCGCTCCCAATCCTACTACGGTTGCGACATACCCCAAGGTTCCGCCCATTCCCTTTTCAATGATGTTGTAGAGCGACTCAGCGTCAAGACCTAAAAGCAACCCGATACTGATCGTTGAAATTAAGAGCGATAAGAAAGCGGGTAATTTCAATCTAAGAATAAGCACGAGCAAGAGTGCTAGTCCTATGAACAGGGCCAGTAAAGAGGGTATCTCAATCATGCATTCCACGGATAATGTATAAGACGGTTTGCCTCTTCTTTAAAATAAACGCCATGGGCACCAAAATAATCTCTTTGAGCCTGTACAAGAGCTGCTGAGGGGTCATCAGCTGTCAGTTGCAGGTAATAATTGAGGGCATTCGAAAGTCCGGGCAAGGCTATATCAGATTGATACGCCACATTGAGCACCGCTTTGAGCTCTTCTTTTAAAGTACTCAATTCGCTTTGAATTTCAGAATTAAAGAACATTGGAGTTTCAGTAGCTCTCACTTGGGCTAAACCATTTAAGAGAGAAGATCGAATGATACATCCGGCTGACCAGACCTCGCATAAATCGTTCAGTTTTATATCCCATTGGTAGTGGTGAGCACATGCATTTATCATTGAAAAATGCTGATAGTGATTCACTATGCGAGCAAAGGTATAGGCCTTATGTAGCGTTTCAATGGATGTAGACTCTGAGCAGGTGTTTTCTGAAGAAGAAACTGCGGCTTGAGGTGACTTTTGATTCGAAATAAAGCGAGAAAAGAGCGCTGAGGCCACCATTGAAAGAGGTTGACCCGACAAAGCCCCCTCAATAAGCGTAGAGGCACCGGTCTTGTTATAAGACGCTATAGGGGCTATTCGGTCTAGCACGAAGCCATACTCATCCTTGGTACGAAGTATTTCTGAAGTGATTTCTAGCAAGTAACTATT
>JALQTJ010000069.1 GCA_023264015.1 Flavobacteriaceae bacterium | reverse complement strand
GCACGACGTGCTCTTGCTCGATGAGCCGACCAACCACCTCGATATCGAATCTATACTGTGGTTAGAGCAGTTTCTCAACAGCTATCCGGGGGCCGTGGTCATCGTCTCTCACGACAGGATGTTTCTCGATAATGTGACCAACCGCACCATAGAGATCTCACTCGGACGCATTTACGATTACAAAAAGCCCTATTCGCAATTCATGGCGCTTAGGGATGAAATACGCGAGCAGCAGCTCAGCGCCCAAAAGAACCAAGAGAAACAGATTGAGCAGACCGAGCGTCTGATCGAAAAGTTTAGAGCCAAGGCTTCAAAGGCCTCTATGGCCCAATCGCTGATTAAAAAGCTCGACAAAATGGACCGCATAGAGGTCGATACTGAAGACACGGCGGTGATGAATGTGCGCTTTCCGGTTTCGATTCAGCCCGGTAAGGTGGTGCTCGATCTTCAAGGTGTCTCAAAAGCCTACGGAGATAAACAGGTGCTCACCGATGTGTCGTTCTTGTTAGAGCGCCAGAGTAAAACCGCCTTTGTGGGGCAGAACGGTCAAGGAAAATCAACACTTGCGAAAATCATTGTAGGCGAGCTCGAGCATCAAGGCGATCTCAAACTGGGGCACAATGTGCAGATCGGCTACTTCGCCCAGAATCAGGCCGAATACCTCGATCAGAATAAGACACTGCTTCAAACGATGATCGATGCGGCGAATGAGACCAATCGCGCCCAGGTGCGCGACATACTCGGGGCTTTTTTGTTCCAGGGCGATGAGGTAGAGAAGCAGGTAAAAGTATTATCCGGTGGTGAGCGCAACCGACTCGCACTAGCCAAACTGCTCTTGCAGCCTTTCAATGTGTTGGTGATGGATGAGCCGACCAACCACCTTGACATGCGCTCGAAAGAGGTGCTTAAAAAGGCACTGTTGAATTTCGCCGGAACCCTTATCGTGGTCTCTCATGACCGTGACTTTTTGCAAGGATTGAGCTCTCAGGTCTTTGAGTTTAAAGACGGAGGGGTTAAGCCTTATCTCGGGGATATCGATTTTATCTCGAGCAGCGTAAGGTCAATGACTTCAGAGCCATTGAGAAAAGTGCTCCTAGCGCAGGGGGTGGAGCGAAAAAAGAGAAGACTGAGAAGAAGCCTCAAGATTACAAACAGCAAAAGCAACTCAAGAGTTTGCAAAACAGACTGAAGGCTGTTGAACGTGAAATTGCCGATTACGAACAAAAGATTGCCGATTGGGACCATGAGCTCCTCATGAATTACGAGCAGGCGGTGGCCGATCCGAAATTTTTAGAACGCTACAACGCGACCAAAGAAGCACTCGAATCTTCTATGGATAAGTGGCAGAAAGTGAGTGAAGAACTCGAAGCTTTTGAGACGTCATGATAGAGCATTATTTTCAATGTCCGCACTGTTGGCAGACCATATCAATGCTTTTAGACCCCTCTTTAGACGATGCCGAATACATCGAAGACTGTGAGGTGTGTTGCAATCCGATCAATGTGAGCTACGGCTTCGAAGACGGTGAACTTCAACACTTTAACACAGACAGCATCGGCCAATAATTAGGAAATTCCTAAACTTTTCCTAATATTTGCCCCTCTCGTTAGACAAATAAAACTTTTTGAAGCATATTTGTTTAACAAATCTCTCAAAACGATGAACAATAATATAGAAGAACTTATTGCACAAGCCGAAGCTTACGAAAACCTCGCTATGAGTCACATGAGTACCAGTGACCGCGTGAAGTATTCTAGAGAAGGTAAGTCATTGGTTCTCGCTATTAATGAGGTGTACAAGACGTCAAAAGATCCTGAACTCATGGAATGGATGAAGCGTTTGACCGTCAAAAAACAAAAGATCGAGAAGCGCATCAAAGGCGTTCCTACTGTCTAATCTCTCACTTTATTGTTTATGAAAACGGCCAAAGTGGCTGTCTTGGGCGCTGGAGTAAGCGGATTGATTGCCGCCCTCGAGCTAGAAGCCAAAGGATTCCATCCCGTTCTTATTGAAGCCTCAGATCGCGTTGGCGGACGTTTGCGCTCTGACCAGCACGAAGACTTTGCGTTAGATCATGGATTTCAGGTGCTGCTCACCCATTATCCTGAGTTAAAGCGCTATCAGCTGCTCTCTGCACTTCAGTTGAAAGCATTCCGCCCTGGCGCACTCATTTTTGAAGATCAAGATCCGCATCGCATCGGAGATGCGTTTAGAGATCGCAGTTTTTTGCGCTCTACCGTATTCTCCTCGGTAGCTAGCCTGCGCGATAAAATCACGTTACTCCGTGAACAGCGTCGCTTAGCGCAAACAAGGCCTGAAGCTATTTTTGCTCAGACTAAAGAACAGACTACACTCGACTATCTTTCTGAGCGTTACTCTGATCGCTTTATCGAGCTCTTTTTTAAACCGTTTTACAGCGGAATCTTTTTAGAAACGGCCCTTAGTACTTCTTACAAGCACTTTGAGTTTGTTTTTCATCACTTTGCAGTAGGCAAGGCGGCCCTTGTAGTAGACGGAATTCAGCGCCTGCCTGAGCTGCTGACAAGTCGATTGACCCACACCGAGATCAGGTTGAATAACGCATTTGATTCAAGTGAGATCGAAAAGTACGATGCGCTTGTTCAAACCTATCCGAATGCCGCTGCACCCGCCGATTACAACGGATGCATTAACTGTTATTTTGAAATAGAGTCTGCCGATAAGGGGCTGTTAAAGCAACTCGAGACCACCATCGGGCTCATTCCGCATTCAGACTACGTCAACAACCTTCATGTGCTCAGCGCTGGCGATCGTCAGCTGCTCTCAGCCACTGTGGTCGGTCAGGTCGAAATGGGGCATGCTGAGATTGAAGGGGCCGTGCGCCAAGAATTGCTTGAGCGCATATTAAAACGGCGACATTGCGTTTCGCTAATTGATTATCTCTCATGATAGACATAAAAAGGCGGTACGCGTTAAAAGTTCG
>JALQTJ010000068.1 GCA_023264015.1 Flavobacteriaceae bacterium | reverse complement strand
GAGCGCCCCGGAACACTCGCTGGACGCAAGTTCGAGGACGATATTCCGGAAGAAGTAAAAAAACGCCGACTCAACGAGATCATCGCAATGCAGCAAAAACACAGCTTGTACCGCACTAAACAGCATCTCGGAAAAGTCGAAGAGGTCCTGATCGAGGGCACCTCTAAAAAATCTGAGGCGCATTGGATGGGGCGCAACACCCAAAACACCGTAGTAGTCTTTGAAAAAGGGCCGTATAAGGTCGGAGACTATGTCGATGTCCGCATTGAAGATTGTACCTCTGCCACCCTTTTAGGAACCGCAGTGGGCTACGGAAAAAATCAAGTGAACTCATGAGCAACGTTCAAACCGCCAAACAACGTTTTGAGATTATAGGAAACGATCCTAAACTCAATCGCGCCATCGAAAAGGCCTTGCGCGTTGGACCCACAGACATTTCGGTACTCATCACCGGAGAAAGTGGTGTGGGAAAGGAGGCCATGCCCAAGATCATTCACGCCGAGTCGCATCGCAAGCACGGCAAGTATATCGCCGTCAACTGCGGGGCCATTCCTGAAGGCACCATCGATTCTGAATTGTTCGGACACGAAAAAGGAGCCTTCACCGGGGCCACTCAAACCCGTCAAGGTTATTTTGAGGTCGCCGACAAGGGTACCATTTTTTTAGACGAGGTCGGAGAACTCCCGCTACCCACACAAGTGCGCCTATTGCGTGTGCTGGAGACCGGAGAATTCATGAAGGTTGGGTCTTCTAAGGTGCAAAAGACAGATGTACGCATCATCGCGGCGACCAATGTCGACATGCAACAATCGATCAAAAAAGAGCAGTTTAGAGAGGATTTATACTACCGTTTGAGTACGGTAGAAATCGAATTGCCTCCGCTGCGTCAACGCAAAGACGATATTCATTTGCTCTTTAGAAAATTCGCAGTAGACTTTGGGCGTAAATACAACATGCCTACCATTCGGCTCGAAGACGATGCGATCCGCTTGCTTGAAAAATACCACTGGCCGGGGAACATCCGCCAGTTACGCAATACCGCCGAACAAATTTCAGTGCTCGAAACCGAGCGCAGCATATCGGCGCTAACGCTTCAAAGCTACTTACCTGAGTTCAGAGAAAACAACCTACCGGCAGTGATCGGATCGGCAAAGAAAGACGAAAGCGACTTCAGTTCAGAGCGCGAGATCTTGTACAAGATTCTCTTTGATATGCGTGCCGACATCAACGAGCTCAAGAAGAGAACCTCTGGGCAAAGTACTTCGGCCCCAGCCAGCAGCGAAGAGCACGAGCTTTATTACGAGCACGAAGAAGAACCCCAACTCACAGAAAGTAAGCCTCTAGAGATTTTAGGATTGCCTGAAAACCGCAGCGCACAGAGTAGCGATCGCTATGAATTCGCCGAAGAAATTCAGGAAGAAGAAACCCTATCTTTACATGAAAAGGAGATCGAGCTGATCAAAAAATCCCTTGAGCGAAACGGCGGAAGGCGCAAAGCGGCTGCCGATGAATTGGGCATATCAGAACGTACCTTATACCGCAAAATCAAACAATACAACCTATGAATTGGCGTCAAATCGCACCCTTAAGTCTTTTGCTGCTCCTTTTTTCATGCGGCATTAAAATCAACTACAACCTTTCGGGAGCGAGTGTAGGTACGGCAGAGAACTTTCAGGTAAACTTCTTTCAGAATATAGCCGACCAAACTCCGGGTTCGGTGATTGAACCTGGTTTAGATCGTGACTTTACCATCGCCTTGCAAGACATTATCTTAAATCAGACAAGTCTTTCGCTTACCAACTCCGGCGGAGACCTCGTCTACGAAGGCGAAATTGTAGAATACCGCGTACAGCCGATGACCGCAACGGCGGCACAGACGGCGGCACAAAACCGCTTGAAGATGACGGTGAATGTCCGTTTTTACAATAAAACCAAAGAAGATTCAGACTTTGAGAACCGCTTTAGCTTCTTTTACGACTTTCCGGCCAATAGCCTGCTTGAGTCTGTCAAATCTCAGGCGCACGAAGTCTTGTTTGAGCGTTTGACACAAGATATCTTTAACGCCTCATTAGCCGACTGGTAACCCTATGATCACCACCGCAGACACTTACCTGAAATTTCTGCAGCAGCCTTCGTCTCTGAATGAAGATGAGCTTGAGCAGGTACGCATACTCACCAAGCGGTTTGGTTATTTGCAGAGCGCCTGGACGCTGCGCTGGTTGAACGCAACCGAAACTCATGAAAAGCAAGAGGCCCTGCATCGTGCAGCGGCTCTTACCTATGATCGGGTGATTTTACTGCAACTGCAGAAAGATCCTTCTATTGAAATCGATACTGCGGTACTCGACACCGAGGCTTTACCTCTTATCGAAGAGGCAGAACCGTTAGAGGATCACGAATTAGAAGGGGTGACCCTGAATGATAATCGCGTAGCCCAATTTGTCACTGAAGCCAAAAGCGGATTTGACATGAATCTCGACGAAATAGAAGTTACTCCGCGCATACCTGTACCCGAGAAGCTCAATTTTGAAATCGACGGCTCTATTGAGCAAGAAGATTCACCTGCTTTAAGCACTCAGAAAACTTTCGCCGATTGGATGAAGCTCATGGTCAGCGGCAACGCTGAAGGACTTGCCGAACACCACATCGATAACCAAGACAAGCAACGCAAATTCGAGATGCTTGACAAATTCATCCAAGACAAACCAAAGATTAAAGCAGACCCAACATTCGACAGTGAATTCGAGGTAGATGACAGCATTTACTTCGACTACAAAGAGATGGCCACAGAGACGTTGGCACAGTTATTATTCGACCAGAAAAAGTACGGCAAGGCTATTAAAGCCTACAAAGCGCTCATGGTGAAAATTCCAGAAAAAAGTAGTTTCTTTGCAGACCAAATTAGAAAAGCCAAGGCTCTTAGAGCCAAGGAATAAGAACAGAGACTATGAGTACTTTTTCAATTTTCTTAATTCTCATCGTAGTGGTTTCACTACTACTCATCTTAGTTGTGATGGTTCAAAACCC
>JALQTJ010000067.1 GCA_023264015.1 Flavobacteriaceae bacterium | reverse complement strand
CATTTTAGATCCGGTTTCGGTAAGTGCCGTTGCAATGATTGAAAGTGATCCTCCATTTTCAATATTACGGGCCGCACCGAAGAAGCGTTTTGGTTTATGTAAGGCATTGGCGTCAACCCCTCCACTTAAAACTTTACCTGAGGCCGGTTGAACCGTATTGTAGGCTCTTGCCAAACGTGTAATAGAATCCAAGAGGATTACAACATCGTGTCCGCATTCTACGAGGCGCTTGGCTTTTTCAATGACAATGTTTGCGACGCGTACGTGCTCAGAAGCTTCTTTGTCGAAGGTTGAGGCAACTACCTCTCCGCGTACGTTACGTTGCATGTCAGTCACCTCTTCAGGACGTTCGTCAATCAACAAAATGATCTGATAGACCTCAGGGTGATTTGCGGCGATGGCATTGGCGATGTCTTTTAACAACATCGTCTTACCTGTTTTTGGTTGAGCCACAATCATTCCGCGTTGTCCTTTACCTATTGGCGAGAACAAATCGATGATTCGTGTTGATACGGTACTGCGTACCCCAGCTACGTTGAACTTCTCTTTAGGGAAAAGCGGAGTTAAGTGTTCAAATGAAACGCGGTCGCGAACCACATTAGGATCTAGACCGTTGATCTTACTCACCTTAATAAGAGGAAAGTATTTTTCTCCTTCTTTTGGCGGACGGATACTTCCTAATACAGTGTCTCCAGTTTTTAATCCGAATAGACGAATTTGAGATTGAGAGACATAAATGTCATCAGGAGAGGCAAGATAGTTGTAGTCAGACGAACGCAAAAAGCCGTATCCGTCAGACATGATGTCTAGTACTCCCTCACTTTCGATGATCCCTTCAAACTCATATTCAGGTTGTTTGTACCTGTTTTTAAGGTCTTTATCGAAGTTGTTGTTTTTTTCACCGTTATGATGACCGTTGTTCTGACGCTGATTGCGTTGATTGCGCTGGTGCGGAGTCTTTTTATTTTCTTCTGATCCCCCTTCGTTAGACGATTGGTCTTGACCGTTTGATTCTTTTTGTTGATTTTCTTTACCTCTTGGTCCACGCGCGCGATTACGCGGCTCTCTCTTTTGTTCGTTGCGCTCTGCTCTTTGCTCATTGCGCTCTACATTTTTTTGAGGTCTTTCTGTTGTTTTTTCAACAGTATCTTGAGGTTCTATCTTTTGAACGCTCTCTGGCTTCTGAGCCTGAACGTCTAAAATTTGATAGATAAGGTCTTGCTTTTTGAGGGTTTTAAACCTTGAGATCTTAAGCTGAGCGGCGATTTCTTGCAGCTCAGGCAATTTTTTCGCGCCTAATGCGTCAATATCAAACATGTAGTAGTGAATTAGTAAAGTAAATCAATCTGGATAAGGGTGAAAAGATCGAGAAAGAAGAAGTGTGCTAGTCTCGATTCTTATGCAATGATACAAAGAAAATTTAAATCCAAATGTGAGGTTAAAAAAAAGCAATTTACTTTTGGAAAAGAATATGATACAACGCATTCAATCCATCTACCTCTTCGCTGTCTCTTTGGCCTCTTTTGCGCTCGCAATAGGTGTAATGAGAAAATGGGGAGGTTTAGAGTTTTCATCTAGAACCGAGTTGTTTGTATTTGCTGAGGCACTATTTATGGGGTTCTTGGCACTCGGATCTCTATTGAAGTATAAAAATAGACAGCAGCAGTTTGTACTCAATCGCATCAATCTGCTACTTCAACTTTTTTTACTAGGATTTTTCGTTTATCGGTCGCTAAACCTATCCGGAGGTGGTTCACCTGAGAAGGGTATTGGGATGCTGATTCCAGTTTTTTCTATCGTAATGCTAGTCCTCGCCAATAGGGCTATCAAACATGATGAAGATCTCGTAAAATCTGCTGACCGCTTGCGTTAAACCAGATATCTTAGTAGTATTAGTGCGCGAAGAAAGGCTCGAGAAATCGGGCCTTTTTTTATGGCTTTAAGCGACCTCTTTCGCCGAATTCAATGACCTGTAAGTCGTCAATGCTCCCCTGGTGGATTACAAATTGCAGCGCAGTACGCATCTTGTGAAATCCGTGCGTTCCTACAGCCCCTGGATTAAGGTGTAGGTGTCCGGATTTTGTGTCTTTCATGACCTTTAGTATATGCGAATGACCGCTAACCAACACATCACAAGGATTATGGGCTAATAAGGCCTTAGTAGCTGCGGCGTATCGACCAGGGTATTGTGCGATGTGAGTCATTAAAATTTTCAGGCCTTCACACTCAAAATAAAGGGTCTCTGGATACGCTGCTCGCATTTTATGGTCGTCAATATTGCCGTGAACCGCCTTTAATGTCCCTAGTTTTTCTAGGGGTTCAGTCACCTTAAAATCTCCAATATCCCCTGCATGCCAGATTTGATCGGCCTCTCTTGCGTAGTGCAAAATGCGCTCATCCATATAGGAATGGGTGTCGGATAAGAGGAGAATACGGGTCATTAAAACGTATCTTTGAGCTGCTAAAGTAAAGGTATTGTGCGGTATTTTTTAGAGCTCTCTTTTGACGGAACTGATTATCACGGATGGCAACGCCAGCCGAATGCACTATCAGTGCAACAGTTGCTTGAAGAGGCGCTTTCGATGCTTCTTTCGGCTCCAATTTCTGTGGTGGCAGCTGGGCGTACTGATGCAGGAGTTCACGCGCATCAGCTTTTTGTGCACTTTGATATCGAGCAAAAGTTGGATGCTGCTGAACTGGTTCACCGTCTCAATCGATTTTTACCCGAGGCTATTGTCATTCATGAACTTTTCGAAGTGCGGTCAGAAGCGCATGCCCGTTTTGATGCCCTTTCACGCACCTATCGTTACCGTATTAGTACAGAAAAGAATCCGTTCTCAACGCGGTTTTCTTGGTATGTGGCTCAGCCCTTACAAATCGAAGTGATGAATGAAGCGGCCGCTATGCTGCTTGGCACCCATGATTTTGAGTGTTTTTCGAAGTCACATACCGACGTTAAAACCTATATATGTACCGTTACTCAGGCTGTTTTTGAACCCTTTGAAGATGAAATTGTATTTACAATTAAGGCAGATCGGTTTTTGAG
>JALQTJ010000066.1 GCA_023264015.1 Flavobacteriaceae bacterium | reverse complement strand
GTAAAAGTCCGATGAGTTCGTCTTTGCTTCCGTAGCGATCGATTTCGCCCTTGGCATTCCAATGCATCGGAACTTCTTCTGGGAGGTCACCCCAGATAAGAACGAGATAAACTACAGGAATGAGGATAATGCTTACGAGCAGCACCTCACTGAACAGCCATTTTTTCATTATAGGTCGAATTTAATTCCTTGGGCTAAAGGTAATTTACTCGAGTAATTAATGGTATTGGTTTGTCTGCGCATATAAGCCTTCCAAGCGTCTGATCCGCTTTCGCGTCCACCACCCGTTTCTTTTTCACCACCGAAGGCTCCTCCGATCTCGGCTCCAGAGGTTCCGATGTTGACGTTAGCGATTCCACAATCACTTCCCCAATGCGATAAGAAGGCCTCGGTTTCTAGAATGTTGTTTGAAATAATAGACGATGAAAGTCCTTGCTTCACCTCATTTTGAATGGCGATGGCTTGTTCGACTCCACCGCTGTATTTCAATAGATAGAGGATGGGCGCAAAGGTTTCTTGGTGTACGATATCAGCATCGTGATCGATCTCTACGACGGCGGGTTTGACATAGCATCCGCTTGAATACGCCTCGCCACTCAAAACGCCTCCTTCAACCAAAAAGGAGCCTCCTTGTGCTGTCGCGGCGTTTAAGGCATGAGTATACATTTCTACCGCATCAGTGTCGATGAGCGGTCCCATGTGATTGGATTGATCGAGCGGATCTCCAATCTGGATTTTTTGATAAGCAGCCGCCAGTCGTTCGCGTACCTGATCGTAAACTTTCTCGTGAACGATCAAGCGACGCGTAGAGGTACAGCGTTGACCACAGGTGCCCACCGCACCAAATACAGCGGCCCTCATGGCGATGTCTAAATCGGCCTCTGGGGTTACAATTACAGCATTGTTTCCGCCTAGCTCAAGAAGACTTTTTCCGAGACGTGCGGCGACACGTTGGGCCACATCTTTACCCATGCGCGTAGAACCCGTTGCAGAAACCAGAGCTACGCGATGGTCTTCAGCAAGCCATTTGCCCACATCAGCACCACCGTTGATCACCGATGAAATACCCTCGGGTAGATTGTTTTCGTTGAGTACTTCGGCCATAAGTTTCTGGCAGGCAATAGCGCATAAAGGCACTTTTTCGCTGGGTTTCCAAACGCAGACATTTCCGCAGATCCATGCGAGTGCGACGTTCCAACTCCAAACTGCAACAGGAAAGTTAAAGGCAGAGATGATTCCGACTACTCCTAGCGGGTGGTATTGTTCGTACATGCGGTGACCGGGGCGTTCAGAGTGCATGGTGAATCCGTGCAATTGACGTGAGAGCCCCACTGCGAAGTCGCAGATGTCAATCATTTCTTGAACCTCTCCAAGGCCTTCTTGAAGCGATTTACCCATCTCGAGCGACACCAGCTGACCGAGGTGCGATTTATGCTCACGTAGCTTCTCTCCGTATTGTCTCACGAGCTCGCCGCGTGCCGGAGCAGGCATTTTTCTGAACTCCTCAAAAGCATATTCAGCAGACTGAATCACCGCCTCGTAATCAGTAACGGTAGTGGTGCTGACCTTGGCCAAGAACGATCCGTCAATGGGTGTATGGCTTGAGATGAGTTCTCCAGATCCGCTCCACTTTTGGCCGGTACTTACGCCTTTTTCTTCATTGCTTAGTTGGAGTGCTTTCAGTAGGGTTTCGTGCTTCATTAGGCTCTTTGGGTTTGTGTGGTAAAGGTGCTTTCAAATATTTTATCGGCGTTGCCGGCTTCGAATCCGTCTCTGCGCATGTGGCGTTTAATTTGATCAAAGGGTAGGTGCGCAAATTCAGGCAAAGGGAGGCGCTCGGCGAACTCTACGTAGCTGCCTGATATGCTAGCTTTTTCTCCGTTGGCGAATTCGGCCTCAACCGTCTCAGCTACCGAACTACTTTGTCTGAGTAATCCGTCTGGGCTCACCTTGATTTCTGAGCCTGAATCATTGAGTTTGATCCCAATCGATTTGAGAAAGGCATTGAATTGCTCTAAGGTGCGATGGGCGCCATCGAGCTGGTGAACACTTATGGTGTAATGATTCAAGTAATAACGGTTGTAGATCACCCAGGCGGCGTATTCGCTCTCTTGAAGCAGTCGTTTGTAGTCTTCTAAACTTGGGAGCTCCCATAGCGGACGGTGAAAAAAGTCAACCACTGCTTCAATAGCGTTAAGGTCTAGGGCGTCAACCGGATCGCTCTTGATAGGACCGACATATTTTTGAATGATGCTTTGGGCTTCTTCTGAAAGATCTCCGACACGCAGCTCACTGATAAACACACGAGGCAGTTCTTCGCGCTGAGGGGCATACCAGTAGGCGTCTAGTCGTTTTCCTTCAAAGAAAAAGTGATCGCGTTTTTCGTAGCCGTGGGCTAAAAAAATCTTCTCAAACGAGGCGATTCCTAAATGCGGCACCCCTAGCGTTCGAAAGGCGATATGGTCGTTTACGATTTCAGATTGACTTGAGACCATGCCTTTATGAATCATGGCTTGGGTGATTTTTTTCACGTCAGGAACGCGCTCGCTATAGGTATTGAACACGCCCTGAAGAATAAGATCGATCGGAGTTGAAGAGCTGAGTTGCATAGCTTAAAGTTACGATTTATAGAGCGCTCCAGATTGGGTTTCTAGAAACGCATTGTAGTCGATTTCTTCTTGCTTGACAAAGCCTTTTTGCGGCAATTTACCTGCGGCTACTAGTTCAACGGTAGCGGCAATAGCCGCGGCCGTTGTCCAAGAGATGGCGCGCCATTTTTGACCGGCAATTTCTTTCGGGTAAAAAGCATTCCAATATTCAGCGCGTGCGATTTTTTCTTTGCGCCATCCTTCAACCACGGCATAGACATAAACTACATCGTCGTCTACCGGCGGCTTGGCATTGGTCATGATGCGATCGAGTGTCTCTAGATCTTCTTTCATGATCAGCTCATACATCAAAAAGCGCATCAGCTTGCCATGACCCGGATACCTCATGGTTTTGTAATTCAGGGTGTCTACCTTTCCTTCAAGGGTCTCACAAAGGGTTCCCAAACCTCCTGAGGTGGCGAAAGCCTCAAATTCTTGCCCTTCAATGGAGATGTATTCGATGCCCTCAAGCGAAGGGACCATTTTTCTCACCCCGTTATGAATCACCTCGGCATCGTTCAGGTATTCGTTGAGCACCCCGTGCGACGACCAGGTAAAGGAGTAGGCCAATAAACCATTCGGGTAGCGCGGTAGGGCCCCTACCCGTAACTCTACGTCGCGAAGACGATCAAAGTTCTTGGTTAAATCGTACCCCATGATTCCGATAAATCCCGGAGCAAGTCCGCATTGAGGCACCATGGCGGTCTCAGCAGTTTTTGCGAGTTCTTGAATATAGGTGGTCGTAGGCACGTCTTCGGTAAGATCGAAATAATGTAGCTTCAGGTCGTGCGCAATTTTCGCTAAGGGCTTGTTCAAAAAGAAAGGTAGGGCCGATACGATGGTATCAAAATCTTGAAGCTTTGTGGTCACGCTTGCCGTGT
>JALQTJ010000065.1 GCA_023264015.1 Flavobacteriaceae bacterium | reverse complement strand
AAACCAACTGAGCTAAACACCCAAAAAGCTATTCTAAATCTGGGGCGCGGTGAAGGGCCACCTCTGCAATTCGAACCGTCGATTTGGCTTCTGTAACTTCGAAGGCAACACCAGTTACGAATTGCGTGTCAAAGGTAATCATCCGTTTGTTTCCGACCGTTGTTCCTTCGTATACATTTTTATAGTTGCCGGATTCATCCGCTACAAAAAAGCGGAACGACTGAATATGCTGGCCAAACTGAATAGCCTCTTGAATTGAAAATAGATTGGCTTCTACAGGAGTGGTTAGTTCTATTTCGATGCGATGAGTGTCACCAGATTGAAGAAGCTCGAAGGTATTTCGATCGTCATCACTGAGTTCAGAAGGGGCTGATGCTATTAAGTTTTGAGCAAAGGTGGCGTCGAGTTGAGTCTTGAGACCCATGAGGCGTTCTACATCGGTCTCATGCACGAGTCCGCGTCGATCTACCGGAAGGTTAAGGAGAAGATTGCTGTTGAGTCCGACAGAATTGAGGTAAATATCCCATAGGTGGGCCACCGTTTTCACCTTGTCGTCTTCTGAGGCGTGATAGAACCATCCGGGGCGTATCGAAACATCAGTTTCTGTGGGCACCCAATGTGTTCCGTCTTCTTGGCCTGCTGAGAAACGATCGAAGTCGGGCATTCCGGCATATACGCTATCGCGATACAGCGTAGACCAGGTCGTTTGATTGGCGTAACCTTTCTCGTTACCTACCCATCGGATGTCAGGTCCGGCATCTGAAAACATGACCGCATCGGGTTGATATTGGCGCACTAAAGCATGCGTGTTGGGCCAATCGTAATAGGTCAATTTATCAACCTTACGACTTTCGTTGGCTCCACCGTAATAACCGTCTCCGCCATTGGCACCATCAAACCACACCTCGAATAGCGGGCCGTATTGGGTCAACAATTCAGTGAGTTGGTTGCGGTAATAGGTAATATAGGCCTCCGTTCCATAATCAGGATGATTTCGGTCCCATGGAGAGAGGTAAACTCCCATTTTCAATCCGTATTTGTCGCAAGAGGCGCGAAGCTCTTTTAAGAGGTCGCCCTTACCATCGCGCCAAGGGCTGTTCTTCACTGAATGCTCGGTGTAAGCACTAGGCCACAAGGCAAATCCGTCATGGTGTTTCGCCGTGATGATAATCCCTTTCATTCCGGCTTCTTTTGCTACTCGTGCCCATTGGTCGGTATCGAGTTCAGTAGGATTAAATAGCTCCGGAGACTCATCGCCAAATCCCCACTCTTTATCCGTGAACGTGTTGATGCTAAAGTGTACGAAGGCATAATACTCGAGGTCTTGCCAGTTCAATTGGCGAGCTGATGGCACCACGGCCTGCTCTTTTGGCGCTGCAGGAGCACAAGAATGAAGAAGAAGTGCTAGGCTGAATAGCCCGATGTAAAAGGTTCTCATAGCACAAACTTGGATAAAAATTCAATAGATGCCAAAAGCTAATTCGTCGATGAAAATTGAATTCCTGATCTTTTTAACACTGTTGCGCGTTGAAAATGTAGATATTGGAGCATGCAACCTAAACACTGGCCCGCCCTAAGCGGGGTCCTTTTCATGGCCCTCACAGGGGTATTTATTCTGCTCAATTCCTGTGTCGAGGCAGTGCCTCCTGAATTTGATTTTGAAGACGATTTAATTATCATCGATGCTCTCGCCTCAACAGCGGCAGGTACAAGCTATGCCACAGTGCAGCAAACGAGTTATGAATTTGGGCTTTACCGTTCGAAAGCCATCAGCGGATGTACCGTCACCTTGATCAACGACGACACTCAAGAACGCGAGCAGCTGTTCGAGAGTGAAGGGAGCTACATCGTAGATCCTTCGTTTAAAGTGCAAACGGGCTCACGCTGGTATATTGAGGTACAACTTCCCAACGGTCAAACCTTTCAATCTACGGTCGAAACCACGCCCGAAGAGGTACCCATTTCGAATATCAAAGAGAATTTTAATCTCGAAATGCTCTACGATGAAGGGAGTGAGAGTTACACCTCAGGCCATGAGATTCGCATTGACTTTAATGACCCTGAAAGTCAACGCAACTTTTTCTTTTATCAATACAGAGCCTATGAGCAAGAGCTCTATTGTATGCTATGCGAATACGGGGTATATCGAAACGGCGAATGCCTTTCTCAAATCAACAACCCTGCGCTGACCAAAGAATACTATACCTATCTCTGTGATGTTCCTTGTTGGAAGATCAGTTATAACCAAGACATCAACATCTTTAGCGACGAGTTCACCAACGGAAAAACGGTCGAAAACTTGCTCGTTGCTAAGGTTCCTTACACCTCAAAGCAAGACATATTGGTAGAGGTACTGCAGCTCAATATCTCTCAAGACGCCTACAAGCATTATCGTACCATTAAAGACCTGGTGGATAACAATAGCGGATTCAATGCGCCGCTTCCAGCCGCGCTCATTGGTAATTTTACCGATCTAAGCGACCCAGAACAGATCGCGTTAGGGCGCTTTACTACTGCAGCAGCCGTAACCAAGACCGTTTACATCAGAAGGAGTTTGAGAGGCGAGCCTTTGAGTGGAGACCTCAAATCTCCTCAACCCGAAATTCTTGGAGACCCCATTCCACAACCCTTAACCTACATGGCCCCTTGCATTGAGAGCATCTACCGCACCTCAGATCTAGACGCAGAACGCCTGCGCTATTTTCAAGGGACAGCCATTCTCGAAGGGCCTTCAATTCAAACCAACACCCCTTGAGCATCATGAATAGAATCCACCACCTTTTCTTGATGTGCGCACTATGCCTAGGGGTAGTAGCGCCGGTGTTCGGTCAAGATTTTGCCCTTTCTGTAAGTGTGTTCGACACAGCAACCAAAGAGCCTCTTAGCGGTGTCACCGTATACATCTCCGAATGCGAATGCGGAGGCATCACCAATTCTAGCGGCATCTTTGTCAAACGACTCGATGAGGGCACCTACGAACTGACGCTCGATTATTTGGGATACGCCACACAAACCCTACAGGTAGCACTTAAAGGAAATGAGGCACTTAAAATAGGGATGGAGGTCACCCAAGAACAGCTTTCTGAAGTGGTGTTAACCGCCAAAAAACGCAATCAGAACGTTGAAAGCCCACAAATGGGAGTCTTTGAATTAAGCAGTCGCGAACTGGCCAAAATGCCCGCGGCCTTAGGGGAATTTGACGTCTTACGCAGTATTACTATGATGGCCGGGGTGAACAACGCCGGAGACATCAGTAACGGTGTTTCTATTCGAGGGGGATCACTCGACCAGAACCTGATGCTGCTCGAGTCTGCTCCAGTATTTAATCCGACACACCTGTTTGGCTTATTCTCTGTTTTTACTCCTGAGGTAATCTCTGGGGTAGACATTTACCGCGCCAATATCCCCGCGAAATACGGTGGACGTATCGCTTCGGTAGTGGATGTGAAAATCAACAATCCGTATACTGATTCGTTTCAATTTGAGGGCGGGATAGGGCTCATCTCAAGCCGTCTGTCACTTACCACCCCTATTATCAA
>JALQTJ010000064.1:238-3664 GCA_023264015.1 Flavobacteriaceae bacterium | reverse complement strand
GTTCTCAAGAGGTAACACCACAAAGCGATTTAAACTACTTGGAATTTCAATCAAGGCATAATGCACCTCTTGCGAGCGGCGTGACAACCTTGATCTTGAGGTGTTTTTCACCAAACGAACGGCAAGGTAAGCGGCCGACTCTTTTAGCATCGGAAAATCTTCGACCGTATTCAAGTCAATCGTGATGAGCTCTGGATTGACTTTAGATAGAAAGTAATCCGTTACAAAAGCCGACTGATTTTCACTCAATTCAGTTTCATTGATCAAGTAAATATTGTGAGACTTAAGCTCTTCAGTGATATCTTTCAATATCTTCAAACTCTTACTTTGTGCATCAATAGTGATCTTAGTGATCATCGCTAGCAGCTTAGTAGCAAGCGTACCTCCAAGCATCTCTTTTCCGGTAGGATCATTATCTACAACACGCTTCACAGTGGCATAACGCACCCGAAAGAATTCATCAAGGTTGTTGCTGAAAATTCCAAGAAAGCGAATGCGATCGATTATGGGCACGCGTTTATCCGCACTCTCTTGTAGTACTCGTTCATTGAACTGAAGCCAGCTAATTTCGCGGTTGATATATGCGTGTTTTGGAGTCGCCATAAGTTCTAATTTGTCGAAAAATACATATTAAGGAGCAAGCCTTTCCATACTCCAATCATCATTCACCATTTGATAACGTATGCGATCGTGCAAGCGATGTGCTCTACCCTGCCAAAACTCAACTTTTTCGGGGACTATCCTGTATCCACCCCAATGTTCAGGTCGTTTTAGTGAATCGTCATTTAGCGATTCTAAAGCCTTAACGAGTGATTCGCGAGAGGATATCACTTCACTTTGAGGCGAAACAATAGCCCCCTTCTGGCTCCCTACAGGTCGAGAATAAAAATATTCATCTGACTCTGAAGCGGGCACCTTTAGAGCCTTGCCCGTAAAAATAACCTGCTTTTCAAGGCTTGGCCAAAAAAATGAAGCACTGACCTTATTGTTAGCCTCTATGGCTTTTCCTTTTTCACTGTTGTAATTGGTATAAAACCATAAGGCTTGATCCGTATAAGACTTCAATAGCACGACTCGTGATTTTGGATAACCATCTAACCCAATGGTACTGAGATGCATTGCATTGGCCTCTTCAATTTCAGGAGACTGATCGGCTTGCTGGAACCATTCTTCGAAAAGGGGGTGCCAATGGCTGGGAAGATCGAACTCATTCAACTCTCCTTTCTCGTACGATTTTCTATAATCGTGTAAATCCTTCATCCTTAAATATTTAAGCTGAAAACCTTGTAGTCGTCCGCCAATTCGATACGTTCAGAAGGAAAACCCTCCGATGCCTCTTCACGGAATGCTTCTAGCGATTTGTAGCGCGTAGAATAATGACCTAAAATTAGGGTTTTAATTCGAGATTTCTGAGCGATTTGCGCGGCTTGAAAGGCTGTAGAATGACCTGTTTTTTCGCACAAAGAAAGTTCTGATTTAAGAAAAGTTGATTCGTGATAAAGCACCTCACTCTCTGAAATAAGGTCAATGAGTACTTCGTTATAAGAAGTGTCACTGCAATAGGCGTAAAAGCGTCGCCAAACGCCGTCCTTCAAAACTTCAAAGAGAAATCCATTAGTATAAATGCGATGTTTTAGAGGAAGGGTTCGCACTCTAACGGTATCAGATTCATAAATAAGAGTAGAATCTTTTTGATCTAATTCTATGAAATGCAATGGATAAGAAGTCCATGAGCTAGATGATTTCAATACGGCAGTAAGTACCTCTTTGATCCCTTTAGGTCCATAGATATGCAAAGGAGTCGATCTTCCGAGCGCCGCCATCGTATTTACCAATCCCGGAAGGCCGTAGAAATGATCTCCGTGCAAATGCGAAATGAATACCCGGTCAATACTATTCATTTTGACCTTCATACGTCGCATTTCTTTCTGGGTGCCCTCACCGCAATCAATTAGAAAGCTCTCCTTTCCAATTTTCAGCACTTGAGCTGTTGGATTGGTAATACTTCTTGGAGTAGAGGCATAGCAACCAATAATTCGAAGCTCAGCTTTCATATTCCTAAATCACGCTGAATGGCCTCCATTTCAATGAGGTCGTAAGCTTCTTCTAGTGTCGGACACAAAAAAATAGACTCAGGCAGATCTTCATAAGTGAGCTGCTCTGAAACTAAAACAAAGGTCAATTCTTTAGCGGACAAGGCTTTTGAAAGCTGCTGGAATAGGTCTATTTGCGCCGCTTCTACGGTATTTTCACTCCATACATATACGACATGGCGCTTCTCAGGGGCTTCACTCTCAAACCAGTTTAAAAGTTGAGCAGAAGAAATCTCAGAAGATTTTATAATAGTGGTATCCAGATTCATAAAGGCTTACATCGCAGAAGCTAGAAGATACAAAACGGCCATTCGAACTGCAACACCGTTTTCAACCTGATCGAGAATAATTGCTTCAGAAGAGTCCGCAATTTCTGAGCTCAATTCAACTCCTCGGTTGATAGGGCCCGGATGCATAATGAGCGGTGTATGATCTAATCGGTTGAGTCGCTCCCGAGTCAAGCCATATTGCATCACATATTCTCGTGTTGATGGGAAATAAGAATATTCCATGCGCTCATTCTGAATGCGCAGCATGTTCACTACATCTGCGTTCTGAAGCGCCCGATCGAAATCTAGTGCCACCTCAACTCCTAGGTCTTCTATGTGCCTCGGAATAAGTGACTGCGGACCACATACGGTCACTGTGGCCCCTAATTTTTGAAGGGCGAAAATATTTGATAAGGCCACACGAGAATGCAGTATGTCACCTACAATAAGCACCCGCTTACCCGCCACATCGCCCAGCCGTTCGCGAATCGAATAGGCATCTAAAAGCGCTTGGGTTGGATGTTCATGTGCACCGTCTCCGGCATTTACAATGCTTGCCTTCACATGCTTAGATAAAAACATCGCTGCTCCTGCATGCTGATGGCGCATCACTACCATGTCTACCTTCATGGCGAGGATGTTATTTACCGTATCTACTAAGGTCTCACCTTTCTTCACCGAAGACTGTCCTGCTGAAAAGTTAATCACGTCAGCAGATAGTCGTTTCTCAGCGAGTTCAAAGGATAATTTTGTTCGCGTACTATTTTCAAAAAAGATATTGGCAATAGTGACGTCCCTCAGACTCGGAACCTTTTTAATCGGCCTACCTAAAACCTCTTTAAACTGATCGGCCGTTTCAAAAACCAACTGAATATCGGATTCGGTTAGATTCTTAATTCCTAGCAAATGAGGGACCGATAGTTGACTCATAGGGTATTGTTTAAAATATACACTGCGTCTTCTCCTTCATTCTCCTTCCAACATACCTTAACGCGTTCTTGGTTAATGGCATCTACCTGTCGCCCTCTATAATTGGGTTGTATAGGCAAGTGTCGACTAAATCG
>JALQTJ010000064.1:0-228 GCA_023264015.1 Flavobacteriaceae bacterium | reverse complement strand
TAGCCTTGGGACGTCCGAATGACTGTATCGCAGACAAAGCAGATTGTATACTTCTTCCGGTGTAAAGTACATCGTCGATAAAGACTACCTTTTTATTTTCTACCAGAAAATCAATTTTAGTCTTATTGGCTTTTAAAGGTTCTTGAGATCTTCTAAAGTCATCTCTAAAGAAAGTAATGTCAAGGTACCCCAAAGAAAGATCCTTGATCCCATACTCTTCTCTGAGTA
>JALQTJ010000063.1 GCA_023264015.1 Flavobacteriaceae bacterium | reverse complement strand
AAACACTCTTTCCGAATCTAGAGAATATAGGTATCGTAACTGATGTTAAATGGTACGATATGGATAAAGATGGTGATCTCGATCTTGTGGTTGCTGGACACTATAGACCAATTGAAATCTTCTTAAATGAAGGAGAATATTTTCAACGGCTAGCTACCTCTATAGAAAACAAACTGGGTTGGTTCAACACCATAGAAATAAACGATTTTAATAAGGATGGATATCCTGATATATTGGCTGGAAACTTTGGAAGTAATAATCTATACAAGGTTTCTGAAGAACGCCCGCTAACTCTTTTAGCCAAGGACTTTGATTCTAATGGTTCAATTGATCCTGTTCTTTTTGCTTACTATAAAAATGAAGAGGGAGGATATTCTAATTATCCAGTTGCATTCTGGGGTGATGTGAGTAAACAAAGCCCTCTTTTTAGAGGAAAATTTAATTTTTATTCTGAATATGGTAAAACAGATATTGAATCACTATTTACTGAAGAAGAGCTTAAGGGTGTTTTGAAGTTTTCTATGAATTTTGATCGTTCAGTACTGATGCTCAATAATGGTAATACAGACTTTGAACTTATTGATTTGCCTTTAGAAGCGCAGTTAGGACCCATTAATGATTTTCTAGTTTTGGATATCAATCAAGACGGAAATCTTGATATAATGGCAGTTGGGAATAATTACGGTAATGAAGTATTCGTTGGGCATTTGGATGCTTTGAATGGGCTAGTGCTTTTTGGTGAAGGCAATGGTACGTTTGATGTAATTAATAACGCCGATAGTGGATTCAATGTGCCATTTGACGCTAAGCGTCTAGCTCTTTTAAAAATGGGAAGTGGAAAAGAACTTGTCATTGCATCTCAGAACCGTGATACGCTTATGGTTTATACTAAAAATTAAGATTGATAACTTATTTAAGATCCCCTCGTTGAATAACCCATGAAAAAAATTCTAATCACGTTGTTGTTACTTGGTGGGGTGAGTGCTTTCATACAAGCACAGCCTCCAAAAAAGTTATTGGCCATTTTTGCGCATCCAGATGACGAGCAAACCGTAGCGCCCTTGTTAGTTCAATCAATTGAAAACGGTGTTGAAGTGACCTTAGTGACTGCGACAGACGGAAGGCTGGGTACCAATGAATACACCGATTACCAAGCTGGAGATGGCCTTGCTGCGATTCGACGCGAAGAATTGAAATGTGCGGCTGCCACCCTCGGGGTTGAGCTGATCCACCTCAATTACCACGATCAATTAAGGTCGGCCGAAGGGTATGACGGACACATTCCTCACGTTCGTAGTCTACTTAAAGAGATCACCGACATAGTGGAGCGCATCCAGCCCGATGCCATTATTACCTGGGGACCAGACGGTGCTTCAAATCATATGGACCATCGTCTTATTGGCGCTACCGTAACTCAGGTCTTTACCTCACGTCAATGGGAGAATGAGATGCAATTGTATTTCTTTGGAATCCCTAGTGACATCCTCCCTTCAAAGGAGGCGGTCATACAGCGCGGAACCGACAGAAGTCTTTTGAATGTCCAAATTCCATTTGAACCCCGTCATCTTGACATTGCCTATGAGGCACTCAGATGTCACGCAAGTCAGTATCCGAGCTATATCGTTGATCAGATGAAAAAGGAGCGTCAGGTGTTAGAACAAAAAGTATTCTTGCGTCAGTTTGTTGCGCCAACGGGAGTATCAAACAGCCTCTTTTAGTTCGCGTCAGAAGCTTCGATCAGTCTGGCACCGAGGTCAGGATCCTCCATGTCTCTGTCGACAGGAAACATCGGACGCTTAATGCGCTTGTAACCCAATCTATCGAGATCTTGATCAACCCCTCCAGGAGTAAGGGCCATCACCCAATCGCCGCGCATGTCGTAGAGTTCAGGAACAAGGTATCCGATCTTAACCACCACGATATCTGCTGAGCGCGGATCGAGGTTCAAATCGGTAAAGTCTTTTTCTCTGTGATAGGGCTTACGTTTCTTAGTGACGATCACGCTCACACTTCCGGTCTTCACTACCACCTCGACTTCAGCATCGCGGTCGCCTTCTTTAATGGCAGTAACCGTTCCGTTTAGTTTGATGGGACCAGCAAAACGATCGTCTACGAGTGCGCCTACGTGCCCCTCAACAGTTCCGCCAACGCCAACTTTAAGGGCGTTTTCGATGAGTTCTGGTCCAGGAATCGAGGCATAAATGAGATGCGGTCCGTCAGCCGATTTGAATTCATCACGAAGTAAGAGTTCATTAAGTGTATGGGTTACATCACCGGCCCCTCCGGCAGTGGGATTATCTCCCATATCACTGATCATAAATGGCTTTTTAGTACTCGACAAAGCTTGCGCTAATGCATCTTCAAGGGTGGTGGTAGGAGCCACAAATTCGAATTCATTGCGCACGCTCCAGAAGGCCTCTGCGAGCTTTTCTGCCCCTGAAGTAACCGCTTCTTTATCATCTCCGGTAACCATCACCACTGCGTGGTTACGAGGCTCGTCGGCCCAGGCGTATCCGATCCAGATGGCGGCGTCGATTACACCAGGACTATCTGCTACTCCAGGAACCTGTGCGTAAAGGCTCTTACCAGGCTCAATGCGTGTACTGGTCTTCTCACCCGGAAGCAAGATCGGAACCGGAATCCACGCCTTATAGGCCGGCTTACCCTTGCCTGTTTCTATGCGCTCAAGCAGGTTGTCTACGGCGCGTTTCTTTGATTCTAAGGCGTCTTCGTGTGGTGCCATGCGGTAGCATGTTATTAGGTCAGAATGTTTTGCCAGCACCTCAGATACATTTCCGTGCAGGTCCATCGAGGTGGAGATTAGCGTTTCTGTTCCGACGACTTCGCGGATGCGTTTAATAAGATCTCCTTCTGCATCGTCTATCCCCTGAACGCTCATGGCTCCGTGAATATCAAAGAAGAGTCCATCGTACGGACCGTTCTCTTTTAACAGGGTAAGGGTCTGCGCTACCAATGATTCATAGGCCTCACGTGTTACGATTCCGCCTGGCAATGATTTTCCGATGAGCGTGGGTACCCATTCGGCGCGCTGACGATTCAATGAATCCTTAGCAAAGAAAGGATAGCGATCAAATATTTCATCTCCAATCTTAGCATGAAAGGCCGCCTCATCTGTAGTAGCGGGTGAAAAGGTGCTCGATTCAATCCCTAGGCCTGCAATTGCGATACGTGGAAGGGTAGATGCGGGTTCTTGAGTAGCGCAAGAAGCAAGCAGAATAATGCTGAGTAAAAGGAGTTTTTTCATCTTCAAGAAAGGTTGATTCTTCTTAAAGATATTAAAAACTCGCTCCCGAAAAAGTATGACCTATTCTACTCTGAAGCTAAAGACGTCAGAGGTCACTGAAATTGATTCGTCTGCAGCGACTACCTTCCAGTAATAGATGCCTTCAGTCACTTCAACCTCTTGTGAGTCTGATGTTAGATCGGCGAAAGTGGTGGTAGCATCTTCTTCGAAGGTTTCTGAAGTGCTCAGCATTAGGGTGTAGGTCAAGGCGTCTTCGTCCGGATCAGTGGCTTCCCACTGAATAGTTAGTTTTCCGTCCGTTGGGCTTGCCGTAGCACCAGGAGTTGGGCTCACAGCCGTTGCTGCAAAAGGAGCCGCATTTTGCTCGGCCTCTCCGGCTAAATAGAATTGCCATTCATCACTCGAGCTGCTATTGGCACAGTTTTTAGCCACTACCTT
>JALQTJ010000062.1 GCA_023264015.1 Flavobacteriaceae bacterium | reverse complement strand
TGCAGGTCGCTCCCCATTATGGGCACACTGTCTAGAGCTCCTTCTTGATACGATCCGATCTCACGATTGTAGCGGTCTTTTTGAATGTAGCGGACCCCCTTTTTTCCGCGTAACGTCTCTTCGTATTGACGCTCGATACCCGTGCGTCCGATGTTTTCTCCGGCGATGTAATACGGATTCGCCCTCATGTCAGACGGATTCACCTCAGAGATATACCCCAGCACATTGGCGGCCGATTCAGTGTGGTAAGAGCGCAGCGATTTTTTTCGGATGAAGAAGCCTTCGAAGCGTCTTAAGCGCTCTTGCAGCACCGCATAGCGTTCTTTAGAAAGACTAGGGACAAGCACTGAGGGCAAACGGGTCGAATAGTTGATTGCCCGTTTCATGCGCCGCTCAAAGACCTCTCTGTCTAGGTTGAGAAGTTCTAGAAAAGCCAGCGTATCGAGTTGGCCCACCTCTCTCGGAATCACCATCACGTCATAGGCAGCCTGGTTAGAGACTAGGAGTTCGTTGTTGCGATCGTAGATGAATCCGCGTTCGGGATAAATGTATTCTTTGGTAATGGCCGGATCTGATTCGACTAGTGTTGAAGGCGTATAGAAGAGCTGCAGACTTATCAGACGTCCAATAAAAATCACTCCAACCAGAATGATTGAGAACGACATGAGAAGGCGCGACATGCTTAACGTTTTTGAGGTGAAAATAGTATCGCTATCACTGCCGCTACTAAAAAGCTAAACGGCAAATGAAAGGCGGTCTCTTTCAAAATTACAAAAGCTTGGCTCAGCTCGAAAACCTCTATGATAAAGAAGACAAGGTGATGGGTTAAGACAAGCCAGAATAGGTAAAGCAGGTTCTGGCCCACGGTGCCCGAGAACTGACTGTCGGTATGAAAACTAACACTAGATCCGTAACTCAGGCGCAATAGCGCGGGTCTCAAATAGGCCCCTATGGTGAGGGCAATAGCATTAAAGGCTACGGTGTCTAAGGCCATATCGGCTAAGAGCCCAAGGCTAAAAGCTCCAAGCATTGACCACAAGCGGTCGCGCTCAAGCGGTGTCCAATACAAAAAGAGCACCAGTACCATCGGAGAGACCGCATCGAACCACTGCATCTGACTAAGCAGAAATACTTGGGTCAGAAATAGCGCTACGAATCGAAGCAAGGCCATGGGGCTTAATTCATTCATCGTTAAGGCTTTCTAAGGTTCTGCGTTCGCTTTGATCGCGATGCTTGATGATATATACCTGAGACAAATTGGGCATTTCATTGCTGAGACTCACCTCAATCGAATAAAAGCTGCTGTTCTGGGGTACGCTAAACTGAGAGATCTGTCCGATTAAGATTCCTGGAGGAAAAATACTCGACATGCCTCCGGTGACGATACTGTCTCCGATGTGTAGGGTGGCTGTCTTTGGAATGTCATAAAGCTGGCAACGGTCAAACTTCTTTCCATTCCACACTAGTGATCCAAAGTATGCACCTCCTTTGATCGAGGCATTGATACTGCTCTCTTCGTGCAAGAGTGACATGACGATAGAATAGTTCTCTGAAACCTGCTCGACGATTCCGATCACGCCTTGATCACTTGTCACGGCCATGTCTCGGGTAACCCCGTGCTTACTGCCCTTATTTAGACTGATGTAATTGCGTTTACGAAGCACACTGTTCTTAACCACCTTGGCCGGAATCACTTCATAGGGAGTAAGGGTGTCACTGCTTTTGAAGTTGCCGTCAATTAGGGCTTTCTCAAATTGAGCTTGATAGAGAGAGGCGCGCAGTTGCGCATTTTCTTCTTGTAATTGGTTGTTACGTTTTTTAAGGGTAAAGTAGGCCGCGGTATTGCTGGTGAAACGGTGGATGCTTCCCATCAGGTTGCCTGATGAGCTCAACCAAATAGCCTTTTGATGAGAGCTCTGAGTAACCGTAAGGCCTAGCGCCAAAAGGACTAAGAAAACAAGAAGGACTTCAGATCGCCATTTAAAGAGCAGCTCGAGAAGTCTTCCCATTATTGGATAAGAACGGTTTTATATACCTCAAGATGCTTGAGCGCGATACCGGTTCCGCGCACTACGGCACGAAGCGGGTCTTCGGCGATGTAAACCGGAAGGTCGGTTTTCATAGAGAGGCGCTGATCGAGTCCGCGTAACATGGCACCCCCACCGGCGAGATAGATCCCCGAGTTATAGATGTCTGATGCCAATTCAGGTGGCGTTTGAGAAAGCGTTTCCATGACGGCCTCTTCGATACGAACGATCGACTTGTCGAGGGCCTTGGCCACTTCTCTAAAGCTTACGACAATCTGCTTAGGCTTCCCTGATAAGAGGTCTCGCCCTTGAATTTCAAGGTTTTCTGGCGGATTGTCTAGTTCGTCTGTCGCCGATCCGCACTCTATCTTAATGCGTTCTGCGGTGCGCTCTCCGATGAAGAGGTTGTGCTGGGTACGCATGTAGTTGATGATGTCGTTAGTGAAGACATCACCTGCAATTTTCACCGAGCGGTCTACAACGATTCCTCCAAGTGCAATGACCGCGATCTCGGTGGTTCCTCCTCCGATGTCAACGATCATATTCCCCTTAGGTTTCATGATGTCTAATCCAATACCTATCGCAGCGGCCATAGGCTCATGGATGAGGTATACCTCTTTTCCGTTCACGCGTTCAGCAGATTCTTTTACGGCACGCATTTCTACCTCTGTAATCCCAGAAGGTATACAAATGACCATGCGCAATGAGGGCGGAAAGAGTTTCTTCTTAAGCGCCGGAACACTCTTGATCAACATTCCGATCATTTTTTCAGAAGCGTCGAAGTCTGCAATTACTCCGTCTTTAAGCGGCCGAATGGTCTTCATGTTCTCATGGGTTTTACCCTGCATGAGATTGGCCTCTTGTCCTACGGCAACAATTTTTCCTGACATACGATCTCTAGCCACAATCGAAGGGCTATCAACCACGACTTTGCCGTTGTGAATAATAAGGGTATTGGCGGTTCCGAGGTCAATTGCAATCTCTTCGGTCAAAAAATCAAAAAAGGCCATATTGTATTAAGACTGAGTGCTTTCGAAAGTACGAAAATTAATGTTTGAAATGACGGGTTCCGGTCATGACCATGGCCATACCTGCTTTGTTGCAATATTCGATGCTAAGTTCGTCTTTTATAGATCCTCCAGGTTGAATAACCGCTTTTACGCCCGCATGGTCTGCAATCTCTACGCAATCCGGAAAAGGGAAGAAGGCGTCTGAAGCCATCACTGACCCTTCTAGATCGAACTCGAATTGCTTGGCCTTATGCACGGCCTGGTTGAGGGCATCGACGCGAGAGGTTTGTCCGGTACCACTGGCCAAGAGCTGTTTATTTTTGACTAAGACGATGGTATTTGACTTGGTGTGCTTGCAGATTTTAGAGGCAAACAATAAGTCTTCTACTTCACTAGCGTTAGGCGCAACGGTGGTGACCGTTTTGAGGTCTGCCTCGGCATCAGTTTTGAGGTCACGTTGTTGAACCAACTGGCCGTTTAGTGCCGTGCGCACTTGCATTTCAGGTAGGTTCCAGTGTTTTTGAACGAGTAGGATACGATTTTTCTTTTCGCTAAGAATAGTCACGGCCTCTGGATCAAATTCAGGAGCGATAACGACCTCGCAGAAGAGTGTCTTTATTTCTTGTGCGGTAGCGACATCGATCTTTTTATTGGCGATTAGCACTCCCCCGAAAGCAGAAACTGGATCTGCGGCAAGGGCTGCTCTATAGGCATCCACCAGTCGCTCTCTTGAGGCGAGCCCGCAGGCGTTGTTGTGCTTTAAAATGGCGAAGGTGGGCTCGTCTTCTACAAACTCGCTCATCAAAGTCACTGCTGCATCGACATCTAAA
>JALQTJ010000061.1 GCA_023264015.1 Flavobacteriaceae bacterium | reverse complement strand
AAATCAGCCCTAACCCCGGTAATGAGTTCGTTGAAGCGCATTTCAATCGGTTGGGTAAACTCCACTTCAATTTGACTCAACTCTGATTCGATACGCTCTTTAAAGACCTCGGCCAATTCATCCTTGGTCTCAGCCGATTGCCAAGTTGAAGGATCGTTGAGGGTGATGATCACATCACTCTCTTCCATCGACATCGGGTCTGTAGGTACTTCAGCGGCCCCTATCCGGCTAACGGCCTGTTGCACCTCAGGAAATTCTAATAAAATCTGCTCAATTCGAGTGGTGATTTCTATGGTCTTTTCGAGAGAGGTTCCTGTTTTTAAGACGGGTTGAATCACAAAATCTCCTTCGTCTAACGTTGGTACAAATTCACCTCCGAGCTTTGAAAATCCTATTCCTGCACTAACTAAAAGCAACACGGCAGCAGTCAAGATGGGTCTGATTTGGCGCAGTGATACCGCGATGATTTTGTGGTAGCGACGGTTGAGGCGACTAAAAAGACGCTGCGAAAAAGTAGATTTTGTTGAGGCCCTCGGACGCAACACCAAAGAAGAGACCACCGGCACATAGGTAAAACAGAGCAGCATGGCACCGAGTAAGGCAAAGCTAAACACCTGTGCCATCGGAATAAACATCTTACCCTCAACCCCGCTCAACGAGAAGATCGGGATGAAAACGATGAGAATGATGAGCTGACCGAATATGGCAGAGTGCATCATCTTGTGCGTACCAAAGGCAACAACACTGTCGATTTTTTCTTGACGCTCCTTGCCGTTTAAATGCTCAAACGAGGCCCGCTCTTTAATGATGTAAAAGGTGAGAAAGTCAACGATGATCACTGCTCCGTCAATGATGATTCCAAAATCGATCGCCCCAAGACTCATGAGGTTGGCATCCACCCCAAACACTCTCATCATGCTCAAGGCAAACAAGAGAGAGAACGGAATAACTGAGGCCACTACAAGGCCTGAACGCCAATTTCCGAGTAGCAGTACTACCACGAAAATCACGATGAGACATCCGAGTATCAGGTTTTCTGCTACGGTAAACGAGGTCTTACCTACGAGTTCACTTCGCTCTAAAAACGGATTGATATACACCCCTTCAGGAAGCTGGGCTTTTATTTCTTCAAAACGTTCACTGATAGCCGAAAGGGCTTGGCTTTCATCGGCGCCCTTCAGCATCATGAGTTGCCCCATCACCTTCTCTCCTTCACCATTGGCGGTAATCGCCCCAAATCGAGGAGCGCTACCGATACCCACCTTAGCCACATCTTTTATACGGATGGGCATTCTGTCTCGCACCGTCACCGGTAATTGTTCAATTTCTTCGAGCGAAGCCAACTGACCGTCTGCACGAATGAAATAGGCTTGATCGTTTTTCTCGATGTAGGCTCCAGAGGCAACACCGTTGTTTTCGTTGACCGCGGCGAATACTTCATCCAAAGAGATATTGAGGGCATTCAGCTTTACTGGATCGACGGCGATCTCGTATTGTTTGAGATTACCTCCCCAGGTAATCACTTCAATGATTCCGGGTATACCAGCCAATTGACGGGCAATAACCCAGTCGTGCAAGGCGCGTAAGTCGGTAAGCGTATAGGCGTCTTTGTACGCCTCTTCAACTTCTACGGTATACTGCACCAATTCTCCCAGCCCCGTTGAGATAGGCCCCATAAATGGAGACCCAAAACCTACAGGAATTCTAGCTTTAATGGCATCAAGACGCTCTGTGATGAGCTGACGCGGCAGGTAGGTGCCCATCGATTCTTCGAAGACAACAGTGACCACAGAGAGCCCAAATTTTGAGATCGATCGAATCTCCAGTACTCCCGGAAGGTTTGCAATCTCGAGTTCAACCGGAAGGGTCAAAAACTTTTCGACATCTTCAGTAGAGAGACTTCTTGAGGTGGTAATGATTTGAACCTGATTGTTGGTGACGTCAGGTACAGCACCTACAGAGATACTGCTTAAAGAGAACAAACCCGCGAATAAAATCACCAGACTGAAGAGCAGAACGATAAATTTATTCGCGAGACTGAATCTGAGAATTCTCTCGATCATAGGGTTAGGCGGTTAGCTAAACGTTCTTAAAGAAAATTTATTCTGAGTATATAAGAAAGTTTAAACCGCAATTTAACAGAATCGCTTGTCTCCAAAGGCTTTACACCTTTAATTCAGAATGGGACTAAATTAAGCCAGCGGCTGCCGTTCAAGGCAACCCGACATTCACGACATTTTGTCAGTTTTCGCGTTGAAATGCCTAATTTTGTCAAGCTAAATGAAGATGAAGTGAAAGCACTCGAAAAAAATCCGACGCAATACAACGGTGAAGTACTCGAACAACCGCAAACAGAAGGATCTCGAAAATTGTACATCGAGTCGTACGGTTGCCAGATGAACTTCTCTGACAGCGAAATCGTCGCCTCAATCTTGAGTAAAGAGGGGTTCAGTACTACGACTTCGCTTGAAGATGCAGACCTCGTACTCGTCAATACCTGTTCGATTCGTGAGAAGGCCGAACAAACGGTGCGCAAACGCTTAGAGCACTTCAATCACGCTAAAAAGAACAAGCCGAGCATGAAGGTGGGTGTGCTGGGCTGCATGGCCGAGCGCTTAAAACATCAATTTTTAGAAGAAGAAAAAATCGTTGACATGGTGGTCGGGCCAGATGCCTATAAAGACCTCCCCAACCTGGTAGCCGAAATCGATGAGGGCCGAGACGCGGTCAATGTCATCCTCTCTAAAGAAGAAACCTACGGAGACGTCTCTCCTGTGCGCTTGAATTCGAATGGAGTCACCGCCTTTGTGTCGATCACTCGAGGCTGCGACAACATGTGTACCTTCTGTGTGGTGCCTTTTACGCGCGGACGTGAGCGCAGCAGAGACCCCAAGTCTATACTTGAAGAAGTAGACGCGCTGGCCCAACAAGGGTACAAAGAGGTCACACTGCTCGGACAAAACGTAGATTCTTACCTCTGGTACGGAGGGGGCTTGAAGAAAGACTTTGACAAGGCTAGCGAGATGCAGAAAGCAACGGCCGTGAACTTTGCGCAGCTGCTAAGTATGGTGGCTAAGGCGCATCCGCACGTCCGCATCCGCTTCTCGACTTCGAATCCGCAAGACATGACCCTCGATGTGATTGATGCCATGGCCGCACACGAGAATATTTGCAAGTACATTCACCTTCCGGTGCAGAGCGGATCGAACCGCATTCTCAAGAAGATGAATCGCTTGCATACCCGAGAAGAATACATGGCGCTTATCGACAATATCCTAGAGCGCATTCCTGACTGTGCCATCAGCCAAGACATGATCGCCGGATTCCCCACCGAAACCGAAGAAGATCACCAAGACACCCTCTCGCTGATGGAGTATGTGAAGTACGATTTCGGATTCATGTTCGCCTATTCTGAAAGACCGGGAACCCTGGCCGCAAAGAAAATGGAAGATGATGTGCCTCTTGAAACCAAAAAAAGAAGGCTTTCAGAGATCATTCATTTACAGCAGAAGCACGGGCTTTACCGAATGGAACAATTCGTTGGAAAAACCGTGGAAATATTGATCGAAGGGGATTCAAAAAAGTCAAGTGATCAGTGGATGGGAAGAAATTCTCAAAATGCCGTTGCTGTTTTCCCAAAAGGCGACGAGAAAGTCGGAGATACTGTCATGGTGTATATTGAAGACTGTACCTCAGCCACCTTGATCGGCAGACGGTCGATTGACTGATTGAAATAAATAATACCGCTGTTCGCGCAGCTGAAAAAAATTGACGCTTATGGACTCCTTACAAACCATAAAACAACGCTTCGGAATTATTGGCAACAACAACCAGCTCAATCTGGCACTTCAAAAAGCCATGCGTGTGGCTCCAACC
>JALQTJ010000060.1 GCA_023264015.1 Flavobacteriaceae bacterium | reverse complement strand
AATCTTGTTTTTTTCATTCTCGAGATGAGTTATGGACTTTTTTCGAAGTCGATGGGATTAGTAGCCGATAGCTTAGACATGCTCGCAGATAGTTTTGTTTACGCAATCAGCTTAATCGCCGTTGGAAAATCTTTGTTGTATAAAAAAACAATAGCCAAAATTGCTGGTTATTTTCAAATCGTTTTAGCCTTAATTGGGCTTGGTGAGGTAATACGAAGAATTATTAACCCTGTAGAATTTCCAAATTATCTAACGATGATAATAATCTCAATTTTTGCGTTAATCGGAAATGGAATTTGCTTACATCTGCTCCAGAGATCAAGAAACAAAGATGAAGCACATATGAAAGCAAGCCTCATTTTTACTTCAAATGATGTCGTGATTAATTTAGGAGTTATTTTGGCTGGCCTAATGGTGTATTGGCTAAACTCAAGCGTGCCAGACCTTATCATTGGTTCAATTGTATTTTTTATTGTCTCGAAAGGGGCTTTCAGAATTCTTAGCCTTGGTAAAAACTAAATTCATTATTGCATTTAGATGGGCTGCAACTTTGAATAATAGGAAGAGCCATCTTAGATAAGCCAGCGAAAACATAAGCAGATTCAATTTTAAACCAATCAGATATAGTTTTGAGACTTATATTTGATCGGCCTACTTCATCCTTTGTTAAATAGAACTCATGAAGAAATTCTCATGTGCAATTCTCTTGTGCATTATGGCTGTAAGCTGTAAAACTGAAGAGTCAAGTGGTATAAATCATATTGATCCCCCAGAAAACGTCATCGACCTTTTTGAGAGTTATACTAATCTTTGGTCGGAAGGAAATATAGATGCTATAACTAATGATATTTATGATTTGCCAATTTCTATTTATTCTAAAGATTCAATTCTCACTTTAATAAGTCGTGATGAAGTAAAAGGTTTTCTTGCGAATACGTTCAATAATTTGGAATCAAATAATTACGGATTTTCACGGATCAATAATTGGGAACATTATCGAGATGATGAAAAATACATCATTATAGAAATGAATTTTACAAGGTTCTATAAGGATAGTACAGTTATGGGTGATAAATTCAGAAAGGCAACCTATATTCTAAGAAAAACTAATGAAAACTTGAGAATTTCCGCTTTAATACCTCACATAATTCTTGACAAATAAATATTGAATTTAATTCACTAAAAGATAAAGTTTTGCTGCAACTTCGAATAACAGGGGGAGCAAAAGCAAAAAGCCGCAGATTTATTTCTTGCGGCTTTTTTTATGCGACCACTCGAAGGCGCTCGAACGACCAAAATTCATCCACTGGATGAATTTTAGTGAGAGGCGAGATGGTGCGCTGGTCGTTAGAAAATGTCCTGTGGACATTTTTAGCGAAGGGGCGAGACGATGAGATGGCTTCTTGCGACTTTAGAAAATTCAATAATGTATTTTTAAGCTGTGGGAATAAGAATAAACAAATACCTCAGCGAAATCGGCTATTGCTCGCGCAGAGGAGCCGATAAATTGCTGGAGCAAGGCCGAATCACGATTAATGGTTCGGTGCCCGAGTTAGGGACCAAAGTCAATGAAGACGACCTCGTTGCTGTAGATGGAGTAGTAGTGGGTGAGCGTAAAAAAGAGCACGTTTATATTGCCCTGAACAAACCAAGAGGAATTGTTTGTACCACAGATCAAAGAGTTGAAAAAGATAACATCATCGATTTTGTTGGGCACCCCGAGCGCATTTTTCCGATCGGTAGACTTGATAAGCCATCAGAAGGGCTCATTCTAATGACAAGCGATGGAGACATTGTAAACAAAATACTCCGAGCCAGAAACAATCACGAAAAAGAATATATAGTGAGTGTGGACAAGGCCATTACTCAAAAATTCATATCCAAAATGAGTAATGGGGTTCCAATTCTAGACACGGTAACCAAGGAGTGCTTGGTAGAGCAAATAGGGCCCAAGACTTTTCGAATTGTTTTAACTCAAGGCTTGAATCGACAAATTCGACGTATGTGTGAGTATCTAGACTATCGAGTAACTCGACTAAAACGCATCCGAATCATGAATATCACATTAGATCTTCCCCTAGGTAAATGGCGCGATTTGACTAAAGACGAATTAACAGCGCTCAATAGGCTTTGTGAGGATAGCGCAAAAACAGCCCCTTAGTAAAAGGGATGTCCTTAGCCATTTTTACCGCCGCTCACTCTAGAGAAAACATAAAACATCTCACTTGCAATCTGCATTGACCGAGCATCATACATCTTAGATTCTTCAGGAGTACCATCGAATTCTTTAGGATCTTCGTAACGAACGGGAATTCTTTTTTCAGTACCCGGAATAAACGGACAATTCTCGTCCGCGTGAGAACAAGTCATCACCGCAGCAAATTGACCTGCCTTATTGATCGGATCATCAAAAAGCTTCGAAAAAGCTAAGATCGGATGGCGATCTTCTGAATGAAAAACTGAATAACGTGGGTTGGCATCTCCATTAGTTTCAACCTTGAAGCCGCTTCTTTTGATTGATTCTACGGCGCTCTTATTAAAGGCTGTCACCTCAACACCACCAGAATAACAGTTTGCAGCAATGCTAAAATAATCAGCTGCCGTTTGTGCCCAGATTTGAGCGAATTGACTGCGTCGCGAATTGTGTGTACAAATGAAATTGAGGTTGACCTCTTCTCTTCGGTCGATTTTAGATTGAATGTATTCCTCGAGCGATCGAAGAACTTCGAGTCGTTCATCCGGAACGCTCATCTGAATTATTTTATCAATGGTAATTTGAAGTCTTGGGAGCATTTTTTTCTTTAAATCCATTTCCTTTATGCCCTTTTTAGCAACAACCAGAACCTGGAGTACAACCGTTCACTTGAACTTGAGGTTCAGAAAGTCTAACTCCCTGCTTTTCTTGGGGAATGCCACATTTATCTTTTGCAAGACAATCAGTTAGAGTAGATGTAAGAACAAAAACACCATCGTTGAATTCTAACCCATATTTCCCGATGGTATCTCCTTGGTACTCCACTTCTATTTCTAGATTTTTGAGACTCAACTCTTCTTCAGACAGCTCAATTATAGAAAGAAGCTTCTGTGCACTCAATCGATGTTCATAGTCGGCTGCAGTGAATAATTGAAAATTAATAACGGATTCTTTTCGAATTGTACCTCCGCAATCTATAAAATGCTTTTGAACGCTGCCCACCTCAGTAACATGAAAATGAGAGGGGACAAGAGTACCATTTTGTAGCATGAATATTACCTCATCGATCTCAGATAAGACCATCTTAATTTCTGACAACTTCATAATTTTTGTTTTATTGCGATAGTACTATATAAGAGTGTAAAATTTTTAACAACACTCTTTGTTTGACGGGACTTCAATCTGATTAAAAAGATCGTTAAAACGACCTTTTATTTTTTCCCAACTCAACGGGTTGATACAATAACTAATTCTTGAGCCCTCAATGGAGCCTTGAATAATCCCAATGTCTTTCAGTTCACGAAGATGTTGACTAATAGTAGCCTGTGCCAGACCCAATTCCTGCACCAAATCTCCGTTGATACAAGCGTTTTTCTTAATCAGATATTGAAGGATTGCAACTCGTGCAGGGTGAGAAAACGCCTTGGCAAAGAGGGCTGTTTCATTTTGTTCATCAGTGAAAAGGTTCGATTTTGTAACACCCATGCATCAATTCATTTCATCGTAATATTACGATGAATAAACAAATAATCCTAATATCCGAGACACGCTAATGGTTTTCAACCTCTCCTTCCAAACCCTTTCATCAACACCTGCAAGAGCTGTGCGATCAGTATAACCAATAAACAGCCTACAAGATTCAACCAGAGGTAAGACATGAGGTCGACATAGAAGACGATAATTAC
>JALQTJ010000005.1 GCA_023264015.1 Flavobacteriaceae bacterium | reverse complement strand
CGCTTATCAAATGGAATCCAGCGGTTAAGACGGCAGGAGATCGAGCCGCGTTGTGGGAGGGAGTTCGCGATAACACCCTAGATATTCTAGCTACCGACCATGCCCCGCATACTTATGAAGAGAAACAGAACCCTTACCTCAAGGCGCCATCAGGAGGACCACTAGAGCAACACGCACTTATGGGATATCTCGATAAGGTTGAAGAAGGTGAAATGGATCTAGAATTGCTGGTTCAGAAATTCTGTCACAACCCAGCAGAATTATATAAGATCGATCGCAGAGGGTATATTCGTGAAGGTTATTACGCCGATTTAGTGACTTTTTCAAAAAAGCCCTACACTGTTCAAAAAGAGAATATACTCTATCAATGCGGATGGAGTCCTTTTGAAGGACATACCTTTTCACATAGCATAGATAAGGTATGGGTCAACGGGCATTTGGGTTACGACCAGGGCCATATCAGCCCGCATAAAAATGCCATGAAACTCAGCTTCAACCGATGAAAAAACTGATCCTTTTACTCCTTTTCGTTGTTGCGGCTTGCGGCACCCAAATGATTGATCCGCCCGAACGCTTAATTGAAAAAGATAAGTTTGTCAATATTCTCTTCGATTTGGCGATCTACAACGGAGTCAAAAACAACACCACTCCTGCATTTACTTCTTCAAACCTTCAGATCATGCCTTATCTCTACTCGAAGTATGATTTTGACAGTGTACAGTTTTTTGAATCTAATCTCTATTATGCATCAAGAGGAGATCTGTATCTAGCCATGTTTGATACGGTAAGGGCACGGATCGAACGCACAGAGCAGCTCATGGATTCTTTGAGAAAGCTTCCGCCACCTGAAACACCAGAAGAGACAGAGAATTAAATCAATTTGCCTCTTTGACGCTTATAGGTCACCGCCAATTCTTTGATAAATAGGTTGAAATCTCTCTTTGGCAGGGTGTTGAACACCTCGTAGGTGTCGAGACTGTCGTAACTGCTTTTGGTATAAAGGGTTTCTATTAGGCCTCTAGAGAGCACAAGCCTTTTGAATCCTAGCCTTTTAATGAACTGCGTAAACCGCATGATAAACAGCAGTTTTTCTTTACTGAAGGCCTTAGTAGCTAGAGGCTTGCCCAATCCTTCTCGAATGGTGTTAATGAGTTCGCAGTACGATAGGTGATGCGAGACGAGTGTGACGTCGATTACTTCTTTTTGTTCTAAGAGTTTGAGGCTACATTGAATGACATCGTCTGCTGCGATGAACCCAGTTTCACCTTCAAAACAAAGGTGCTTTACTCTGAAGGCCAATTTGAAGAGCGACAGACTTGGACTCTTCCAAAAAAAGTCACTGAGGATTACTCCAGGTCTAACGATATGAGCCTCTAGACCTTCTTGAATTCCTCTAAATACTTCGAGTTCGCCTAGATATTTGGTTTGACCGTAATAAGATGGATCTTCAGATTCAAGAGCCGCCACACTGCTCACGTACAATAGTTTAGCTGGTTTTACAAGCAGGCTATCTACGAGGCAGCGCGTGAGGGTAACATTGGTTTCGAAGAGCCGCTTTTCGTCTTTAGCATCAAAAGAGATAAGGGCTGCGCAATGAATGACCTGCTCTATACCTTCTAGGGCCTCTTCTACTTCTTGAGGATGATCTAGGGCTATGGAGACCCACTCGATGTGCTCAAACTGTGCTTCACTTTGGTGGTAGGTAAAGAATGAGGCGACCTCTTGGCGCTTTGAGTCCGTGCGGTAAATGGCGCGCACCTTTTGGCCTCTTCTGGTAAGTTCGAGCAGAAAATGGGCGCCTAGCATTCCGGTAGCGCCTGTGACTAAAATCATGACCTAAAAGTAGGTAAAGACAACTATATTTGTAGCCCACCAGATCGATTATGGCACAGCAATTTATAGAAGAACTCAAGTGGAGAGGCATGGTACACGATTACATGCCCGGATTAGAGGAGCACCTTAATGAGGCGATGCGAACAGCGTATGTAGGATTTGATCCGACCGCTGATTCACTTCACATTGGGAACCTAGTGAGCATTTTGATGCTGCGTCATTTTCAGTTGGCGGGTCACAAGCCTATTGCCCTAGTCGGAGGAGCCACGGGTATGATTGGCGATCCTTCAGGAAAGTCTAAAGAGCGAAACCTGCTCGACGAAGAAACCCTAAGACACAATCAAGAGGCCATCAAAAAACAACTTTCAAAGTTTTTAGACTTTAATGCTTCACAGTCGAACGCCGCTGAACTGGTGAACAATTACGACTGGATGAAAGACATTAGCTTTCTTCAATTCATCCGAGATGTGGGTAAGCACATTACGGTTAATTATATGATGGCGAAAGATTCTGTAAAGAAGCGTTTAACCGCTGAGGATACCGAAGGAATGTCTTTTACAGAATTCACCTATCAATTGGTTCAAGGATACGACTTTTTGCACCTGCACCGCTCGCATGAGTGCAGTCTTCAAATGGGCGGAAGCGATCAATGGGGAAACATCACCACGGGTACCGAATTGATCAGACGGATGGATCAATCTAAGGGCTTTGCGCTCACTTGTCCACTGATCACCAAGGCTGACGGAAGTAAATTCGGAAAAACAGAACAAGGCAATGTATGGCTCGACCGCAATCGTACCTCGCCTTATCAATTCTACCAATATTGGTTGAACGTATCCGATCAAGACGCTGAGACCTTCATCAAGATCTTTACCATGCTCGATAAGGAGACAGTTGAGGCCCTAATTACTGAGCACCAAGAGGCGCCACATTTGCGGGTCCTTCAACAGCGTTTAGCTAAAGAGATTACGGTTTTAGTTCACTCTGAAGCCGACTATGAGGCAGCGATTGCGGCTTCAAACATCTTTTTCGGAAAGTCAAGCAAAGAAGACCTTTTAGTACTATCAGAAGAAGTGCTTTCTGAGGCTTTTGCAGACGTTCCTACGGCTGAAATTTCTAAGGCGCAATTAGAGCAGGGTCTTTCAATTGTCGATGCGCTTTCTATTCAAAACGAAGATGGAACTCCACTCTTTTTAAGTTCAAAAGGAGAAGCGCGCAGAGAATTAAAGCAGAATGCGATTTCTGTAAATAAAGAGAAGATTACAGACGCAGAGCACCAGCTTAGCGTTAACGATCTTATTGCATCGCGCTTTATCGTTTTGCAACGCGGTAAAAAAAGCTACTTTCTTCTAAAAGTAGTTTAGCGTTTAGGCCATCATAAGATTACATCCGCGTGTCTCTGCGTGATCAAAACGGCCTATTACTTCGAAAGATCCATCTTCATAACATCTTCCGAGGTCATCGGTAGCGATAAAGCTACACGAGTTAAGGTTGGCAAAATCAATCACATTAATTGCTCCGGTTCTTAAGGGCGGGCAATAGCTAAAGGGATCTTCGGGCTCTCTGATCTTTATCTGCATCCACGGCGGACATTCAAATCTGCCTTCTTTTTTAGCATAAGCCTGTGATAAGAGTTCTGTCATTCCGTATTCTGAATGTACCGTATCAACACTGAAGGCCTTCTTGAGTATGGCGTGCACCTCGGCGCGCACCAATTCTTTTCTCCGTCCTTTCATTCCGCCCGTTTCCATAACAACAGTGTTGTGTAAGGGCTTTTGAAAACGCTCGGCCAAATCGAGCAGCGCAAATGTCACTCCTATCAATAACGTTTTTTGAGGCTCTTCAAACAAGCGATCAAAGTCCTCTTCAAGGGTGATGTAGCGCGATCCGCTCTTTGCCTCTGCCATCAGATGATCGACCATGTATATCAAAGAGGAATGCGATTGCTCTTGATACGACGGAAGCAAGGCCAGAATACGGTAATCGGTATGTGATCCGTAGGTGTGGGCGAAGCCTGCCTTAAAGCTTTTAACGTACAGTTCTGGGTCAAGCACGTAATGAGCACTTCGTTTTAATGTTTCAGTGGTACCTGAACTCTTAAAGGTCAGTACGTCTTGGGGTACTGTTTCTGCAGAGACCACATGATGCGACTTAAAAAACGAAATGGGTAGAAAAGGAATGTCTTCGAAGCGCTGAACCTCTTTTGGACTTCTACGGATGAGATCGCAATAAGCCCTATAAATGGTACTGTTTTCATACTGATAGCGATAAATCGCTAAGGCGCTAGCCTTAAACTGCTCTTGAGAGGTATTTAAAAACTGAATCTCGGGCCTTTTCACCTTTCAAAAATACCTCAGAATGAGTCAAAAAAGGCGCTTAACATTTAAATAACGCTCAAGAAACTCTTAGAAAACAATTCTTAGAAAATCAGTTTTCAACCTTAACGTTGAGCTAAGAATCTGCACGGCACCCCTCTATAGTTTTGTCTCAAAATCATAAACCCAAAAAAATGAAAAAATCTATTCTTGCTCTAACGCTTTCAGGAGGATTACTTTTTTCTTCTTGTACTACAGAGGTTACGATTGACCAAGCCACTTTGCAGTCTATCGTAGATCAAGCGGTAGCAGCTGCACTAGCGAATTACCCATCTTCAGAAACAATTGCAAATGCTGCTCGTGAAGCCGCTACACAAGCAGTTGCTGCTGGATTTGCCGGTCAAGAATCAATTGATGTTGAAGCTGCTATTGCTGCTGCTTTGGCTGCTTCTGAGGCGCTAACCAACCCTCCGGTTGAGCGTGTAGGATCAGGAGGAATCACTTCTATCTCAACAGACACTACATGGTCAAATGATAAGATTTGGTTAATGGATGGTAAGGTAGTCGTTGAGAGTGGCGCAACCCTTACTATTGAAGAGGGAACAATTATCAAGGGTGCGAAAGGAACAGGTGCAAATGCTACTGTTTTAATCGTGGCCAAGGGCGCAAAAATTAATGCAGTAGGTACTGCTGAAAAGCCGATCATCTTTACTGATGTTGATGACAATATCGTATACGCAAATGGTTCTACTAGCCCTAACCGTTCACTAACTGATAAAGGACTTTGGGGGTCTGTTATCTTATTAGGTAATAGTACTGTTGGAGCTGCTGGTGGTGTTGCGAACATAGAGGGTGTGGTTTCAGGGTACACGTTTACACAATACGGTGGAAGTTCGCCAGCTGATAATTCAGGAATTATGAAATATGTGTCTATCCGTCATACAGGTACGGCAGTTTCTCCTGGAAACGAGCTTCAAGGTTTGACTATGGGAGGTGTCGGTTCAGGTACGGTAATTGAAAACATCGAATTGTTCGGGTCAGAAGATGACGGTATTGAAATTTTTGGAGGATCTGTAGATGTGACCAATTTGGTTGTCGCCTATCAAGATGATGATGCCATTGATGTAGATCAAGCATATAGTGGTACCATTTCTAATGCAGCGGTATTCATGGGGTCAGGATCAGATACTGTATTCGAGATTGACGGTACAGAAGACCCAGCAGGATCAATTGTCGGGGCCTATACATTGACTGGTGTTACGGCATACGGGAATGGCGATGCTGTAAAAACTGCTGTTTATGGGGACTGGAAGTCTAAGGCTACTGGTTTCAACGAGAACATTCTCTATGTCGATTTCAAGTCAGGTTCAACCCTAAAAGGTATAGATTCAAACTACGACGGAGCTGGAACATCAGCGGTCGTTGGTAAATTAACCTACAAGGATGTTGTGGTCGTTTCGACCGATTCAAAAACCTCAATTTTAAACGGAAAGGCCTCTGAAGCTTCGGCAACATGGCTTTCAGTTGTTGCAACAAGACCTTCTTCGGCAGGTGCAGATGAATCGGTTTTTACTTGGACACAACTGTATTAATCCTCTTATAATTTATTAAAACAAGTAGCCCTAGGTGATAGGGCTACTTTTTGATTTTTAGTATGAAAAAGTTTTTCCTTTTGTTTTTCTCCCTTGCAAGCTTCTCGTTTGCACTATCTCAATCCGTAGTCTCTGGGGTAGTCATAGATGGTGACTTTAACGAACCTTTGGCCTTCGCGAATGTAATTGTTCGAGCGCAAGGATCTACTGAAACCATTGTAGGGGCTATTACCGATTTTGAAGGTAGATACATCCTTAATGTAGAGGCAGGGACTTACGAAATAGAGTTTTCTTATTTGGGTTATGAAACTAAAATCGTAAGTGATGTAGTAGTAGAAATCTCAGGAGAGCAAGAGGTGAGTATTGTTTTAAATCCTGCAGCAAATGCATTAGAAGAGGTGGTTGTTACTACCTCTGCTCGAAAGAATAGCGAGGCCTCTGTTTTAGCCATTCAAAAGGGAGCTGTAACTCTGGTCGATGGATTATCGGCTCAGACAATTCGTAAATCAGGTGACGGAAATGTGGCCTCTGCGATCAAGCGTATTCCTGGAGTTTCTATACAAGGCGGAAAGTTCGTTTACGTTCGCGGGTTAGGAGATCGTTATTCAAAAACTTTATTAGGAGGATTAGAAGTTCCAGGTCTAGATCCTGATCGAAATACACTTCAATTGGACATATTCCCTACAAACTTGTTAGACAATATTTTGGTAAGCAAGTCTTCTAGTGCTGAACAAGGTGCTGATTTTACCGGTGGAGTAGTAGATGTTTTGCTAAGAGATTTTTCTGCTTTACCCGAATATACTGTGTCACTCTCAACCTCATTTAACAGCACTACAAATCTGAAGGTTGCGCCAGCACTGCCTGAGTATGCCCTCGATCCCTTCTTTTTCGATAGTGGAAAAAACAACTTGCCATTTTCATCAACCCGAGTTTTTGAGCGTCCCGAAAGCATCAATAATCCGGCTCAAGAACTTGAACTTAGAAACGGGACACTGTCGCTAACGCCTCAAATGGGAGTTAGTCGAGAGAACAATTTATTCGATACAAGTATCGGTCTAACAGCCTCTAATCAACTTAATTTTTCTGATAATAGTTCGATTGGGTACATAGCTTCCTTGAATTATAAATACGATTCTGATTATTACGAGAATGCAGTAAATGGAAACATCGCTATTCGTGAAAATCAACCTGAGCCCTTTGATGCTCAAGAAGGAGAGCTAGGTACAATCCAAGCCATCGCCAGTGGCTTATTTGGGGTTGCTTTAAAAACAGGAAACGCAAAACATAAGGCTTTGGTTTTGGCCATTAGAAGTGGTGAGAGCAATGCCTTTGACGGCTTCATCCAAGATTTTATCGAAAATCCTTATTTCGGTGCTACGAATACGATGACGCACACCGAGCGAAATATTGTGAGCTTTCCTGTTTCTGGCTCTTATAGAGTGGGCTCTAAGCTTTCTGTAGATTGGAAGGTGGCGCCATCTATAGTGCAAGTGCGTGATATTGATTTTCGTAAAACTGTTTTTAATCAGCTTGAAAATGGAACGCGACTTATTGACAATTCCGTTTCTTCTTTACCACAGCGTTTATGGAGAGATCTAGATGAAACTGCGCTTTCAGGTCGAATGGATGTGACTCTGGATTATTCAGCAGGTAAGGCTGAGAGTCAGTTAAAGTTTGGGGCAGCCTTTTTAAATAAGAAGAGAGCGTTTGGCACTGACTTTTTCACTGTAGGTTTTAGAGGTTCTTCGGTCGTTTTAGATGGGGATTACAATAATATTCTACGGCCCATATTTGTTTGGAATAGCAACAGAGATACAGGGTCATTTATTATCGGAGAATACCAACCAACGAACCAATATGAATCTGAAAGTCAGACTGTTGGAACGTATATTTCAAATGAAATAAAGCTGTCAGAAAAAATAAAGACTATACTGGGCTTGCGCTATGAGATGTACGACGTGATATACTCTGGCCAAAGTATAGAGGGAACTCTGTTTGATAAAGAGGAGTTTATTAATGTGGATGATTTTTATCCATCCCTTAATATCATCTATTCTTTTAGCGATGCTGTTAATTTAAGAGGTTCTTATTCGAAGACCACAGCCCGCCCGAGTTTTAAAGAAAATTCTGCAGCGAATATCTACGATCCAATTACTGAACGATTTTTTGTCGGAAACATCTCATTGGTCCCAACCTATATTGACAATTATGATTTAAGATGGGAGAAGTATGGTGAGGGTAATGAGTTCATGGCATTGAGTGTCTTTTATAAGCGCTTTGAGAACCCTATAGAAATCAATTATTTCGACGTTTCAACTCCGAACACCTTAATAGCAAGAAACACAGAAGAGGCTATGGTTTATGGGGCTGAATTGGAGTTTAGAAAAAATGTGATTGAAAATGAAAATCAACGCTTATCTCTCAATGTAAACACCTCTCTTATCGTATCAGAGTTGACAATGAGCGATGGAGAGTTTGCAGCTAGAACTGCAGTGTCCCCTGATCGTGTAATGAGCAATAAAAGAGAATTACAGGGTCAATCACCCTATCTAGTAAATGCAGGGATGAGCTATAATATATTTGAAAAAGATCTCGAAGTAGGGGCTTACTTCAATGTACAGGGAAGAGCGCTTCAGGTTATTGGAGTAGGACAGTTTCCGGATGTTTTTACAGAACCCTTTAATAGTTTAAACGCGAATTTGAGTAAAAGCTTCGGCGAGAAGAAAAATATGTCTGCCTCGCTTAAACTCGAAAATCTACTCAACGATAAAATTGAGAGTAGATTCGATTACTTTGGCGATGAGTCCTTTGTTTTTTCCAGTATAACACCGGGCATAAACGCTAGTCTAGGATTCTCATATAAGTTCTAAGGACCTACGGGTTTTGCGACCAAAATATTGTAAGCAGTGCGCTCTTAACACGAATGCGTAACTTAGAGAGCTAACTTCTTCAAAAATGAAAAAAGAAGACATTCGTATTTTGCTCGTTGACGACGAGCAAGACATTTTAGAAATAGTGGGTTACAACCTATCCCTAGAGGGATACCAGGTGTACACAGCCAAAAATGGGGTTGAAGCGGTCTCTAAAGCTAAAAAGAAGCAACCTCACCTCGTGATCCTAGATGTCATGATGCCAGAAATGGATGGTATTGAGGCGTGCGAGATTATGCGTAACACGCCAGGGTTAGAGCATACTATTATTACCTTTTTAACGGCTAGGGGTGAAGACTATTCTCAGTTGGCAGGCTTTGAGGCAGGAGCCGATGATTATATTCAAAAGCCCATTAAGCCAAAGGTTTTAATGTCTAAAGTGAAGGCCTTACTCAGAAGAAGTAAAGAGCAGAAGAAAGAAGATGAGATTATGAAAGTTGGAGATCTCATCATCAATCGAGAAGAATATAAGGTGGTAAATAAAGGCGAGGAAATGGTCTTGCCGCGAAAGGAGTTTGAACTTCTAGCTTTACTCACCTCTAAGCCTGATAAAGTATTTAAACGTGAAGTCATTCTTGAAAAAGTATGGGGTAATGAAGTTGTCGTTGGCGGTCGGACGATTGATGTTCACATACGTAAACTCAGAGAAAAAATTGGAGACGATCACTTTAAGACCGTAAAAGGAGTAGGTTATAAATTCGTACTTTAAACCCTATGGCGGGTAATTATAAAAATGCGAATTCATTTGCGCTGAAATACGCATTCTATATTTCACTTACAGCAACTGCTGTCTTATCTATAGTCTTTTTTTTCGCCTCCTTAACTGCTTACTGGGTACTTGCTGTTTTTTTTATTCTTCTTTTTGCAATTGCTTTCTTATCTCTTAGATCAGGGGTAGAGAACTATGTACTTCGATTGATCAAAAACGTTTACAAAGAAGTCTCTCTTCTAGAAGGAATCCGTTTTTCAGGGAACAGTGTGAGCACTGATCTAGAGTCATTGACATCGGATATTGAAAAGTTTGCCCGTGGTAAAAAGGTTGAAATAGAAACACTCAAAATTCAGGAAGAATACCGCAAAGACTTTCTGGGTAATGTAGCTCATGAGATGAAGACACCCCTATTCACTATTCAAGGCTATATTCTCACGCTGCTCGACGGAGCGATGGACGATAAAAAGATCAGAAAGAAGTACCTAGAGCGCACTAATAAAGCGGTTGACCGTCTTTTGTACATCGTTAAAGATTTAGATACCATTACCAAGTTAGAGTCGGGCACCCAACAGGTGGTGAAACAACCGATGGATATTATAGAACTTATTCAAAGTGTCTTTGAGATGCTCGAAATGAAAGCCGGTAAAAAGAATATTGCGCTCATTTTTGATCGCCCTTATCCCAATCCGGTAGAAGTTCTTGCCGATTACGAAAAGATAGAACATGTTCTTGCGAACCTCATCGAAAATTCAATTAAGTACGGTCATGCCAATGGCACTACTGAGGTGAGTGTTGAAGATTTGGTAAAAGACAAGGTGATTGTGAGGGTCACTGATAATGGAGATGGGATCAGTCGAGAGCATTTGCCACGTCTTTTTGAGCGCTTCTACAGGGTAGACAAGAGTGGATCTAGAAAAGAAGGAGGGTCAGGTTTGGGGCTTTCTATAGTGAAGCATATTGTAGAAGCTCACGGAGAACGTATTTATGTTGAGAGTGAACCAGGTGTGGGCTCAGAGTTCTCATTCACCCTTCAGAAGATCGAGAATACCGAATCAAAGTCTACTTCTGAACTAAAGACTGCTAAGCCGCTGTAACTTTCAATACGCTCGAGCTGTTCAAGCGTAAATTCATCTTGATGGCAACTCGGAACTATTTTTTGGGCATCAAGACGTTCGGCAATATGCAGCTGCTCGTATTGACCTGGAGTAGGAATAAAGAAGGCCTTCTTTCCTAATTTGGCTAGGTCCATTACTGTGGTGTAGCCTGAACGACACAGTACCATAGCACTTTGGCGTACGGTCGACATGAGCTCTTCAGACTGCATGTAATTGACCACCTTTAAACTTCCGTCATCAAGCTGTAGATCCTCGAATTTTTGCTCTTCTTCAATGACGCCGCGTACCATTATGGCCTGCCCTTTGAATGATTTCAGCTCACCAAGGAGTTTTTCTTCTAGCATGCTGCGCTGTGGCTCTGGCCCTGACAATAGTGCTAAGAGATCGTAGGCGATGGGTTCTTTTTTCTTCTTAAATCGACTTAGGGGTCCGAGATAGACGAGGTTGTTTGGCTTTTTGTCGAGGTGTCCGAGTTTGCCGGTCAGATTCGAAGAAGATTCAAAGTCGGGAACCCAAACGGCATCGTATTTTTTAAAAATCTGCTGATGCATTTTTGAGCTGATGGCGGTAGTGCTTCCTGAAAGCACTCTCAATTGGTGGGTGATGAACACATTGGTGATCCCTTTGCAATACACCCCTAGACGATTGTCAGAGATCAATCCGGTGATCTTTTCAGCCCTTACGATACGCTTGATCTCTTGGCGTTCTTTGTACATGGCCCATAAAATCTTATAGCTATTGAGAACCATCTTTAGCTTAAATAGCCGTCCGTTTTTGGCGTAACTGATGCGGTAGGACGATAGTTCGTAAGCGGTCAGCTCAGGAAACTCTTTTTTGAGTAAGCCCAGCGCAACGCCATCAGAGGCGATTACTACATTGGCACCTCTATCGAGAAGCGCCTTTATGATAGGGATACATCGTGTACTGTGCCCGAGACCCCAGTTGAGCGGGGCAACCAGAAGCGTATGCTGACTCAGATTCATCGCCGTTGCCGGGTATTGATTAGATTTGCGACTAGAAAGTTCTAGCTCTTGGGAAGTAAAAATAAGTTAAAGCGGTTCAGAGAAAATGAAGGTTTTGTAAACGTAACGCAACCTTTACGTGAAGACCTTTTAAATGGTGTAGTGTTGAGCACCAATTGGACGGATGTCTTCGGTAACGAAAATCCAATAGTGCTAGAGCTCGGGTGCGGTAAGGGAGAGTACACCTTGGCTCTCGCGCGACGCTATCCCGAAAAAAACTTCATCGGAATCGACATTAAGGGAGCAAGACTTTGGCGCGGTGCAAAGACCGCCATTGAAGAAGGGCTTCAAAATGTGCACTTCTTGCGCATGTCTATAGAGCTCATTGATTACGCCTTCAAACCTCAAGAGGTGAGTGAGATTTGGATCACCTTTCCAGATCCACAGATTAAATACAAGCGCACCAAACACCGATTAACGAATGCTGCATTTCTGGCCCGTTACAGGGCGATCTTAAAGCTAGAAGGATTGGTGCATCTGAAAACCGACAGCGCCTTTATGCACGGATACACCATTGGGTTGTTACAGGGAATGGGCAAAGAGATCGTTTATTCAAACCACGATGTATACCGCCTTGGAGGCAGCCCTGACATCGTTACCTCAGTTCAAACTTTTTATGAAAGTCAGTACCTTGAAAGGGGCGTGCCAATCACTTACCTTAGTTTTAAACTTTAATCCTTGGCCTACTTCATTCTGTTCGCTATAGCCTTCGCGGCCTCTGCTGGTGCAACACTGCCACCAGGTTTGCTAAACATGAATGCGGCCCGTATTCGAGTAGCTCATGGATCGGGTGCGGCTTTCAGGTTTATTGCTGGGGTTGCTACTGTCATTGCATTTGAGGCTTGGGCCGCTGCTGTGTTCTCTAAGTTTGTCTATGAAAATCCAGAGGTGCAGCGCAATTTTCTATGGTTGGGTATTGGTATTTTCTCGCTTTTGACCTGGTATTTTTTCAATCGTTCTCAAAAGAGCGTTGAGACGTTAAAGAATCAGCGCAATTTCTTTTTGAGAGGTGCTGTTATGGGGGCTTTGAACGTGCTCAACATTCCTTTTTACGCGGTATTGCATGCGGTGATGCGCAATGCCTCTCTAGTGCGCTTAGCTCCGTCAGAAACTTTAGTATTTGCAGCTGCAGCTTTGAGCGGAACGGCTACCGTGCTTTTTGGATACAGTTACGGGAGTTCGAAAATACATTTTGACGATCTGAGTTTTCAAAAACGTTCAAACCGTATGATTGGTTTTGTTATGCTCGCGTTGGCCGTTGTCTCTTTGGTACGTCTGATTTGGTCTTATGTCTAACACTGATTTTTACGAAAAAGTCTATGAGGTAGTGCGTCAAGTACCGTACGGCAGAGTGACGAGCTACGGAGCAATTGCACGATACTTGGGTGCGGCGCGAAGTTCTAGAATGGTGGGCTACGCCATGAATATGTCGCATTCTAAGGAGGTTCCTGCGCATCGGGTAGTCAATCGTATGGGAGTGCTTACCGGAAAGCATCATTTTCCGGGGGTACATTTAATGCAGCAGTTGCTTGAAAATGAAGGAATCGAAGTCGTTGACGACCAAGTCAAAGACTTTGATCGTCTCTTTTGGGACCCCTCTGAAGCGCTTTTATAGCCACATTTTCGTGCGTATCTTTGCATCCTATGAAACGCATGACGAAAGACGACATTTTAAAGGCCTTAGAAACGATTAGTGCCCCAGGAGAGGGGCAAAATCTCGTTGAAAGCAAGGCCATCACCAACATCCAGATTTTTGGCGATGAGGTAGAGGTTGATGTCACGATCAATAACCCAAGTCTTCAAGCAAAAAAAAAGCTTGAGGTATCTGTTTTACAGGCGATTCATAAACAGGTATATGAAAAGGCTAAAATCAAAGTAAACCTTAAGGTTGAGGCTCCTGCCAAAGCCGAAGGACAGCCTTCGAATTTGATTAAAGGAAAGCCAATTCCGGGGATAAAGAACATTATAGCCGTAGCCTCTGGAAAGGGAGGTGTTGGAAAGTCTACCGTCACTGCTAACCTTGCGGTTTCTTTGGCAAAAATGGGATTTGAAGTTGGAGTACTTGATGCTGACATCTATGGTCCTTCTCAGCCGCTCATGTTTGATGTAGAAAACGAGAAGCCGCTGGCGATTGAGGTCGAGGGCAAGTCGAAGATGAAGCCTATCTCTAATTACGGGGTAAAACTCTTGTCGATCGGTTTCTTTACAGAAAAAGATCAGGCGGTTATTTGGAGAGGCCCAATGGCCGCAAAGGCGCTCAATCAGATGATATTTGACGCACACTGGGGCGAGCTCGATTTCTTAGTGGTTGATTTGCCACCAGGTACCGGAGACATTCATTTGAGTATAATGCAATCGCTGCCTGTAACTGGAGCGGTGGTTGTCAGCACTCCGCAAGAGGTGGCACTTGCCGATGCGCGCAAAGGGGTGGCGATGTTTAAACAAGAGGCTATTCAAGTGCCGGTCTTGGGGATTATAGAAAACATGTCTTATTTCACTCCTGCAGAACTGCCTGAGAATAAATACTATATTTTTGGAGAGAAGGGCGCACGTCATCTCGCTGAAGACAGCGGTATTCCTCTTTTGGGCGAGCTTCCTCTAGTCCAGAGTGTAAGAGAAGCCGGAGACGTCGGAAGACCTGCTGCATTGCAAGTAGATAGTCCTGTTGCAGACGCCTTCACCGAAGTAACCCGAAATATGGTTGCTGAATTGGTTAAACGAAACGAAACGCTTCCGCCCACAGAAGCGATTCGCATTACCACTATGGCAGGATGTGCTGCTGTTAGAGCTAAATAAATGACAACAGAAGAATTACAACACAAAGTTGAAGAGGCGCTGGCCGAAATCAGACCCTTTCTTCAGAACGATGGAGGAGATATTTCGCTGGTTTCTATAGATAACGGTACCTCTGTGAAGGTCCGTTTAGAAGGAAATTGTATGGGTTGCTCGGTCAATCAGATGACGCTGAAAAGCGGTGTCGAAATGACCATCAAGAAACACGCGCCTCAGATTGAAGAGGTCGTGAATGTAGCCTAGTGAAATCAAGAGCATGATCAGCACAGATATACTTATCATAGGCGCCGGGCCCACTGGATTGTTCACTGTTTTTGAAGCAGGACTGCTTCAGCTCAAATGCCACCTTATCGATGCATTGGGTCAACCAGGAGGGCAGTGTAGCGAACTTTATCCTAAGAAACCCATCTATGACATCCCGGGGTACCCTGAGGTGTTGGCGGGAGACTTGGTTGATAATCTCATGAAACAAATTGAGCCTTTTCAACCAGGATTCACCTTGGGTGAGCGTGCTGAGACCCTTGAGCGAACCGAAGACGACTTTTTTATTGTTACCACGAACAAAGGAACAAAGCACAAGGCTAAGGTAGTAGCTATTGCCGGTGGCTTGGGCAGTTTTGAGCCCAGAAAACCAGAAATTCCTGGCCTCGAAAAATTTGAAGATAAAGGGGTAGCCTACTTGGTAAAAGAACCAGAACAATATAGAAACAAGCGCGTGGTGATTGCCGGTGGAGGGGATTCTGCGCTTGATTGGTCTATCTTTTTAGCCGATGTCGCAAGCGAAGTTCATCTTGTTCATCGCAGAAATGAATTTAGAGGAGCCCTAGACTCTGTTGAAAAAGTAATCGAACTCAAAAAGAAGGGCAAGATTAAGGTGTACACGCCTTCTGAGGTCAACGCTATCAAAGGGGGCGATCAACTCGAAGCGATAAGCCTAGAAAATGTTCAGACCGGACTGAGTACTGAAATTGCCTGTGATGCCTTTATTCCGCTATTTGGTTTGTCTCCGAAGTTGGGTCCACTTTCAGACTGGGGGCTCGAGATCGAAAAAAATGCGATCAAAGTAGACAATACGCTCGATTATCAGACCAATCTTCCAGGGGTGTATGCCATTGGAGATGTCAATACCTATCCCGGAAAACTAAAGCTCATCTTGTGTGGGTTTCACGAGGCCACGCTCATGTGTCAAAGCGCCTACCAACGCATACATCCTGATAAAAAGTACGTGATGAAATACACCACTGTGGGAGGCGTGAGTGGCTTTGATGGCAGTAAAAAGGAGGCTCCTAAAGCCGTGGTCAAAACGCTCGATTAACAATGAGCGATGTTACTCTTCATATTACCGATCGCCGTGGTGAGCTGCATACTGTAGCGGCCCCCACTGACATGAACATGAACCTGATGGAGGTCATTCGATCGTACGAGATTGAAGCCGAGGGAACCGTTGGCATTTGTGGTGGTATGGCTATGTGTGCTTCTTGCCAATGCTATGTTGAGTCTGATCATGAACTAGATGAGGCGTCAGATGAAGAAGAAGCCATGCTTTCAGAGGCCTTTCACGTCAAAGAGAACAGTCGCTTGGGCTGTCAGATTCAGATCACAGAAGCTCTAGACGAACTGAAAGTCACCGTTGCCCCCGAGAGTTAGATTTTAGCTTGACGAGTGTAAAGGTCAAAATAGCGTCCTTTCTTTTCAAAAAGATCTTCATGAGATCCTTGTTCTACAATTTCTCCCTTTTCTAAGACTACAATTTTATCTGCATTCCGAATGGTGCTCAAGCGGTGGGCAATGACAATGGTAGCTCTCCCTTTGGTAAGCGTAGCTAAACTTTGCTGAATGAGCGCCTCGCTTTCGGTATCAAGACTTGAGGTGGCCTCGTCTAGAATGAGTAGTTCAGGATTCGCGAGTAATGCACGTGCGATTGCCACGCGTTGGCGCTGACCTCCTGAAAGTTTCACGCCGCGTTCACCGATTACCGTTTCAATTCCGTTTTCGAAGCGGTCCACAAATTCTTTCACATGAGCTGACGTCAAGGCCTCTTCTAGAGCTTTTTCAGAAGCATCGGGCTTTACGAAAAGGAGGTTCTCTTTGAGTGTCCCATCAAATAAAAAGTCATCTTGCAACACCACACCAAGTTTTGAGCGATAGTCCGATAGCGATAAGTCTGACATGGGGTTTCCGTTGACCCAGAGCGATCCTTTGGTAGGGGTCAAATAACTTGCTGCGATGCTTGCTAGGGTTGATTTACCAGCCCCAGAAGTACCGACTAAGGCTACGACTTCGCCCCGTTTTACCTCTAGATTAATGTCTTTCAAGACCAATTGGTCTTCTTCATAGGCGTAGCTCACCCCTTCGAAACGCAGTTGCTCTAAAGGCTCCTTAAAGTCCTTACTTCCTGAGGTGTCGTATTCAGAGACTTCGGCGAGTAATTCTTCGGTGCGGTCTAGACCTGCTAGTGCATCGGTAATTTCTGTGCCCACACTGGTAAGCTGAAAAATCGGGCTGATGAGGAGTCCTAATAAAAACGTAAACTGAAGAAATGCTCCAAGTGTGAGTTGATCGTTAATGATGTAATATCCGCCTATACCTGTGATAACGGTTGTGGCGATACCTGCCAGCAGTATAGAACTCGAGCTCACCAAGGCCATGTAAATCATCGACTTCTTGATATTGTCAAACAGGCGGTGGATCCCTTTATTAAAACTGGCTTCTTCACTTTTCTCGGCATGAAACCCTTTCACAATCCGAATACCCGCCAAGGTCTCTGTCAATCGACCCTTTACCTCGGCCTCAATCTTACCTCGCTCTCTGAAGACCGGACGAACCACTGAAAAAGCCTTGATTGCCACAATAGCGAAAAGGGCCAAAGGAGCTAAACTGAATAGCGTTAAAGGAGGACTAATACGAATGAGTAATACAAAGGCGACGGCCGCCGTAAAGAGTCCGCCGATCAATTGCACGAGCCCTGTACCTACCAGGCTTTTAACGCCTTCAACGTCTTTCATTACCCGTGAAACCAAGGCCCCGCTTTGGGTGTTGTCGAAAAAGCGAACCGGAAGCGATAAGACTTTGCGCTGCACCTCTGCTCTGAGTTCGGTGATGAGGTATTGGGCTTGAACGCTCACAAGTTTAGTGAGCATGAAACTTGTAACCGCCTGAACGACCAAAGCAATAAGAACGATGATCACGAGGTTTTTAATACCCACTAGGTCTTGATTCGGAATCAACTCGTCAATGAAACGTCGCATGGCCATCGGTGCCACGAAAGAGGCACTTTTACTGACGACTATCAATAGCAGTCCGACAATCACCACTCTTATTCTGGGGATGATGATGGTTTTGAAGGCCTTTTTTAGGCTTGATTTGGGGCTTGACATGTGACAAAGATACCGTGCCCCTTACGATTAGCGTGCAGTGGAGTCATTTATCTTCAATTGATTTTGCTACCTTTTTCAAAAAATTTGATCATGCGTAAGTTTCCCCTTTTTAACGCCATCGCTATTGCGTTTTTCTTCTTACTAAGTTGTTCTGACACTACTGAAATAGATCGCCTTGAGTCGATAGCCGAACGGGTAGAAATTATACGTGATGATTTTGGTGTGCCTCATGTATATGCGAAAACAGATGCCGATGCCGTCTTCGGAATGTTATACGCTCAGTGCGAAGACGACTTTAATCGCGTCGAGCAAAATTATATTTGGGCAATAGGTCGCTTGGCAGAGGTAGAGGGCGAATCGGCACTTTACAGTGATGTTCGCGCACGCCTGTTTATGACCCAAGACGAGGCTAAAGAAGCCTATGAAAACAGTCCACAGTGGTTGCGTGACCTATGTGACGCTTTTGCAGACGGAATCAATTACTACCTCTATACGCATCCAGAAGTTGAGCCGCGATTACTGACGCATTTTGAGCCATGGATGCCTTTCTATTTTAGCGAAGGAAGCATCGGCGGAGATATCGAACGCATCTCAACGGCAAAGATTAAAGCCTTGTACGAGGGTGAAGTTCAAAATACAGTGGCCCAAGTTGACGCTCGACCTATCGCACAAGAGATGCTTTCGCTTTACGACGAGCCCGCTGGATCAAATGGAATCGCGCTTAATGGGTCGATGACCGCCTCAGGGAACGCCATGTTACTCATTAATCCACATACTTCTTTTTTCTTTAGAGGAGAAATGCACGTGGTGAGTGAAGAGGGTTTAAATGCCTACGGAGCAGTTACCTGGGGGCAGTTTTTCATCTACCAAGGGTTCAATGAAAAAACCGGATGGATGCACACCTCAACCTACACCGACGTAATTGATGAATACGTTGAAAACATACGCAGTAGCCAAAGGGGTAAAGAATACCGCTACGGAGATACTTGGAGACCTGTCGATTCGCTTGAGCAGTCTTTCTCTATAAGAACCGACCAGGGAATTCAAGAGAAAACGCTAACCCTTTACCGAACGCATCACGGGCCCATCACGCATCAAATCGAAGGTCAAATGACGGCTACTGCAATGATGTGGAGTCCGGCTAAAGCATTAGAGCAATCGTTTACAAGAACTAAGCAATCTGACTATGAGGGATTCAGTGAGATGATGGATCTAAAGACCAATTCATCAAACAACACCGTTTACGCTGATGCCGATCAAAACATTGCCTATTGGCACGGAAACTTCATCCCTGAGCGCGATACAAGATTTGACTTTTCGAAACCGGTTGACGGGTCTGATCCGGATACCGATTGGAAAGGATTGCATGATGTTTCTGAACACATCACCCTGCTTAATCCCGCTACAAATTGGTTGCAAAACTGTAATTCTACTCCTTTTACCGCGGCAGGCCCAGATAGTCCAAGGCCAGAGAATTACCCTTACTATATGAGCACTGCCCCCGAGAATTTTAGAGGAGTGCATGCGATAGAACTCTTACAGCAGCCCAATAGACACACTTTAGAATCGTTGATTGAACTGGCATACGACACTTATCTTCCGGCCTTTGAAGCTTTAATTCCGGGTCTAATTCAAGACTTTGATCGGTCTCCTGAGCCACAGTTGGCAGAAGAGATAGCGCTATTACGCAATTGGGATTTTCGCACCTCTAAAACGAGTAAGGCGATGACCTTAGCACACTTCTATGCTACTGAAATGTATACTAAGGCTCCTAGACCAGAGGGGTATAGTCCGATGGAGCTCATGACTTATTGGGGCAGCGAACGCGATTTAGGCGCTATCCGAATCGAGGCGCTAAAAACAGTGGTGACCCAGCTTCGAGAAGACTTTGGCAGCTCTCAAATCGAATGGGCTGAGGTGAATCGCTATCAGCGTATTGACGGGGCTATTCGCCAGGCCTTTAACGATAGTTTACCAAGCGTTGGCATTGGACACGCGAGCGGAAGATGGGGAGCTCTAGCGGCGTATGGAGCGCGATACTCGAACAATACCAAGAAGATTTACGGAACACGAGGCAATAGTTTTGTAGCTGTAGTCGAGTTTGGTGAAAAGGTGAGAGCTAAGTCGCTGCTAGCAGGAGGGCAGAGTGGTGATCCTGAATCAAAACATTTTGACGATCAAGTCGAGCTCTATGCCGAGGGCTTATTTAAAGAAGTTCCTTATTACAGAGAAGATGTGCTTAAACGCGCAATAGTGACTTATCAGCCCGGTAAGCGCTATTGATTCGGAAGATCAGGTTTTTTGACGATTACAATCTTGGCGGTTGCCCCAGTAGAGAGCATCCAGTTGTTGTTGTGAATCACCTTTCCTTCTTCATCTACGGCTAGTACTTGTGCCGTATTGAGTCCGACATATCCTTGGTTTAAGGCTTTGAATTCTACGGTGTTAAAACCTTCTTTTAGAGGAACTTCAAGCTGCTTAAATCGCCCACTCAAAAGGGCATTGTATTCAACTACTTGATCGTTTACCACAATCAGGATGCGATCGCCGTCTATCTCTCCATGGTCGCGCATGGCAATACCAATGACATTCGAGTGCGTGGTCACATCACCTAGGTAGACGTCGCCCGTAATACGGTTTGCATCCGCCTTCTCAGTTTGAGCAATCTTAGGGTCAATCACCAGGTCAAATCCGGCTGATTTCAGATTTTTTTGCTGTAGCATATCGGGTCCCTTAGGATCTTTGATCAGCCCGTCGCTAAGTATAGAGGGCATTCTCAAAAGGGTTCCGGTATTGGCCTTTTGTACGCCTTTGTTTGGTTCAGTACCTTTTATAATAGGCCGTGCTGTGGGTATATCGCCTTGTGCGAATCCCCAACTGACTGATACAGCGATCAGAGCAAATGCTAAAATGAATTTATGTGAACCCACGACAATTTAGAAAAAGGTCTAAATTGCAAAGTTATGAATCCTAACTAAGACTATATGGAGACCATTGGAGGTATCGACTTTGCTGTAATCGGACTGTATTTCGTACTCATTTTCGCCATCGCGGCTTACGTAACTAAAAAAGAAAGGGCTTCGAGTAGTGCTCAGGGGTATTTCTTAGGCGGACGCGATCTAGGATGGTTTGCCATTGGAGCCTCATTATTTGCAAGTAATATTGGTTCTGAGCATCTTATTGGGCTCTCAGGTTCTGGGGCAAGAGGCGCCTTTCCTGAGGCACAATTCGAGATACTCGCTTCTCTAATTCTTCTTCTTTTGGGCTGGGTATTTGTACCGTTTTACTTGAAGAGTGGTGTATTTACGATGCCAGAATTTCTAGAAAGACGTTACAATAAAGGAGCGCGAGTCTATCTCTCGGTCGTTTCGATCATCTCTTATGTACTTACCAAAATATCGTTTACCATTTTCGCTGGAGCCCTCGTTTTTGAGGTATTATTAGGTATTCCGTTCTGGACAGGAGCTTTAATTACTGTGTTGGCTACTGGATTGTATACCGCTCTTGGAGGTTTAAAAGCGGTGATTTATACGGACATGGTGCAGGCTGTGATCTTTATACTCGGAGGACTTTTAGCCACCTATTTTGGCCTTCAGGCCATCGGCGGATGGTCAAATGTGACTCTTGCGATTCAAGAAAATGCGCCGGACGCTGATACCTTTATGAGCCTGTGGCGCAATAAAGAATATCCTTGGACAGGGGTGCTCTTAGGAGCTCCAATTTTAGGGATTTGGTATTGGTGTACCGACCAGTTCATTGTTCAGCGTGTGCTTTCAGCTAAAGACATTTCAACAGCCCGAAAGGGAACCATCTTTGGATCGTTTTTAAAGTTGTTACCCCTTTTCATCTTTATCTTTCCCGGAATCATCGCTTACGCACTTTCGGTGACGACCTATCCTGATCTGTTTACAGTTACGAATCCGATAACCGGTGAGGTGCGTACGACCACAGATGCAGCGCTTCCGGCCTTGATTTTACGCGTGCTTCCTGTGGGAGTTCGAGGCCTAGTAGTCGCCGGTTTCTTGGCTGCACTGATGAGTTCACTCTCTTCGGTATTTAACAGCACTTCTACCTTATTCACCTTTGATTTCTACAAGCGTTGGCGTCCGAATGCCACAGAAAAGCAGTTGGTTTTAGTGGGCCGATTGGCTACTGTAGTGCTAGTGATCGTGGGCTTGGCTTGGATTCCATTTATGCGTCAACTTACCGAAGGCGGTGGTATTTACCGCTACCTTCAAAGCGTTCAGGCCTATGTTTCGCCTCCGATAGCGGCGGCTTTCTTGCTCGGTATTTTTTATAAAAAGATCAATTCAAAAGGAGCGCTTGCAGCGCTTTGGACAGGATTTGTGCTGGGAATGGCACGCCTAGTGTTGGAGTACCTCACCCAAGAGTCAGGACTAGCCTTAAATCCTGACGGAATGATTTATGCCTTGGTGACTATGAACTTCTTGCACTATGCTATCTTCTTGTTTGTTGTGAGTATTTCAGTAATGGTTACAGTCAGTTTGGTAAATGCCAAAACAGCTCCTCCGGTCGAAGAAGCCTTGGTGTACCAATACAATTCGGGTACAAAAGAAAAAAGTCCAGCGATCGAACGTTATCTTTCAATTATGATCATTGCTGTGGTGCTCTTCTTGTGGTGGTATTTTAGGTAATTTGTAGGATGCACATTCGGTTAGGGTTACTACTTATTGTACTCTTAGGGCTGCAGATCGACGCTGAGGCCCAAATAAAGCGTATCGATCCGCCGCATTGGTGGGTCAATATGCATCACGACGAACTTCAATTGATGATCCACGGAGAGCAAGTGGGTAGCTATGAGGTATCCATTCAAGAAGACGGGGTAAGCCTTCTTGGTGTTCACCGCGCTAAGAGTTTGAATTACCTCTTTGTAGACCTTCAAATAACGACTCAACAAGCCAAAACCATCACACTTGTTCTTGAGAAAGAAGGCTCGAGAGTAGCGCAATCTTACGAACTGAAAGCTCGAACGCATTCGGCCGAGTCTATACGCGGATTCGATGCTTCTGATGCACTTTTTTTGCTGACCCCCGATCGCTTTGCTAATGGAGATCCTGAAAACGATTATTTCGATTCTTTGCGCGCTCCCTTGCCCAATCGTGAAGACGATTACGGTCGTCATGGAGGCGACATCAGAGGTATAATAAACGGTCTAGAGTATATTGATGCTCTGGGCTTTACTGCAATTTGGCCGGGCCCTATGCTCATTAATGATATGCCTGAACAGTCGTACCACGGCTACGCAATCACAGATCATTACCGGGTAGATCCGCGTTTCGGGACTATTGAAGAGTATCAAGAGCTTTCTGATCAGATGCGTAAGCGTGGCATGAAACTCGTCATGGATCAAATCAACAACCACTGCGGATCACTGCATTGGTGGATGGATGATTTGCCTTTTGATGACTGGTTGAACGGACAAGCCAATTATCTCGAGAAGCAAGAGATTGCGTATGCGAGTCATAGGCGAACGACCCTTCAAGATCCTTACGCCACGAAGAAAGACCTTGAAGCCATGACCGAAGGTTGGTTCGTGTCTACGATGCCCGATTTGAATCACCGCAACCCTTACTTGGCCCGTTATATCATTCAGAATAGTATTTGGTGGATCGAAACCTTAGGACTGGGAGGCATCCGTCAAGATACCCAACCCTACAACGATCCAGCATTTATGAGTCAATGGGCAGGTACCATCATGGAGGCCTATCCGCATTTTTCTATTGTAGGCGAAGAGTGGAGCTATAACCCGATGCGTATCGCTTACTGGCAAGAGGACCATCAAAATAGCGACGGATACCAATCTAATATAAATGCTGTCTTTGATTTTCCGCTGCAGGGTGCACTTAGCGCATCTCTCAAAGAAGATGAGGGTTGGGATACCGGATTGATCAAATGGTACGAAGCCTTGTCAAATGATTTTATCTATCCCGATCCGAATGCCTTGGTCTTCATGGCCGATAATCACGACATGGACCGTCTCTTCACCCAGCTAGGCGAAGACCTCAGTTTGCATAAGATGGCACTAGCGCTTCTTGCGGTAAGTCCTCGTACTCCTCAGCTCTATTACGGAACAGAAATTCTAATGCAAAACACGGCCAAGCCCCACGACCATGGACTTATTCGCACTGATTTTCCGGGAGGATGGAAAGGCGACAAGGTCAACGCCTTCACAGGTGAGGGGTTGACTCAAGAACAGCTTGAGGTGCAGACACTCACGCGTAAACTCTTTAACTATAGAAAAAAGAGCAGCGAATTAGCTGAAGGAAGAACCTTGCACTATGCCCCAGCAGATGGGATTTATGTGTTGTCGCGTTATACCTCTAACAAGCGTATAACCCTTTTCATCAATAAGGCTGCCACCACCTCAGAACTCAGTCTAGAAGATTATGAAGAACTTTCACTTCGGCCTGGGCAATCGCTTTATGATATTGTAAATGAAACTGATTTTAAGGCCTCGACCCACCTGCCATTGGCTCCGAGATCTTTTCTTTTAATTGAATCTTCTGATGAAAACCTTTAAACTAATTCTGTTGATACTGCTTATGAGCGCTTGTACTTCTTCTGTTTCTGAACTGTATGTTATCGGTCATCGCGGCGCAATGGGATACGAGACCGAGAATACATTGGCTTCTATCGAGAAGGCGGTTGAATTGGGTGTCCCCATGATAGAAATAGATGTGTTTAAAATTGCTTCAGGCGAACTTGTGGTCTTTCACGACGATGAAGTAGATAAACTCACCGACGGAAGTGGCTCAATTGAAGCCAAGAATCTCGAAGAGGTAAAGGCGTTAACTCTTGAGGGCGGACATCGCGTACCGACACTCATCGAGGTGCTCGAGGCACTTGATAAACGCACTTCATTGAATATCGAATTAAAGGGGTCTAACACTGCAGATGATTCGGTGCGTATCGTTCGCACGTATATCGCCGAACACGGATATACGTCAGATCAGTTTGTTTTCTCAAGTTTTAAGTGGGAGGAGCTTGATCGGGTACGTGAATTAGAGGAGCAGTTCGACATCGCAGTACTCACCGGAGAAGATCCACTCGATGCCCTAAGCAAAGCTCAAGAACTTAACGCTATTGCGATTAACCCGTGGTACAAACGCGTGACGGCTGAGAATGTGAAGGCCATCCATGAGGCCGGCTTTAAGGTGTTCACCTACACCGTGAATGAACCTGAAGATATCGCTTTGATGCGTGAATATAAGGTGGACGGTATCTTCTGCAACTATCCCGACAGAGCCTTAGCTCAGTAAAGAAAATAAGAGGGCGGCAAAGGCTGCTCCGCAGAGCGGCCCAACAACTGGAATCCACGAATACGACCAATTGCCGTCAGCCTTTTCTTTAACCGGAAGCAGCGCATGCGCAATTCGCGGACCTAAATCTCGTGCAGGGTTGATCGCGTAACCCGTAGTTCCTCCAAGCGACAAACCAATGCCCCATACGACGATAGCTACAGGTAAAGCTCCAATAGATCCCATTCCGATCTTCTCGCCCGAAGCCAAGAGTTCTGGATCTGTAAAATGCAATATGGCGAATAAGAGGACGAAGGCTCCGATAAATTCACTGAAAAAGTTTTGCGCCACATTGGCGTATTCTGGCGCTGTGCAAAAAACGCCCCTTCTCGTTTCAAGGCTTTCGGTTGCCTTGAAGTGATCGTTATACATATACCACACGCTGAAAGAGGCCGCAATCGCTCCCGCAAATTGAACGCCCACATAACTGATAAAATCAGTCATTGACAAACTTCCATTGATCAACAGCGCGAGACTTACCGCGGGGTTAAGATGAGCGCCACTAATAGGCCCGGCTACAACGACGCCTACATATACAGCAAAGGCCCATCCTGCACAAATCAGCACCCATGCACTGGCGCTGCTAAACGATCCTTTGGTGTTCTTTAGAGAAACGTTGGCGTTTACCCCGAGCCCGAGAAGCATCATGAGGTAGGTGCCAAAAAATTCTGAAACGAGTGTATTCATGGTTTAATGGTTAAGTGCGATTTGAATGGCCTTGTGCCAGCCTGTGATGGAGGTACTCAACGTTTCGTTCATTGGGTTTGGATCAAAGGTCTGACTTTGTTCTTGTAGCGATGCAATATGCGCGGTTGATTCAAAGAATCCTGTGGCTAAGCCCGCGAGATATGCCGCTCCAAGCGCTGTAGATTCTACCTCCTTTGGACGAATCACTGGGGTCTGCAAGATGTCTGCCTGAAACTGCATGAGCAGGTTGTTGTTAGAGGCTCCTCCGTCAACCTTAAGGGCTTTTATGCTGTTACCTGAGTCTTTTTGCATGGCCTCTAAGATGTCCATAGTCTGAAAGGCGATTGCATCTAGTGCAGCTCTAGCAATATGTGCCTTAGTAGTACCGCGGGTGAGGCCTGTAATTTGCCCTCTGACATAGGGTTCCCAATACGGAGCACCTAATCCTACAAAGGCCGGAACAAAATAGACGCCTTCACTGTCTGGAACGCTTGCTGCGAGTGCCTCAACCTCTGAGGACGCTTCTATAAAACCAAGGCTATCTCTGAGCCATTGGACCACTGCTCCAGCGATAAATACGCTTCCTTCAAGGGCGTAGGTCACTTCGTCGCCGATTTGCCATGCGATGGTGGTGAGTAGATTTGCCTCAGACAAAACGGGTTGGTCTCCGATGTTCATGAGCATGAAACAACCTGTTCCGTAGGTGTTTTTAACCATGCCCACTTCGGTACAATGCTGTCCGAAAAGTGCGGATTGTTGATCTCCGGCAATCCCTGAAATCACGGTCCGTGCTCCGAGTACCTTTTCTGAACTGTGTCCCATAACACCGCTAGAAGGCACTACTTCTGGGAGCATGTTTTTCGGAATTCGAAACAGTTCAAGAAGCTCCTCATCCCAACCCAGGGTATTGATATTGTAAAGGAGCGTTCTTGAGGCGTTGGTCACATCGGTGATATGCTTTTCGCCTTCTGTTAAATTGTAAATCAACCAGCTATCAATGGTTCCTGCCTTGAGTTTTCCGGCCGTTGCGAGTTCTCGTGCACCTTCGACATGGTCGAGAATCCACTCGATCTTAGTGGCCGAGAAATACGAATCCACTACGAGTCCAGTTTTTGAACGAATCATTTCGGCCTTTCCGGCCGCTTTCAACGCTTCACAACGCTCGGTCGTTCTCTTGTCTTGCCATACAATGGCATGGTAAATAGGCTTTCCGGTATCACTGTTCCACACCACCGTGGTTTCACGTTGGTTTGTAATCCCAATTGCTTCAATGTCTTCTGCCTTTATCCCGGCTTTAGCTATGGCTTCACGAACCACCTCTATTTGGCTCGTCCAGATTTCTTCTGCGTCGTGTTCTACCCATCCGTTCTGGGGAAAAATTTGCTTGAACTCTCTTTGCGCCACAGCACGTACAGACGCATTTTGATCGACAATGAGTGCCCGTGAGCTCGTGGTTCCTTGATCTAGGGCGAGTAAGAAGCGTTTCATATCAAGTTTTTGGGAATAAAAAGATACATTATTTCAACTTAGGTTGAGGTGATCACGCGGTCGATGCAGCCGCACTGCGTATCTTTGAGCTACGCTATGGATCATAACGAAGCTTTTATATCAGCGGTTCATTCCGCCAACATCGAGAGGTTTGAGACTACGCATAAGGCACCCAGTAATATAGCCTTGGTAAAGTATTGGGGTAAGTACGCCTCACAGATACCTGCGAATGCGTCGATTTCATTCACACTTTCTGAGGCCCACACCACTTCGCGTATTCTTTTTGAAAAGGCGGCTAAGTCTGAGGTGCATGTCATTTATGAGGGCGAGCCCAAACCTGAATTTGAGCCTAAGATTGTTCAGTTTCTAGAGCGTATTCGGCTGTATTGTCCATTTTTAAGCGCCTATAAGATCACGATAGATACTGTTAATACTTTTCCGCACAGCAGCGGTATTGCTTCTTCAGCTAGTGGTATGGCGGCTTTGGCCATGGGTATCGTAGCCTTAGAGCAAAAGTTGGGCGGAATTGCCGAAGAGGCAAGGCTTCAAAAGGCTTCTTTTCTGGCGCGACTCGGATCGGGTAGTGCGGCGAGGAGTATTGAAGGACCCGTCGTCTCATGGGGAGAGCATGCTGAACTAGAGAACAGTTCTGATTTGTACGCCACAAAATTCGAGCGCCCTCATGAGCTTTTTAAGACCTATCAAGACAGTATTCTGATCGTTCACAAAGGCACCAAAAAGGTGAGCAGTACGGTAGGCCATGATCTTATGAAAAATCACCCCTTTAAAGAGGCTCGCTTTGAACAAGCTCAGTCGCATATGAGTTCATTAGTGGCGGCTATGAAAAAAGGAAATATAGAGGCGTTCATTAAAATCGTAGAATCTGAAGCCTTAAGCCTTCATGCAATGATGATGACCTCTAACCCTTATTTTGTGCTTATGGAACCCCAGACGCTAGAAGTGATTAAAAAGGTTTGGGAGTATAGAGCGCAGACTCAAACTCCTCTCTGTTTTACCTTAGATGCTGGGGCCAATGTGCATTTGCTGTATCCAGAAGCACATAAAAAAGAGGTTTATGACTTTATCGAAAACCAGTTGAAGCAACATTGCGAAGACGGATTCTATATTCACGATCGCTGCGGAGAAGGGGCTGTTTAATTGTTTACCTTTGAATCAGGAAAATTAAACAAAATGAAAGGCCCTCTGTTTTACGCCAAAATTTTGCTTTTCGGCGAGTACGGGATCATCAAAGATTCTAAAGGCCTTGCTATTCCTTTCAACACGTTCAATGGAGCTTTGCGCTTTGAAGACAAAGAGGCTACTGCACATAAAGATTCTAACGAAAAACTTGGGCGTTATGCCGAATACCTGAGGCAGAAACGTGCCGAAGGAGCGCTATTGGTCGATTTTGACTTTGAGCGTCTTGAGGCCGACTTGGTCGAAGGGATGTACTTTGACAGCTCGATCCCTATGGGTTATGGAGTAGGGAGCAGTGGTGCTATTGTAGCAGCGATATACGACCGTTATGCCACTGAAAAAGTTACCGTTTTAGAGAATTTGACGCGCGAAAAATTACTAGATCTCAAGCAGCAATTTGGAGTGATGGAATCTTTCTTTCACGGAACTTCATCTGGGCTTGATCCGCTCAATAGTTATTTAAGTATACCTATTCTTATACATGCGAAGGATCACGTGGAGTCTACGCATATTCCATCGCAGAATCTCGACGGAAAGGGAGCGGTTTTTTTACTTGACAGCGGAGTGGTGGGTGAGACGGCTCCGATGGTACAACTCTTCATGAAGAACCTTGAAAACAAGCAATTCGAAGAGGTGATGCGCGACCAGTTCGTGAAATACACCGACGCCTGTATCGATCATTTTTTAAAGGGTGAAGTGAAAGGTTTATTCAAAGACCTTAGAAAGCTATCTCAAGTGGTTTTTGAACACTTTAAACCCATGATTCCTGAAAGCGTCTTAGGACTTTGGCAAAAAGGACTAGAAACTGATGCGTATTATCTCAAGCTCTGTGGATCTGGCGGAGGAGGCTATTTCTTAGGGTTCACTGAAGACCTTGAACGCGCCAAGCGTGAACTAGAAGGACACACCCTAGAAGTGGTATATACGTTTTAGTCATGAACCTAAAGGCCCGCTTTTGGTCGCTCTTTAGTGTTGCTCGATTGTACAACGGATTCCTTGTTGTCTTGGCACAATACCTCTCAGCGGTTTACATCTTTGGTAGATCGTTTTCGGTAGCAGAATTGTTGCTTAATAAAGACCTTCATCTTTTAGTAGGAGCAAGTTTTTTGGTGGTTTCTGCCGGATACCTGATCAATCAGTATTACGATTTACCTAAAGATCTTATCAATCGCCCTATTAAGACGATGATTGACTTGCAAAGAAGTCCATCTAGTTTGATGCGTTGGTCGGCCCTTTTAATAAGTGTCGCTTTGCTTTTGAGCGTTTTGGTTTCATTTCTAGCCTCACTGTATTTTTTGGGTTATTTCTTGACTATTTGGCTCTATTCGCATCGCTTGAGAAGCATTCCGCTGTGGGGTAGCTTACTATCCGCTTTTTTATCCGTGAGCCCCATTGCAGTATTGTTTTTGTATTACCGTTACTTTGACGGCACCATTCTAGCTTTTGCATTCTTCTTGTTCGTTTTACTTTGGATCATCACCTTGATCAAGGATCTTGAGAACCTACCTGGAGACATTGCGGTAGGGCTGCGTACGCTTGCGACCACATGGGGAGCTCAAAAGAACCGCCGCCTCATTCAAATCTTATTCGCCTTTGAACTTCTCTTAAGTGGACTGATCCTTTACAGTTTTGAACTCTCACAAATGCGCTATTACTTTTATTTCGCCCTGGTCAGCTTTCTAATGCTGATGGTTGCCTTGTCTTTTAAAGAGCGCCTCAACCTCTATAGCCAAATGCATTGGTTCTTAAAATTGTTGGTATTCATGGGGGTTATGGGGATACTCTTTTTTGACCTTTCACGCTTAGGTGAGCTAAAAGCGTTTATTTTTGCCCTTTAAAACCTACCGATTGCCTTCGAAAAATTCACCTAGAAAGCCTAAACCTGGGGCTTCAAAAGCTCAGGCTGGTCCTAAAAAGTATTCAGGACCCAGAAAGCCAATGGCGGCGAAGAAGCCCGCTGCAGCGCCTCGACCTGAGAAAAAAGCAGCTACAAGCGGAAAGATGCGCTTGAATCGCTTCATCGCCCATGCAGGTATATGTTCTCGCAGAGAAGCAGATACCTACATTAAGACCGGGAGCGTGACGGTGAACGGAAAGGTGGTTTCAGAGATGGGCTTTCAAGTCTCTTTTAACGATGAGGTTCGTTTTGACGGTCGCTTGATTTCTTCAGAACGTAAAGAGTATGTGCTGCTCAACAAGCCCAAAAATTTCCTCACCACAACCTCAGATGATAAGGGAAGACGTACGGTGATGGAATTGATCGCCTCGGCAACCAAACAACGACTTTTTCCGGTAGGACGTCTCGATCGCAATACCACAGGCTTATTGCTTTTTACGAATGACGGAGAGCTTGCTGCGCGCTTAACCCATCCGAAGTACGGGGTTCGGAAAATTTATCATGTGGTACTGGATAAATCCTTGCGCGTAAACCATTTGCAAGAAATTGAAAAAGGGATTACGCTAGAAGATGGCCCGGTAGTCGCAGACGCGATCAGTTTTATTCAGGGCGCCACTAAAAGAGAAGTCGGAATAGAGATTCACAGCGGCAAAAACCGTATTGTTCGCCGCATTTTTGAACATTTCGGATACGAAGTAACCAAGCTTGATCGAGTGAGTTTTGCAGGCTTAACAAAGAAAGACCTTCCCAGAGGACACTTTAGGCACCTTACCGAAAAGGAGGTCAGCTTCTTAAGGATGATCGGTTAATCCAATACGCGTAACCAAGTACCGGAAGGTATTCAAGTCCCACTAGCCACAACGGAAGCTCGTTGTGTTCAAATCCATAGGCCGCATAACTTATGAAAATCGTTGCCGACCAGAGGAGTATAATGCGATCTCTTCTCAAGGCCGCCAGCGCAACCAATGTGATGAGGTACCACGGATGTACCGTCGGGGCCGTGATTAAATAGGCGATGAGAATCCAGTAACCATGACGAATGAATTGGCCTAAATGGGTCGTTCTGAAACTCAAATACCCCGCCCATCCGAGCATTCCTATGATTTGCAGATAACCATAAGCTTTAATGAGCTGATCGTCATATGCACCGAACATTCTTCCGACTTCTTTGTAGATACGGTAAATCGAAGGATTGAATTCAAAGTTTGAGAACCACAAACCGATACTTGAGCCCCAATGTGCTGCCCATTGAGGACCAACGAATAATAGGGCCAGAAGTATCGAGAACAACACAAATGAAAGCCCAAATCGACTTAAGGGCTTTCTTCCTAGAGTTCGCAGCAATAATGGAATGAGCATGAGCGGCATGAGTTTGGTCAGTACCGATGCCGCATACATCCACCCTGCCTGTACAGGCCGTTTTACTTTTAAGGCATAGAGCGCACTTAAGAAAAAGACGACCATTAGGGGCTCAAAATGTAGATTGTGCGTTCCTTCAATGATTACTAAAGGATTCAAGAAGTAAGCGCCTAGCGCCCAAACTTTGTGTTCTTGTGACTGAATGAGCTTCAGCAGTATTCCGAAAGCAATGATATCGGCTAAAACAATCAGAAAGCGGTAGACATAATGAGGGTGCTCTACAGATGCGCCAAAGGCAAACATCAATTGGTTCAGCATAGGGTAATTGCTATAGTTGCCTGCGCTTAGGGGACCCATTTGACTGTACAGACTTCGTAGCTCTTCAAAACCTCCGAGCGCCATGATCTCATTAGGAGTATAGGCATACGGACTGATCGATCTCAGCGTTAAACTCCCGTCCCAGATAAAGCGATAAATGTCTTGGGAGAGTGATGGGAAAGAGCAACTGAATACCCCTCGAAACGCCAGGCCAAGGATGAAAATTAAACCCACTGAAAGCCGCTGTTCTATCAAATAGAAATAGGCTGAAAAAAGCACCACTAGACTTCCGAGTAATAAGAGTATGTCGGCGCGTTCGATAAGGTATCCTACGATGTAGTAGGCCAATAGGGTGCAAAGCGCTAGAAAAAGAGGGAGTACCTTTTTCATTTCCCTTTCAATGAAGCTAGACTAACCCCAGCAAAAGCGAGGGTGGTGAATAAAGGCATTCCTACGAGTGCGAACTGTCGGGTTTCAAAGGCCATAAACACACTTAAACCACTAAGCACTGTAATCAGTATTTCGACGGTTGGGAATACTTTTGAAGACCTCCATTTCAGCTGTTTCGCTTTGGGAGTTCGAATAAACACAGAGGGTTTTCTCAAGTGCCCTTCAAGTACAGCCTTTGTGTTCAGGTAGCTCATCCCCGCCGAAACGATGAGATAACCTAAAAAATTGATGACCCAATCTAAACTCGAAGAGGAGTGCTTGAGATCTCGGTCAGCGCGATACAGTGCAATACCAAGAGATATAGAGGCGACTAAGAGCAGTGGAGAGAGTATTGATACCACATGAATTTGTTGTGCGCTGAGTCTCATAAATGGAAGCACAAGCCCAATGAGAAAAAGGGTGAAGGTGACCGCGTAAAAACTTGATCCAAGCAGGTGCATCAGGGCGTGAAATCTTTTTCTGCCGCGTAGACGCCTTAGTGAGGATTTTAGCAGTTGAAAGTTTTCGGCAGCACCTTTGTTCCATCTGAATTGTTGCGAAAAATAGGCGGTTAGGCTTTCAGGGAGTTCGCAGTCGGCTGTGATGTTGGGGTGGTACTTGATTTGATATCCTGCGAGTTGCGCCCTGTAGGCGAGGTTTAAATCTTCGGTGAGGGTTTCGGTATTGAATCCTTGAACGGTTTCGATAGCGCTTTTCTTCCATAGTGCTGCGGTTCCGTTAAAGGTGGTGAATGCTCCTATCTTTTCTCGGCCTAAGTGTTCGTTGATGAAGTGATGGTTGAGTGCGAGAGGCTGAATCTTTGTAATCCAATTTTTTGCACTATTCACATAGTCCCATCGGGTTTGAACGGCGGCCACCTGATCTGAGGTAAATCCGTTTAGACCGCGGTGTAACCAGTCTGGCGAAAAGCTGAAGTCTGCATCGAAAAAGGCGATATAGCTACCTTTCGCCTGCTGAAGTCCAGCATTTAGGGCCCCCGCCTTGTATCCCTCTCTATGAGAACGCTTGAGATGATATGCCTTAAAGCCAGAAGCTTGAAGTTGTTTTACCCATTGCGCGTTGATTTCGTCAGAGCCGTCGGTTGAGTCGTCTAAGACCTGGATTTCGAGTAAATCTTTGGGATAGTCTAGGGCAATAACAGATTGAAATAAGCCATCGACAGCGTGACCTTCGTTGTATAATGCGATCTGAAAAGTGACGCTCGCATTTTCAACTTTGAAATCGGTTGAATCTTTCGGTCCTGAATCTAGCAGTATTCTTTTTTCTCGGCTAGAATAGCGCAAACTAAGGGCGCATTGGTATACTGCATAGGCAAGGAGCAGAAAGACACAGAGGCCGAATAAAAGTATACTCACCCAACCCATCATCGCTTGAGACTAAAGATGAAGATCCAACTTAAGATTTTATAACCCGCCATAAGGGTTCCTTTTACCGTTCCTGAAACCTTCGAAACTCCAATTCTAGGGCGGTAACGAACCGGAACTTCAAGATAGGGGATGGCCTTCTTCAAGACCTTAAGCTGCATTTCGACCGTCCATCCGTAGGTCTTATCGTTCATGTTGAGTTGCATAAGGGTTTTCCACTCTATGGCTCTGAAGGGCCCAAGGTCGGTAAAAGTAGACCTGTAAATCCATTTCATAAGCTTAGTGGCGAGCGCGTTGCCAAAACGCTGTTGCGGGGTAAGGGCTCCTTTTTCAAGCTGAGGGGTGACACGCGTGCCTAAAACAAAAAGTGCTTTCTGTTGTTGAATGGGAGAGATAAGTGCGGTCAGTTCTTCAGGATAGTCTGAATAATCACCGTCTAAAAAAACGACTATGTCTCCTTGATTTGCTTTTGGTTTTAGGTGTTCTATGCCCGCCAAACAGGCAAATCCGTATCCTTTGCGGGGTTCGTAGAGAACGGTAGCTCCACCTTTTTCGGCCTCAGCGGCAGTCTCGTCTGTAGAGCCGTTATCAATTACAATGACCTCATCTACTTCTTGAGGTAAGTCAGACAGAACAAGCCCAATGCTCTTTTCTTCATTGAATGCGGGTATGATGACCCAAATCATAACAGTTGATTGGGATTAGCGGTATTTTCAAGACGTAAGACACCTCTAGGGCATACTTCAGAGCATATCCCACAGCCGACGCACGAAGCGCGCTTAATAGGTTGTTGCTTTTGGGCATAAGAACGCACATCAATACCCATCTCGCAATAGGCCGAGCAATTGCCGCAAGAAATACATTGACCTGAATTGGTGCTGATCTGAAATTTTGAGAAGAGCTTTTGCTGTATACCAAGTATGGCAGCCATAGGACATCCGAAACGGCACCAGACCCTGTTTCCGAGAAGCGGATAAAATCCTGTTCCTATGACTCCTGAGAAGATGCTTCCAATGAAAAATCCGTATGCAGATCTCAGCGTGTAGGTAGGAATGAGGAAAACATGGTAATTGTCACTCAGAAAATGAATACCCGACAATCCGACGATAAATGCGCCTACAATTAAGATACTCCGCTTAGCGTCTTTGGCGAGCCATTCTCTTCTTTTAAAATAGAGGAGGGTCACCAACAACAGAACGAGCAAACTGAAGAACCCTAAAAAGAGATCTGCTGAAAGCCAGTACTTACCTGCGCCTTCTCTTAAATAGCTGTGCACCACCCCAACTGTACTCAAGGTGATTAAAACCAAAATACTGTGGATCATCCAGCGTTCTAACCTCCAAGCTCGAACACTATTGTCACTCAAATGGCGAAAGGCGTCGCCGGCTGTTTCGGCCAATCCTCCGCATCCGCAGACCCAAGAGCAATACCAACGTTTTCCGAACTTATAGGTTAAAATAGGACTAATAACCAGTATAGAAACGATCCCGAAAATGAGCAAACCGATTCCGAGAGATTTGGCGCTAATGAATCCGTCTACCGCGTATTGGTCGAACAGGTAATAATTTAGAGGCCACATGTTTTTCAAGTCGTAATAAGGCAAATCGCCATTTAAACGGGCCATCAGTTCTGGAAGCAGAAAGGCGAAAATCAACTGAAAAAACATCACGCTGATCGTGCGAATGACTTGGTACCTACTGTGCCGGTATTTAGCGATAAACTTGATCCCAAAAAGTAAGATCGCGAGGGTATACAACACCCCATAAACGAACCACTGACTTGCAGGCTTCCCAGAGAGTGCAACGCTCAGCGGATCAAATCCACTGATAATACCCTCAAGCTGACGCTCAAAAAAATACAATAACACGTAAAAAGCAGTAAGGCCCACGGCACTGGCATAGGCCCATACACCCCGCTGTGTCAGTGATCTGAAGACTACGCCATTGTTTTTGATTCCAGGTCCGAATGACGCATAACTGCTGTAGGTGTATCCTAGAACTCCTACGCTCACCAGGCCTAGTGCTATCGCTGCCAAAACTTGAGGAGAGGTTCCTAAGGTATTCGAAATGCCTGCCGAGATAAGCACGGCTATCCCGAACAAGCCTGTGTACATGAAGCCTTTTTGACTAGCTGTGGTTTGATACGAAAGCATAGCGAAAATCGTTGTAATAGGTTTTACTGAATTCGGGATCAAAATGTGCGAGGTCGAGCTGTGCAACTACCGTGTCAATGCTCTCAGATGCATTGAGCCACTGCTCAAAAACCTCTTGTTTGAGCCTGATACCAAAGGTATTTACCCCTAAGAATTTTCGATCGTGCGCACTGTACGACAGGGTGATGCCCTTGTGTTGTTTTTGGGTGTGCCAATGAAATTGTAGTTCTGAGTTTTTACGCTTCGCACTGCTGCTAACCTGACCGTAGGTTTGGTATTCTAAGTCAAAGAATTTGGCCGAGTTGAACCAATGGCTTTGCTTATAGGCGGTATTGCCTTCAAGGAGGTGTTTTGAAAGGGTTTCAGCCATCTCTCTAGCTACATACCAAACGGCTTCTATAGCCCTGCGATCGCTTTGGTGCTGAGAGAGTTCGGCACAGTCTCCAATCGCATAGATTGAGGGGTCATTAGTTTGCAGATATTCATTCACTACTATTCCTTCATTAAGGGTAAGTCCGCTTTCTGCGAGAAATCCAGTATTAGGAGTGACACCGATGCACACCCCAGCGAATTGTGCTTTTAGCTGTTCTCCAGACTGTAATTGGACACCGCTCAGTTTTGTTCCGTCATCACTTAAAAAAGCTGAAATTTCAGTCTCTGTGCGCAGGTGAACCCCATGAGATTCGATGTGCCGCTGAACCAGCTGCGCATCGCTATCGGGAAGCACAGAAGACCAGAAGTACGGTTCTCTTATGACAAGCGTGGTGTCTATTCCTCTACTGTGTACCATTTCGGCTAATTCTACTCCAATCAAACCTCCGCCTACAATTACAGCCTCTTTACAGTTAGAGGTATTGGTATAAGATTCGATATGTTTTAAATCGCTGAGGTGATACAGTCCTGAAATACCCTTGAGCGAGCGATTTGGCCAGTCTAAAAACCGTGGAAGAGAGCCGGTCGCTATCACGAGAATATCGTAAGAGGCATTATGCGCCTTTCCATCTTGATCGGTATAGGATAAGGTCTTCTCTTCACGCTTAAGGGCAATAACCTGACCGCGAATGCGATGTATTTTGCTGTTTTCCCAAAGGCTGCGTTCATAGGGCTCCGTTTGCTCTGGTGTCAGATGCCCCATATAGAGATACATGAGAGCCGTTCGAGAGTAGAAAAAGTCAGATTCGTCAGAAATCAGGTGTACCCGATAGTTATCGCTGCTGCTAAGATTTAGCGCAAGCGTGCTTCCTGCAACCCCGTTTCCGATGATATAGACTTCTTTCACGAACGGATGATCAATTCTTTAAACAAGGTGATGAGTTGGGGTTCGGCTCCCTTAGCTATGGCAAGTATTTCTTCTACATTGATGGGTTCTAGATGGTCTGGATCGCATTCGTCTGTGAGGACAGAAATGGCAATAACCGGTAATTCGAGATGATTGGCAACGATCACCTCAGGGACAGTGCTCATGCCCACCGCATCTGCTCCAATAATTTTGAGCATACGGTATTCAGCTCTGGTTTCAAGCTGAGGGCCTACAACGGCCGCGTAAACCCCATTTCTCAAAGTGATCTCGTGCTCTTCTGCGATTTTGATAGCAAGAGAAGATAAAACGCGGTCGTAAGGACAGATCATATCGACAAATCGAGGCCCAAATTCTGAAACATTCGAGAAGGCTAGAGGTGATCCGCCTTGCAAATTGATGTGATCATTAATGAGCATCAAATCACCTTTTTTGAACCCTGTATTGATAGCGCCTGCAGCGTTTGAGATGAGCAATTTCTTGATTCCAAGGGCGTGCATCACACGGATGGGATAGGTGAGAGATACGAAGTCGTATCCTTCATAGAGGTGAAATCTACCTTGCATAACCACCACTTTTTTGTCGCCTAGGATACCGTAAAGTAGCTTTCCGCTATGGTACTCAACGGTAGATACAGGAAAGTGTGGAATATGATGGTAGTGCGCAACGGCTATGATTTCAAGCTGGTCGACCAGTTGGCCTAATCCCGTGCCTAATACAATTCCGATTTCTGGAGTTTCAAAGCCTTTAGCTCGAAGGTGTTCAAGTGTTTCGGCTAACAATTCATTCTTCAACATACTCCACTAAATTACGCCATTTCTATGGAGTGCTTTGATCTGAATTGATCAAATAACCAAAGTGTTTGAGGTCTTCGAAGGTATCAAGATCACGCAAAGGTTCGAGGAGTCCAACCGACAAACGGGATGCTTTCGCAATGGCTAGCGTCCGCTCTAAAACCTGAGCGTTCGAATAGGTAATATCCTCAAAAAGTTGAGGCTGAGGGGCACGAAGGGCGATGAGGTAATAGCCGCCATCTAGGGCTGGTCCGAGTACTAGGTCGTTTTCTTCTAGGAGCTCAAAGGCCTTGTGAAGCAGTTGGGCGCTGAGATCTGGCAGGTCACTGCCGATGAGTACCACCTGTTCATAGCGATTCAATAGAAATTCAAAAGCGTTTTTCATACGCTCCCCCAAACCAGACCCTTGCTGAAGGTGTACTTCGTCAAAGACCGGATGCGTTTCTTTTTCGCTCGTGTAGAATCCAAAAACAGAGGCATTAGCCTTTGCCGCAACATGCAGCGTATGCGCGCAAAGGCGAGCGTAGACTTCCATGGCGCTTTCATGACCCACCTCTTTTGCTAGGCGCGTTTTTACCTGTCCTGAAACGTTGTTCTTTAAAAAGATAGCGAGTGCCTTATGCTGAAGGGGTAGATTCATCCCCTCAAAAGTAAGCCGTATCGAGATTCTTATTAAATTCCGACATGAGAAGTTTTCACACCGCACTTTTAGGAGGAGTTTTCGCATTGCTTTCAGCGTGTTCGCAGTCTGCCGACCGCCCTCAGGTCTATGACGAACCTTATCGTCCTCAGTACCATTTTAGCCCCGACTCGATGTGGATGAATGACCCCAATGGATTGGTTCATGACGGCGAACGGTACCATCTCTTTTACCAATACCATCCGTTTGACAAAGTTTGGGGACCCATGCATTGGGGGCACGCTACCAGCGAAGATCTCGTGTTCTGGGAACACCAGCCAATTGCACTGTATCCTGACGAGAATGGAACTATTTTCTCAGGAAGTGCTGTGATGGATACTTCAAATACCTCGGGTTTGGGAACGGCAGATCGGCCTCCTATGGTAGCCATATTCACCTATTTTGATGCTGACGGACCGAAGGAAACCAACCAAACCCAAGGAATAGCCTATAGTTTAGATAAAGGGAAGACCTGGACCAAGTATGCTGAAAATCCTGTGATTGACAATCCAGGTGAACCCGACTTCAGAGATCCTAAGGTGTTTTGGCATGAAGCTTCCTCTTCGTGGATCTTAGCTTTGGTGGCTGGAGATCACATGCAGCTCTACCGTTCAGACAACCTTATTGATTGGGAGCTCAGTTCGACCTTTGGCCAAGAGGTTGGAGCTCATGGAGGTGTTTGGGAGTGCCCAGATCTTTTTCCTTTAGAAGTCAATGGAGAAACCTACTGGGTGTTACTCATAAGTATTAATCCCGGAGGCCCAAATGGAGGCAGTGCTACCCAATACTTCATCGGTGATTTTGACGGGAATAGCTTCACGAGCGACCAAACAGACATTCGTTGGGTAGACTATGGGCCAGATAATTATGCCGGAGTCACTTACAATAACGCTCCAGACGACAGCCGACTTTTTATGGGTTGGATGAGTAATTGGCAGTACGCACAAGAGGTCCCGACTTCGCCTTGGAGAAGCGCTTCTACATTACCCAGATCTTTAAGCCTTGAATCGCGCGAAGACCAGCTCTATTTGAAAAGTAGTCCGATTGAAGCGATGAAAAAATTAAAATCGCCTCATTCTTTTGATGCAGAGGTTTTTGAAGCCTCGGGTACACTTGAGCTTGTATCGGATCAAGCCCATCTTAAACTTGCTGTATCAGCTCAGAGCTCTGCGTTTGTATTCGAAAATGAGCGCTCAGCGGCCCTATCGATTAAGGTCGACCGCGATTTAGGGCGGATTCTTATCGACCGTTCTAATGCGGGCAAGACAGACTTTAATGAAACATTTAATCATCCCATTGTGGTTGAATTCGATCCGTCTAGTGACCAAACGCTGTTAGACCTGTGGATCGATCGCTCTTCTATTGAGGTTTTTGTAGACGATGGAGTGGCCGTGGGGACAGCTTTGTATTTTTCAGAGGTGCCCTTCACTCAGCTAAAGGTCACGTCAGAACAAGGACGCGTGCAGCTCAAAGAATTCAACCAAGTTGCTCGAATCTGGTAAGGTTTTATTGGTTTGTTTAGAGATCCTCTCGTATCTTTAAACAAAAAAGGAAAAAGAAATGAAACTTACTGAAGATCAGCAAAACAAGCGTAGAGAATTTTTGACCAAAGTATGTCCAACGGTAGCCTTTGCATTATTCGGCGTATCCTTTTTAGAGGCTTGCTCCTCTGAGAGTGTCTCAGAGATCGAGACCGCGGGAGTTACGGATTCAAACGACGATGTAAACGACTCTTCTGACGACTCTTCTAATGATTCTTCAAATGATGCTCCGGCCTATATCATCGATGGAGATACCATTACTGCAGACCTTGAAAACCCCTTCTTTGACAATCTGAAAAACGTTGGCGGATGGATGAATTTTACAGATGCAGGTGTACTATTACTGCGTACTTCTGCCACCCAAATTTTAGCTTTTGATAACTGTTGTCCGCATGCAGGTACAAGTAGCTCTTGGAGTTTTAGTGCTTCTAGTAGTAGATTCACCTGTGGGAATCACGGAAATTCATACGGGACTTCTCAAGGAGGAACAGCGAATTGCTCTTCAGGGCAAACCTCAGGAAACCTGGCCCGCTACACGACTACAATCAATGAAAATCAACTTACGATAAGCAAATAACCTATGAGATTTAAGGGGATCCTTTTATTCTTTTTTTTATCGATCACGGCTTCGATAGCCTACGGACAAGAGGATCTGTTTGCTCAGCTCGACACCCCTGAAGAGACTCCTTTCGACCTGTTGCCTGAGCGGATGCTTTTCACCCAGCGCCTTTTATGGGGTGAAAAAGGTGTAATGCGTCTTACGGGCATCTCAGATTTAGACGAGGAGCATCGCATGAAAGAGTTGAAGCTGAGAAAAGCCATGCTCAATGTGCACCAAGTTATCGGTTATGCGACCTTGGCTGGGATGGTAGCTCAAGGAATCATCGGAGGACAACTGTACAATGGAGATTATTCGCTCTACGATACTCACGAAACCTTAGGCGGGATAGTAACGGCGACTTATTTCACCGGCGCAGCACTTTCTTTGTTCGCACCACCTCCGCTGATTAGCTCTAAAGAAATTGGACTGAGCGGCGCACGAGCGCACAAGTGGTTAGCCAGCGTGCATTTATCGGCCATGATTGCAACCCAATATTACAAAGAACGTGACAAGGCCTTACATAGGGCTTCTGCTTATACAGCTTTCGGAGCCTATGCAGCCGCGACCGTGGTCATACGATTTAAACAATAATGAAACACCTCTACCTCTTTCTCGTCCTTTTAGTGAGCGTGACGACTTGGGGCCACACCCAATCTTCATTTACGCTCGAAAGTTCTACTATTCAATACAGCGGATATCATGTAGCTCATGATTGGTCTGGAGTATCAACCGCCGCAAAAGGGATCCTAATTCGTGATGAGGGAGGGCCCCAACGCATCGCAATTAGCGTTCCTTTGAACAGTTTTGATTCGAATAGTTCTAATAGAGATTCTAACGCCTTGAGAGTGTTAAACGCCCTAAAATTTCCAGAAGTGCGCTTTTACAGTGAAAATATCCGTGAAATCGATGCTCAATCTGTTGAACTTTCAGGATTCTTTGAACTCAACGGATTGCGTAAAGAATACCGCATAATTCTTAAGGTCCAAGAACACGAGAATTTATATGAGATTTCAGGTGAATTCAAGGTCAATCTCTTAGATTTCAATCTTAAATTGCCACGTTTTTTGCTCAAACCGATCGATGAAAACATCGATTTGGCGGTTAGCCTAAAGTTTAAACAAAACAGCTATAAATAGAGTTTCTCTCTAAAAATCAGGCAGTTAGTTTGCTTGTTCGGCTATATATATTAAATTTACACCAAATACCTTTTATGAGTACAAATGCGAACTCGGTGCCATTGATCGCCGGAGAATTCTTTTTAGAGACGTACCACAAACTTTGTGGAGAGCTCAACGGAACTTATCTCAAAGAGGTATATCAGCGTATGGCCCAAAACTTTGAGTGGATCACTCCTATTGAGAAAGCGGCAGAAGATTATGCGACTTACCAAGCTTACATTATTTCAGATAGCGCTTACAATGTGGTTTGGGTAGACTCAGGCTTTACCAAAATGACTGGATATGAAGGTCATGAGATTATTGGCAAAAAGCCAAACGCGTTACTGCATGGTCCGCAAACTAAACAAGCCGATCGTGATGTGTTCAGAAAGCAGTTGCAATCAGGTAAGAGTTTCTCAGCACAAATCACTAATCACCGTAAAAATGGTGAAGCCTATGTTTGTGACGTAAAGATTGTCCCACTCTATAATGCTGCAAAAGAGCTTACGCACTTCTTGGCTCTTGAAAAAGAAGTCGCTTAAGAATCCCTTAATCTAGTTTAAGTTTTCATTATGTTTTAACACTTATTCGAGTGTTAGCGGCCTATCTTTGGCCAAAACTTAAAAACTATGAAAACGATCTATTTAACATTTATCGCTGTTTTAGGCTTAAGCCTAGGAATTAACGCTCAAGACATTAACGCCTCAGAGAGTTCTCTGAAATGGTACGGAGGTGATGTCACTGGTAAAGAACACTATGGAGGTTTAACCTTCAAATCAGGTTCTATCAATACCTCTAATGGAAAACTAACTGGAGGCGCTTTCGAGATTGATATGACTTCTATCGATGTTCAAGATTTAGAAGGCGAATGGGCTGAGAAGCTTAAAGGACACCTAAGCTCAGATGATTTTTTCGGAGTTGAGCAATTCAAAACAGCTTATCTTATTTTAACCTCTGTAAAAGAGTCGGCTGACGGATCTTTTGCAGCAACTGGAGACCTTACGATTAGAGGAATTACAAATCCTGTAGACGTGACTTTCACTGCCGCAGGATCAAATAAAATGACTGCTGAGATGACGTTTGATCGCTCTAAATATGACGTGAAATTTCGCTCAGGAGCATTTTTCTCTGATTTAGGAGACAAACTTATCCTAGACGACATTAAGGTTGAGGTAAGCCTCGTATACTAAATAAATAGTGTTAATTGCTTTTGTACCTTTAAAGGTGTGAATGCAATTCTTGAAATCATACAGGGTCAGCGCCGGTTCTTTGGGACCGGCGCTACCCGTTCTATAGCCTACCGAAAGCAGGCGCTGCGCAGACTCCTCGAAGAGGTCAATCGTCGAGAAGATGAAATCATACAGGCGCTAAAAGCCGACTTGAACAAGGCTCCTTTTGAATCGGTGGCTACTGAAATCAGTTACCTGCAGGCCGAGTTAAAACACACCCTTAAACACTTCGAACACTGGTCTAGACCAGAGCGGCGTTCTGCAAGTCTCGCTTCTTTTCCGGCGCATTCTAAGGTGTTTAAAGATCCGTATGGTGTAACGCTGCATATTGCCCCTTGGAATTATCCATTTCAATTGAGTCTGACTCCTCTCGTTTCAGCCGTCGCGGCCGGAAACACGGTGGTGCTTAAACCCAGTGAATACAGTGCTCGAACCAGTGCCTTGCTTGAAAGTATGGTAGCTGCAGTTTTTGATAAAAACCATGTAACCGTCATTCAAGGTGACGCCTCGGTCAGTCAAGAACTACTCAGTCACCGTTGGGATTATATCTTTTTTACCGGAAGCGTTGCAGTCGGAAAGGTGGTTGCAGCCGCAGCAGCCAAGTATTTGACGCCTACGACTCTTGAACTCGGCGGTAAGTCTCCCTGTATTGTCGATGTATCAGCCCCATTAGCTTTAAGTGCTCGACGTGTGGTATGGGGCAAGTTTTTGAATGCGGGCCAAACGTGTATCGCTCCCGATTATGTATTGGTTCAAAAGGGGATATATACTGCGTTCTTAGAGGAGCTCAAAAAGGCCATTGAAAACGCTTACTCAGCTGCGGCTGATCAAAGCGAAGATTACGGACGATTGATTCATGAAAAACACGTAGAGCGCATGCAGGCCTATCTCGATGAAGCGACGGTTTACTATGGCGGGTCTGTCGATAAGAAAAGCCGTTATGTTCAACCGACTTTACTCACCGATGTAACCAAAGAACACCGCGTAATGCAAGACGAGATCTTTGGCCCCTTATTGCCAATCATCCCGTATGAAACTGAGGAAGAGATAGATCAATGGTTAGGGCACTTACCCAATCCGCTGGCGTTTTATGTCTTTTCAAAAAATAAAAAATGGGCTGAGCACCTTTTGATCAAACACCGCTTTGGTCAGGCCGCTGTGAACGATACCATCATGATGATTGCAGAGTCTAACCTTCCTTTCGGAGGGGTTGGTGAGAGCGGCCATGGAGTTTACCATGCCAAGTATGGGTTTGACACCTTCAGTAGAGAAAAGCCCGTCTTGTACAGAGCTACTTGGCTTGATGTTCCGTTGCGTTACGCCCCATTTAAAAATAAATTAGGGGCACTGAAAAGATTACTGACCCTGAATCGCTGGTTGAGTTAGCCTTAAAATCAAAGAAGCATGCCCACCATTGAAAAAGAAAACTACCTAAAGACTCTTTACAAGTTTGATGAGAGGGGAGAAGGTGTTACGGTGACTGCATTGAGCAAGCTTTTTGGGGTGAGCAAGTCAACAGTGTCGAACATGCTTAAAGAAATGGTCCAATTGGGTTTGGTGCAGACACAGGCTTACAAGCCTATTCACCTCACTGCTAAAGGAAGAGCTATCGCTACAGAAGTGGTAGCAAAACACCGTTTAATCGAATCGTTCTTGGTCGATGTGATGGGATTTGAGGCCGATCATGTACATGAAATTGCCGAGGAGCTCGAACACGTGAGGCAACCTGAATTTTTTAAGCGCATGAGTGAAATGTTGGGTGACCATAGCCACGATCCGCACGGCACGCCAATACCAGATCACAACTTTTAGAGGAATCGAATATGAATAGAGCCACTAACCTTTCGAAGTTAAAAAAGCGCAATAAACCCTGGGATGTACTCATTATTGGAGGAGGCGCCTCTGGTATTGGTGCGGCTATTGATGCTGCATCGAGAGGGTATAAAACCTTGTTGCTCGAGAAGTATGATTTTGCAAAAGGGACTTCTTCGCGAAGCACAAAATTGGTCCATGGTGGCGTGCGTTACTTGCAGAATGGAGACATTTCGTTGGTAATTGAAGCGCTTAGAGAGCGAGGGATTATGCGTAAGAACGCTCCTCATTTGGTGCAGGATCTCAGTTTTGTGATTCCTTCTTACGATTGGTGGAACAGTCCTTTTTACGGCATCGGACTCAAGGTCTATGATATGATGGCTGGTAAACTCGGATTAGGCCCGAGTACCTTACTCGATCGCGAAGAAACTTTAGCGCTCATCCCCAATGTTAAAGAAGAGGGGCTAAGAGGTGGCGTGATCTATCACGACGGACAGTTTGACGATGCGCGTATGGCCATTTCAATGGCTCAAACGGCTGAGAATCACGGGGCCATTCTAATAAATTATTGTTCGGTTGATGGTCTGCTTAAAACCGATGATATGGTGCAGGGAGTGAAAGTTACGGATAGCCTTAGCGGAGCAGTTTACGACATTCAAGCCAAGGTGGTCATTAATGCTACAGGGGTGTTCTCAGATCACATTATGCAGCTCGATCAACCCGATGCTAAGGCCCGCATCAGGCCAAGTCAGGGCATCCACTTGGTATTAGACGCTTCGTTTTTAAAGAGTAAGTACGCTATTATGGTGCCTCACACCACCGACGGCAGGGTACTGTTTGCAGTGCCTTGGAACGATTATGTGGTGGTAGGAACCACAGATACAGCCGTAGAAAATGCCGATTTTGAACCCAAACCGCTGAAAGAAGAAATTGACTTCATACTGGAAAATGCCAGTGCTTATATGACCAAGAAACCGAAGCGCAAAGACGTGCTTAGTGTTTTCTCTGGTTTACGCCCGTTGGCGGCTTCCGAAGACAACTCGGCATCTACAAAAGAGGTCTCTCGTCATCACAAAGTCATCGTGAGTACCTCAGGCTTAGTCAGTATTTTAGGGGGTAAATGGACTACCTATCGAAAGATAGCCGAAGACGCTATCAATACCGCCATTGCGGTCGGAGGGCTTCCTGAACGCAAATGCAATACAGAGCTGTTGCCCATACACGGATTTGACTATGCCTCAAATTGGGACGATCCCATGCACGTCTACGGCACCGATGCAGATAAAATAAGAGAGCTCAGTGAAAAGGGTAACGATTCTTTGAGTGAGGCCTTTTACTTGAGCCCAAATATGATTCAATGGGCCTGTCAAGAAGAGATGGCGATCACCCTTGAAGATATGTTGGCCAGAAGAAGTCGAGCACTCTTTTTAAATGCTCAAGCCTGTGTCGACATAGCCCCAGAGGTAGCCAAAATAATGGCGAAGCACCTGAAAAAGAAGTCAGTTTGGGTAAAAGACCAATTGAAGGCCTTCGCAATAGTGTCAAAACATTACCTCATTCACTAACGCGCAAAAGAGGTATTGAAATACAACTCAGCACGCGCTACTTTCTGAGCTACCGATAGTTCTATGGCCTTGAGAAGCCCTTCGATGAGTTTTGATTCGCGGGTATTCACTAAGAATAATGAGCTTTCGCCGGCGGCAAATTTTTGCTGCTCTCCCTCAAACAGTGCTCTGTAATCGCTCACCATCATTTCTGCAAGCTTGGATTGACGCATGAAGGAGCTCACCCCACTTTGAAGGGCATTGATCTTGTTGCTCAACTCTATGAATACTTGATCGCGCTCGAGGCTCACGTCTTGTAGCTTTAGGGATGAGATTTCAAGTTCGGCGCGCTCTTTTCTCATAAAAAGGGGTACACCCACCTTGAGTTTTGTGGTACTGTTTTCGGGGTCAAGGCCAAGGCGGATATTTTCAGTCACATCAGTCTCTGAAATCCATTGATAACCGAGGGTTACCTCAGGCAGTAAATTGCTTCGCTGTAATCTGCGCTCTAGGCGTTGTGAGTCGACTTTATAGCCAAGTGCTCTGAGTTTGGGGTGTTCTTCAATTGAAAAGTCAACGGCACTAAAGCGCATCTCGTAGGCCTCGGTGTCTAGTGCGGGCTGCACCTCAGGACTAAGAGTGACCGGAGTATCATTGATCCATAGGTAGTTTGCGGCCTTTAAGCTCTTTTCTCTCAGTTTGAGCTGTGCCTTTTCAAGACTTAAGACCCTAGTATTGAAAGCAATTCGCGCTTCAGTGGTGTCAATGGCGGCAAGATCGCCCACGGCATATTGTTCTTTGACCCCTTTAAATCTAAACCGAGCATTCTCAACGAATTGATCAAAAACCTGGTACTCTTGGTACGCTCTATACCACTCCAAGTAGGCTTGAGTCGCCTCGAATAAGATCTCGTTGACGGTTAAAAGATTTTCTTCTTCAGCTTGCTGGGTGAATAGTTTAGCCTGTTTTAAGGCGGTCATACGCGGATTCGCCAAAAGTCCTTTGCCTAGGTTAAGCTCACCACCTAGACTATACAGTCCTTCTCCGCTCACCTCGTTTTCGGGGTTCAGGTAGTTGCCGTCTGCCTCTACATATCCCCCTTTCAGCGTAATCCCGTAGTAGGTCGGAATCTCGAAGGTCGCATTCAAACGATCGTAATAGGTGGAATTTTTGAAGGTTTTCTCGCTTAGGTCTACCCCGAACTTTGGATCAAACGCTCCACGGGCCTTCATCAACTTGGCTTCACTTTCATCTAAAGCAATATTCGCTTGTTTGACAAACGGATGGAATGCCTTGACGTACCCTAGAAATTCGGTCAACGTCAGTTGCTCGGGCTCAGATTGAGCGCTGAGTGCTGAGGTGTGTACTCCGAAAACTAGACCCAATAAAAAGCCCGTGATCAATCGCTGCATGTTCTACTTAATTTTGATCGGGAGTTTAGGAATCTCATTGTCTACCGGAACGTAATAGTCGGGAGGGAAGCCGTTGAGCTGTCTCCAAAGTTCATACCATACTGGAACATTCTGAAGCAGTGCAATCGTGCGTGCACCCGAGCCAATGCGCACCTCGGTCGGCCAAGGATGATCATCTGGGTCAGGAGCGAGCAATACTCGATAGAGGTTATTGTCGCTAATAAAGTTCTCTACCGCAACAACTTTGGCGCCATAAGTTCCGTATGAGACATTGGGCCATCCGCTAAAAATAATCGCGGGCCATCCGTCAAATTCTACCCTAACCTTCTCACCAATATGAATGAGCGGCATATCGATAGGACGCACATAGGTTTCTACCGCAATGGCGTAGTCGTTAGGCATGATCGATACTAGACGATCTCCCTCTTTAAAGGTTTCACCAATTCCTCCTTTCAAGGCCTTATTGATGATTCCTGACTGAGGCGCTAACACGTATTGTAATGCGGCTCTATTGGTATAATTGACTAAAGTGTTAGAGAGTTTTGCTACCTCTCCGGCGGCCTCAAACCCATCTGATTGGGCGGTCGCCAGATCAGATTGCGCCTTAGAGATCTTGTCGGAAAAGCTGGCCTGTAAGCGCTCAATTTCAAGGCGCGCAATAGCCACCTCATTCTTCGAATTTTGATACTGGTTTTCAGCAGCGATATACTTGGCCTCTGTTTCTCTGAACTTCAGGCGTTTTTCTTCAACATCGCGCATGGCTTTCAATCCCTGATCAAATAGAGACAGGTCACGATCTAGACGTATTTGTGCTATACTTCGGTCAGTTTTAGCTGCCTCGAACTTGATGCTGTCGTTCTGCACATAAAGTATAGTTTGTTTTAGCTTATTCTCAGCCTGCTCAAGTTTGAGCGTTTGTTCTCTCTGTAGTGCAGAGAGCTGGGTTCTGAGCGCGTTTACCTTATCATTGTAAGCAGTAACGGCTCCTTTCTTCGCATCAACTTGTTCTTTCGTACGCTCGAGCAGCTCGCTATCGAAATACTCGCTTTTGACTTCAGAAATACGCAAGATAGTGTCGCCTTTTTCAACAAAATCTCCCTCGCGCACAAACCATTCTTCAATGCGTCCTGGTATTTGTGACTGGACAGTTTGAGGTCTTTTGTCGGGTTCTAGCGTCGTGACATAACCTTTCCCGGTAATATTTTGCGTCCACGGCAAGAAGAGCACCACGAACACCACCCCAGAAAAGAGGAGTAAAAAGCGATTGAACTGCTTGTAATAGCTGACTTTAAAAATGCGATCCGCAGACCTGAACCTTTCAAAGTCAAAGTTCTTAACCGGATTATTTGAAATATTCAGCATACTTATTTCTTTATTGAGGTTAATTCTCCCTCGTTGAGTTCTAGTGCCTTGCTGCACTTGCCATTCCAGTGTGTATTATTGCTCACCACTACAATCGACCATTGATGCTTCTTGTCGCAGAGGTAATCGATAATCTTAGCGGTTTCTTCGGGTCTGAATTGATCGAGTGGATCTTCAAGCAATAACACCTTTGGTCTCTTTAGAAGAGCGCGAACTAGGATTATTTTCTTAGTGATGGTGTATGAGATGTGCTTTCCTTCAGGGCTAATTAAGGTTTCTAAACCGAGCGGTAATGATTTGATGAAGTCTTTCAGTCCAATTTGTTGAAGAAGCTCATCTAAATAACCGTGATCATAGTCCGAGGTTCCAAAGGTGAGATTCTCAATCAAGGTACCCTCAAACGGCACTTCGTCTGATAATGAAAGCCCAAGATGCAAACGGTAATGATTTAATTGAAGTGCTTTTAAATTGGTGCTATCGACAAACACAGACCCACTAGTCGGGGTATTCACTCCGGCTAAGACGCGCATTAGGCTTGACTTTCCCGAGCCAGATACACCCTTCAAAAGCACAACCTCTCCTGGATCTACGCAGAAGCTAATGTTTTTCAAAACAGGCTCTTCGCGATCTTGAACCGAGTACCACACATCATCGAGTTCTAGTCTGAAAGTAGTGGTCATTTCAGGAGTTTTGCCCTCTTGAGACTCGAGTTTTAAATCGACTACTTGACCTATTTTTTCAATAGCCGTGAGCATATCGTATAAGGTCTCTAGGCTGATGATTAGCTTTTCTACCGAGGTAATTACCAATAGGATTACAATCTCAGCGGCAACGAACTGACCAATATTCATTTGCTGATTCAGTACGAGTGCACCTCCAATAACTAATAACCCTGCTGTGACGGTCACCTTGAAGGCGATCATCTTGATGTACTGCAATTTGATCACCTGAAAATGTGACTCGCGAGCCTTGAGGTAGTCACATACCAATCCATCGTTTTTGCTTATCGCCAATTGGGTATTTCCGGATAGTTTAAAACTTACAATCGAGCGAGCCACCTCTTGTATCCAATGAGCGACACGGTACTTGTGCTTTGATTCTACTAGTGAGGTTTCAACCCCTTTTTTTACGGTATACCTGAATACGAAGTACATCAAGAGTAGAAGAGTGAGTCCGAAAATGATGAAGAACGGATGGTAAAACGACAGTAGAATCAGTGCAAAAACGATCTGAATGAGTGCTGTCGGCACATCGATTAAGATTTTAGAGAGGCCCTTTTGAAGGGTCAAGGTGTCGAAAAAGCGATTGGCCAACTCAGGGGGGTACAAATTGCGAAGTTGACTCATCCGAATCTTCGGAAAACGGTAACTGAACTCGAAACTAGAACGCGTGAAAATGCGCTGCTGCAAGGTTTCAATGATACGCAGTTGCATAATTTGTAAGGCTCCTGTAAATACAACTCCAAGGGTCACGAGCACCACAAGAATCACCCAAGAATTAGAAATCTGAGCACCCTGAATCAGGTTGATGATGGCCTGAATCCCAAGGGGTAAAGAGAGCGATACTACACCCGCAAATAGGGCGTAGTAGAAGATTTGATAGATATCTTTTCTTTCGAGTGAAATGAGCCCAAAGAAACGATCCCAAACGGCTTTAGTGTCTATTTTCATGCAATGGTTTTTCGAACGAGCTCGGTAAGAAATGTTACCGGGCTCTCTTTTGTACAATTTGTTAGGCTATTGAAATGATTTCCTAAAAAATGTTGGTGTAGGGCGGTATCAAGAACCGTACTTGCTAGGCTTTTGGCATAGCGATACTCAGGAGAAACTGCACTGATCATCTCTTGAAGGCGATTCACCAGCCGCTTATAACTCTCGAAATGCCCTTCTTTATTTTCAATATCGACTTGCTTTGTCAAGAACGATTTCGAGTTCTCGTTAATCATAATGCGATTCAGCGCTACCTCGTCTACATAGGTAAAGGTGTTGTCTTTCTTGACCTCTCTTGCCACGATCTCTATTGCTTTTTCGAGCTTGAGTTCAACCTCACTTAAACTGAAGGTGGCAATGACAAGTTGGTACTCGATCCAGCTCCAATACCAAGAACTCAAGTAAATCAGCAACTTGTGCTTGTTCTCAAAATAACGGTAGATCGAACTCTCGTTTGATCCGATCGCTTCGCCTAATTTTTTAAAGGTGAAAGCTTCAAAACCCATTTCATCGATGAGCTTGATACTTTGCTCTATAATGCGCTTACCTAAATCTGAAGACTCTGGGTCTTTGAGATACACCGATTTTGGTACGTTTATTCGCAAGCTTGAAAGTAGTTTATCCATACCTGTAAATTAACCTTGCAAATATAATAGTATTACTATTAATATGAAAACAAATTTTTTTTACCTCTTTTAATGAGCGGTTTATTCAAATGAACTGAGGTCTGAAGCCGAGGTGAGATCTGGTAAGGCTTCGTGCACAAGATGCACAAATACGCTTGACGGATCGTCTTTGATGGCTAATCGAAAGGCTTCTGGCAATTCTTTTTCTCTGCGCTTAGGATGAATGGGGCACCGCTCAAGCTCATTGAAGAATGAGGGCCCGTCAGCCAGCCATAGATTCATGCTCACCATCAGGTTTCCTGCAGTATCTCTGAAGCGATCAAGGGTATCGACCGGAGGTTTTTCGACGATCTCTGATGCGTATTGATGAGCGGTACGAATGAGTGCAAAACTGCTGATTCTTTCTTCTGGGTATCCGAGTGCCTTGGCCTCATAGGCGATAAGCGCATGAGGTGTGCTGGTATGATGTACGGCTTTTGAAAGTGCATATGCACTATACAGGTTATCACCATTGGCAATAATGAATCTGTGATTTTTCAATTTCGGGTATTGTTGCATGGCCTGAAAGACCGCGTCAGCGGTACCCATGGGTTTACCAGATGCAGCATCCGGTAACTGGATAGCGAAATGAATAGCCTTAGCCACCTGGGGGGTATTTTTTGCAAAGCTTTTTTTCCACTGCAGAAAGGATTCATTTTCAGGGCTGGTCACCACAATCACTTCGGTCACGCCTGCTTTGAATGCCTCGAGGCAGAGGCGAGACAAGAGGGGTGTTTGCGATGCGCCTAAAGGGATTAGTGATTTGTGCAGCTGCTGCACCTTTGACGCAAGATGCTCATCGCCCAATAGATACGCTGATTTTTTCATTCGAGACGAACGGCCTCCGGCCATGATGACAAGGGTAGTGTTCATGGGGTGAAATGAATCGGATAAGCCGCTGCTGCTCCGGCATCGAGAAGTTTTTTAATAATCTGAGGCTGAACTTCTTCGCTTGAGACGACAAAGAAGCATCCTCCTCCGCCAGAGCCGATAACCTTAACGGCTTCGCCTCCTGCCTTTAAAGCGACTTGCATTTGAGCCTTCATCGCCTCTGGAGTGTTCTGAATGGCCGTCTCTAAAAAGTGTTGATGTTGTGCAATTAGCGCTGCTACTTCAGTGCGACTTAGTTGTGTATTGCTGCTTTGCATCAGCTTTAGGGCAGCCTGGGTGATATGATGGTTGGCGATAGCCGCCTCCCAATAGACAAAGAGCTCGGGGGGTAAGAACGACTCAAATCGCTTGATGTCTTCGGATTGGGCATTGTGGTAATTGAGTTCGGGTACTACTTGCTGAACGTGTTCTAGCGCCTCAAGTGCATGTTTTTTGGCGAGGCTCAAGACGCCGACAGTCTGTTTGGCGATGCCCGATTCGACCAAAATGAGCGGCAAGTCGTCTGGCCTAGAAAGTAGTGCTGTGGTTTTTGACGACGGATAGATCACCCGCAAGTCTTCAAGGGCGATACTGTAGTGGTCCATAAGTCCGCCAGGATCTCCAAAGAACTCCACTTCAGCCTCGTTGGCCCAATCGGCCAATTGTTGTCGATCGATCTTTTCGGATCCGAAGGCTTGAATCAAGAAACGCATCCAGGCAATGATAAGCGCTGAAGACGATGAAATGCCGGCATTCACCGGGATATCGCTTTGAATGCTGATACGATATCCATGATCAGGAAGAATCCCCTTACGCGCCAAAACCACTAAGGACGAGGCTAAGAAATCTCCGACTTCTACGTCAGCAGCCTTAATGGACAGGGGAAGTTGCCTGGTTTGACGGAGGTCGTTGAGTTCAAAAACAAAGGCTTTTTCGTCGTGTCGAACTGCCTCGAGGGTCAGGTAACGATCGATACTCGCGGCAATGACCGGAAGCCCCAGATAGTCTTGGTGGTCGCCAAAAAGGCATATCCGGGCAGGGGCGTTCACACGTATCATTCCCTAAAAATAATCGAAACTGCGCTTTCTTTTTTTATCTTCAAACCAATAGTACAAGAACCTATGAAACGAAGAGCATTTATTCAATCGACTACATTGACGGCCACAGCTTTAGGTGCGGTACCCATGGCTTGTTCAACGGTTACCCAAGGTATGGGAGAGCGTCCGAGCGATCAAACCTACATGGGCGGATACGGTGCCGAGCCTCTCAAAGAGGTGAGAGCTGCCTTTATCGGACTGGGTTACCGCGGTAAGGGACACCTCGAATTTTTTGCAAGCCTCCCGAACACCAAGGTGGTCGCGCTCTCAGACTTGTACGAAGACAATGTGGCTAAGAGTGCTGCTATATGCGCTGAGGCAACGGGTAAACCTTGTGAAGCCGCACAATATTACGGAGACGAATCGGCCTGGAAGACCCTACTCGAAGAAGTACAACCAGATGCTGTGTTTATCTCAACCAATTGGACGAACCACGCACCCATGGCCATTGCCAGTATGAATGCCGGGGCCCATGCCTTTGTCGAGGTGCCTATGGCCCTCACCATTGACGAGCTTTGGGATATTGTAAATACCTCTGAACGTACGAAGCGTCACTGTATGATGATGGAGAACGTCAATTATTCGCGTGATGAGTTGATGTTTCTCAACATGTGCCGTCAAGGGCTCATCGGTGAATTGTTGCACGCTGAGGCCGCCTATATTCACGAGCTCCGTTGGCAAATGAACGAAGTTGAACGCGGAACGGGTTCTTGGCGCACCTATCACTATGCGCACCGAAACGGTAATTTGTATCCGACGCACGGATTGGGTCCGGTGGCCCAGTACATGAATATTGGAAGAACTGAAGACACCTTTAGACGACTGACTTCTTTTTCGACCCCTGCGCGAGGCAGAAAGCGTTTTGCCGAAATGAATTTTGCCCCAGATCATAAGTGGAACGCTCTAGATTTTAAAGGGGGAGATCTTAATACTTCACTTATTAAGACCCATTTAGGAAGAACCATTATGGTGCAGTGGGATGAAACTTCTCCGCGCCCTTACACCAGACACAATTTGGTTCAGGGAACCCTAGGAACCTTAGCCGGATTCCCAACACGTGCTGCTTTTGAGGGCGGGTTAGAAGGCGTCTCTGAAGACCATCACCGTTGGATACAGGGCGAACAGCTTCAAGCCCTCTATGAAAGATACGACCACCCTTTATACAAACGTCTAAATGAGGCCGCGGCGAATAGCGGTCATGGCGGAATGGATGGCATCATGATGTATCGCATCGTAGAATGTTTGCAGCAAGGCTTGCCTTTAGATCAGAACGTATACGAAGGAGCACTTTGGAGCGCCGTCACCGAGTTAAGTGAACGTTCAGTAGCACAAGACGGAATGCCTCAAGATTTTCCGGATTTCACCAGAGGAGATTGGAAGCAAACGGCTCCGCTCGGTATCATCAGCTAGGACGTCAGCGCATGCCCTACAACCACTAGAATAAGGCCCGTCACACCTTGTAACAGTGTGGCAAAAGTGTGGTATTTATAGGCCTGAGCGACACTGAGGTTTCCGAATTGAGAAACGATCCAGAAGTACGAATCGTTGGCGTGAGATACGGTCATGGCACCGGTACCCACAGCGATAATGACCCATACCTTACCCATCTCACTGTCGAGTCCCATGACAGATAGCAGTGGAAAGACCATTGCACTTGCTGTAATGATCGCCACCGTAGAAGATCCTTGAGCGGTTTTCAAAAAGGCTGCAATGAGAAAGACAATAACCAGCCCCCATTGGTTGCCCTCAAACCAGGCGCTCATGTATTCTTGTAGCGCAAGCTTGCTAATGATAAGTCCTAGGGTTCCTCCCATAGCCGTGATGATCAGAATCGGTGCGGCGATTTGTATCCCCTTCCTGATACTCTCAGAAAAACTGATGACTCCTGGGGTGTGCAGTAATGAAAATGAGACGAGCATTCCGGCACCCAAAGCGAGCGTTGGGTCAATAGTGATGGTAGACGAGAAGGCACTAAGAGCCAAAAGAACAATCGGTAGAAGTATAGGCGCTAAAGATTTCACTAAACTCGGGAGCGGAGCGGCTTCTTCAGTGACGGCGATTTCTTCGTCCGCTTCGAGCGTAAGGCTGAGGTCAACACGTTTGCTCACCCACTGGGCATAGGTAGCACCTACCAAAACCAATACAAAGGCGATGGGAGCACCCACCACTAAGAGTAGCCCAAGGTTTTCGAGCCCGAGATTGGCAGCAGCCGCAAGCGGGCCAGGCGTTGGAGGCACTAGAGTATGGGCCGCGAACAGTCCGGTCGATAGGGCAATGGTGAGCGCGAGTAGGGGCACCTTTGATCGTCTAGAGAGCTCTTTATTCAGCGAAGACAATATCACAAAGGCAGAATCACAAAAGACCGGAATCGAGACGATGAATCCTATAGAGCCCAGTACATAGGGCAGGGGCAATCGCTGCAAATAAACCATGAGCGATTGGGCAATGCGTTCTGTGGCTCGGGTGTGTTCAAGTACCACGCCTATGATCGATCCGAATAAGATGAGCAGCCCTATACTGGCTGAGGTCTTACCAAACCCTTCACCTAAGAGCCCTCCTAAGTCTCCAAGAGGAATGCCAGTGAGCAGGGCAAGCATGACGCTCGAGACGAGAAGCACAAAAAATGCAGGCCACTTCAGTTTGGTGGTGCCAAAGATGATCCATCCGATAACCAGCAGAAGAGCGATGAGACCTTGCGTCATGCTTGTGGGGTATTAAAATGAAAATGAAAGACCCGAGAAACGGTAGCCTCAAGAAGCTCTGCCGCATTTTCTTTGCTCTCTTCTAAACTCATGGGGCCAGACTGAATACTAAAAACACCAGAAAATCCACGCTTAAAGAGCGGCTCGGCTGATCCTTTCAAGGCGCCACAAAAGGCTATCAGGGGTTTGCCTAAAGCCGCACAGCGCTCGCTCAGCGCACTGGGTAATTTTCCGCCTAGCGTTTGACTATCGATCTGCCCTTCGGCGGTAATGACCAGATCAGCCTCGGCTATCTTTTGGTTAAGGTCGGCCAGGTCTGCGAGCAGTTCAAAACCAGATACGAGTTGGGCCCCCAGCAGGGCGTGTAATCCTGCAGACGTCCCTCCAGCAGCTCCTCCTTTGGTCAGGGTACTGCAGTCGATGTGGGTTAAGCGCTTCACCTGATCGGCAAATTGAGAGAGGGCGCTTTCGAGCGCCTCAACCGCCCTTGCGTCGGCTCCTTTTTGAGGGGCAAAGGTGTGCGTAGCCCCTTTCAGACCCAATAGGGGGTGTTCTACATCAGATGCGATACTGAGGTTGAACTGAGGAATCGCCTCTACATCGATGTGTGCTAATTGTTGAAGGGCTAGTCCTCCAGGTTCTATGAGCTCACCCGCTGCATCGCTGAACAATCCGCCTAGTGCAGATAAGATTCCTGTACCTGCATCATTCGTAGCGCTGCCACCCACACCGAGATAGATCTGGGTGCATCCGGCATCCAAGGCATGTTTTATTTGAATGCCTGTGCCGTAGGTTGAGGTCAGGCGCGGATCGCGCAACTCGGGTTCGATTTGCCATAGTCCAGAAGCTTGAGAGAGTTCAATCCAAGCCGCAGGCCGGTCTTTGAATCGAAAGTAGGGTGCTTTGATGGGTCGCCCCAGTGCATCTACCGTATGCGTTTCGATGCGCGACCCTTCAAATAAGCGTTCAAGTAGATCGAGCGCGCCTTCTCCGCCATCTGAAAAGGGCAGTTCTACACATGTACTCACCTCTGAGAAAGGAGTCAATCCTCTTGCGATAGCCGCAGCCACTTTAGTGGCGCTTAAGCTCTCTTTAAAAGAGTCAGAAACAATGAGTACACGCATTAATTGATTCCGGGTTGTTTCAAGCTAAAACCTTCTTCAGCCTTGGCGTCGGATACCATTTTTTTCACTTTATCGAGTAGGCCTTTTGCGTCGTAAATCACACCATTGCTGATGGTGTAGGTTACTCCTCCGGCACGCACAACCTCGTTGTCTTCGGTGAGCTTAATGGCTCCCGTACCGTAGAGCACCTTGAGGTTTTTGAGCGGGTTTTCGCTCACTAGAATCATATCGGCTTGTTTGCCCACTTCTATGCTTCCGATTTGATCGGCCACGTCTAAAGCTTCGGCTCCATTGAGGGTGGCAGCACGAATCACTTCGAGCGGATGGAATCCGGCCTCTTGCAAGAGTTCTAATTCGCGAACGTAGGCGAATCCATAGAGTTGAAAGATGAATCCAGAATCAGATCCGGCGGTAACGCGTCCGCCTCTGTTCTTGTACTCGTTGACAAAAGTCATCCAAAGCTGGTAATTTTTTCTCCAGTTGATTTCTTGTGAGGTTCCCCATTCGTGCCAGTACGACCCGTGAGAAATCTTAGAGGGCTGGTAGAAGCGCCAAAGCGACGGAAGGGTGTATTCTTCGTGCCACTCCGCTCTTCTTGCGCGATGAAGATCGCGGTTGGCCTCATAAATATTGAAGGTCGGATCTAAAGTGAAATCTAAATCTAGCAGCTCGTTCATCACGGCGTTCCAATGGTCTGAATAGGGTGCTGCGGCTTGTTCCCAAAGGCGCCCTGCCTCTTCGAAACGGTGTTGTTCGTTCTGATAGTTGTAATCTGCGGGGTAGTCTTGAACCGTACGATCTTCAAATAGGGCCTCTGGTAATCCATACCAGTGTTCCATTGAGGTCAGTCCTGCGCGTGCTGAATGCAGCACATTCCAGCGCGCCACACTCATTTGTGCGTGGTGACAGGCAGATCCCAAACCTAGGCGTTTGTTTTCTTCAAGAGCCGCTTGCATGATTTCAGGGGCAGCACCGAAGAACTTGATTCCGTCCGCTCCCTTTTTTGCATTGTTGCGAACCCATTCGCGCGCCTCTTCAGGAGTCGTTATTTCTTTACTTCCTGAACCAAAACCGGTGTAGGCAAAGATGCGGGGAGCAATAATTTCATTGCGTTCTGCTTTTTTCTTGAGGTCTAGCGTCCAGTCGAGTCCGCGGCCGCTGGGCTCTCGTACAGTGGTGATTCCGTGGGCTAGCCAAAGGCTAAATACATAGTCCCAATCGGCTCCTTGTGCAACGCCGCCAATGTGTCCGTGCATGTCTACAAATCCAGGAAGCAGGTACATGCCCGAGGCATCGATTTCTTTTCCGCCTGGTTTCAGGGCAGGTCTTCTGCTGTTGTTGATGGCCACTCCGGGGTAGCCCACCACGCGAACCTCTGCAATTTTATCGTTTTCAACGACTACATCGACGGGCCCAAGCGGTGGTGCCCCATTACCGTTGATGAGCATAGCGCCGCGGATGATGAGTTGATTGAAAGGCCCTTCGGCTAGGTCTTGAGCAGATAGGCTAAACGTCGCCGCTACAAGCAGCGCCAGTATCCATTTTTTCATGGGTTAAAAAATAAAATCAGTGTTTAAAAAATTGCTTTGATCGGCATCTAAGATGTCTTTGACCGTTTCTTTGTTGACCTCATTTTCTTTGAAGGCTAAGAAAGAGCGGATAGAGAAAGAACGCAGTGCATCGTGCACGCTGAGAGTGGCTTGTCCTGAATCTTTTCGCCCGGTAAAGGGGTAGATGTCTGGCCCGCGCTGACAGGCTGAGTTCAGATTTACGCGGCATACCAGATTGACCAGTACATCGATGAGATGGGCCAATTGATTGGGGTCGCGTCCGAACACACTTACTTGTTGGCCATAGTCAGAGGTAGCCATGTCGTTTAGCGGGGTGTCGAGATCCTCGAAAGAAACTACCGGAATGACAGGGCCAAACTGTTCCTCTTGATATACCCGCATTTCTCGGGTGACTGGATAGAGGACTGCTGGCCATATAAAATTGTCATAGCGCTGGCCTCCTTTTTCGTTCATGATTTTGGCACCTTTGGCTAGGGCATCGTCAATTAATTCTTGAATGTAATCGACCTTATTGGGTTCAGGTAAAGGAGTAAGCCATGCATTTTCGTCCCAGGGTTCTCCAAAACCGAGTGCATCTACAGCCGCACAGAAAGCCTCTAAAAAGCGCGCTCTTATATGCTCATGAACGTAGAGAATCTTCAGGGCCGTACAACGTTGGCCATTGTAACTGAGCGTTCCTGAAATACATTCGCTAACGGTCAGATCAAGGTCTGCATCGGGCAAAATGATCCCGGGATTCTTGGCCTCTAATCCGTAAACTGTGCGCAGACGATTGCTCTTTGGGTGCAGCTCCTGCAAGGCGTTTGCCGAACTACTGTGCCCGATAATGGCCAGGGCATCTACCTTTCCGGTTTTCATGATGGGTGAGGCGATAGAGCGCCCGCGCCCGAAAAGGATATTGACGACGCCTTTCGGAAAACATTCTTTAAACGCATCAAGGAGCGGTGTAATCAGTAAAACCCCGTGCTTAGCAGGTTTGAACAGGGTGGTGTTACCCATAATGATGGCCGGAATAAGCAAGCTAAAGGTCTCATTGAGCGGATAGTTGTAAGGCCCTAAACAGAGCACCACACCTAGGGGTGCACGTCGGATATGCGCGTACACTCCTGAGTTTTTTTCAAACTGCCCAGAGGCTCGGTCCAGGTCTTTGTAGGCCTCTATGGTATCGTAAATATAATCCACCGTCCGGTCGAATTCCTTGTAGGCATCGGCCTTGTTTTTGATGATTTCCCACATCAGCAGTTGAACCACCTCTTCGCGTTTAGTCTTCATTTGTTCAACAAAGGCCAGCATGCAGTTGATGCGGTCTTTCACCTTCATGGTGGGCCACACTCCTTTGCCCTGATCGTAAGCTTCTAAGGCAGCGTTTAAGGCTTCAAGCGCCTCTTTTTCGCCGAGATCAGGAATAGATCCGAGTCTTGTTTTGGCGTATCCTGAGGCGGCTCCATTTAGGGTTGAAAATACGTCTTGGGTGGCGCCGTTCCATTCAACGAGCTCTCCGTTGATCAGATACGAGCGGTGTTCTACTTGTTGTAATTGGGGTCTCATTCTGTGGGTAATGCATTAATAAATTGCGGTGCCTTTCGCACCTGAGTTGCCTGTTCAAAATCGTAGGCAATACCGATAAGGAGGGGTTCTTGGTAGCGACCAGCGAAGAAACTCACCCCTACCGGTAGTTCTCCCACAAATCCTGCGGGAACGGTGATATTCGGATACCCCGATTGCGCTGCTGGGCTAGAGCTTCCCATACCAAAGTGATCGCCATTGATCACGTCTATGGTCCAGGCAGGTCCACCGGTTACCCCCATGATAGCATCTAGCCCATGGGTCTCAAGGGCGTTGTCGATGGCGGCTCTAGAGTTCTCAGTCACCTTTTGAAAGGCTTCTTTGTATTCTTGGTCTTCTAGAGATCCCATTTCGGCGGCGCGTTCAAGGTGTTCTTGGCCAAAAAAAGGCATTTCAATGGCTGCATTTTCGTTGTTAAAGGCAATGAGATCATCGATACTAGTAATCGGACTATCTGGCCTTGAAGCAAAATAGTTGTTCAAGCCGTCTTTGTATTCGTAAAGCATCAATGTGTAAGAGGCTCTGCCAATAGTTGAGCGCTCTGGTAATTCAATGTCTCGAATGACTTCGGCTCCCTGGGCCTCAAGGGTGGCTACTGCTTGTTCAAGTATAACATCCACCTTTTCATGATTACCGAAGGTGCCCTTTAGAATTCCAATCCGCTTGCCTTTTAAGGCATTTTCATCGAGAAACTGAGTGTAATCGGCATGAAGCTCGGCGTCTAAGGTGGCCTTATCGTTCGTGTCTATCCCTGCCATTGCGCCTAAGAGAACAGCAGCATCTCTAACGGTTCGCGCCATGGGTCCGGCAGTGTCTTGGGTCTCGGATATCGGAATAATCCCGTCTCTACTGACCAATCCGACCGTTGGCTTAATGCCAACCACTCCGTTGGTAGAAGACGGACATACCACCGAGCCATTCGTTTCAGTACCGACCGCTAGGGTGGCAAAATTTGCCGAAACAGCAGCTCCTGAACCAGAACTTGATCCGCACGGACTGCGATCGAGTACATAGGGGTTTCGGGTTTGACCTCCGCGACCTGACCATCCGCTTGAAGATCGCGTTGACCTGAAATTGGCCCATTCTGATAGATTGGTCTTTCCGAGTATTATCGCTCCCGCCTCACGCAAGCGCTTTACCACAAAGGCATCATCTGGCGCCGGCCCATACGCTAAGGCCATTGAACCTGCTGTGGTGAGCATCTGATCACCGGTGTCTATATTGTCTTTGATTAAAACGGGGATGCCGTGTAGCGGTCCGCGCAGTTCGCCTTTGGCCCGCTCCTCGTCGAGCGCTCGGGCGATACCTAAAGCATCAGGATTCAGTTCTATTACACTATTGACCTTGTCATCGTAAGCTTCAATGCGATCAAGGTAGTAGGTGACTAGCGACTGCGCACTGAGTGAGCCGTCGCGCATCATTTCTTGTAATTCAGCCACCGTGACTTCTTCGAGAAATAAACCATCAGTCTCAGAGGTGCTTGATGCACAAGAGGCTAACACCGTTAGACCGAGTAAAACGAGGACATTTCTTACCATAAAACGATACATCTTCTCTTCAATTTTAACATTTGATAAGGTAGTGAAAAAATTGAATGATGCTCGATTACTCCTTAATGAGTTTATGGGTGGATTGAACGGTTCGGCCTCTCAGTTCGAGCAGGTAAATTCCATTTGAGAATCCGGCTAAATCAATCACCGATGTTCTATTTGACGGTATCGTAATTTCTCGCTGTTGCAGGAGTTCTCCGGCTGTAGTTCTGATCGTTAGCTGAGCTAATGGATCTGACCCTCCTACATGGATTTGGGTCTGGCCTTGAGTGGGATTCGGATAAACCCGCACCTCTTCAGAAACAAAAAAGGTGGTACTGAAGATACCCTGACAGGGGAGCTCACCTTCAACACTCAGCGTATTCAGACCCGGCGATAAACTCAATTCAATCTGATCTGAGTCTACTATTGAATGTTCTCGGTTTAGACGAAGGGTATACGATTTTGAACCCGTCAATTCGAGGCGCACATTGCGTTTATTGAGGTCTTCAACAGCAGTTACTCCTAAAGGCGCTGGACTACCAATACTCAGCTCATAACAGCGCTTTTGATACGAAGCATCCGAGGCTTCTATGCACAAGGTATAATTGCCGCTTTCAAGGGCGTTGATTTCGAATGGATGATCGGCGTATGCCTCCATATTCCCTACGACGATATCATTCAACCAAAGGGTATAACTCATGCTGTGGTCGCTGGTAGCAATACGGATGGATCCGTCTGCACTATCAATGCAACTCAGCGCTTTGATTTCAATCTGAATACTTTTCGCCTCAAGCGTCCGTTGCGGACAGCCGTTCACATCAACCCATTCATCGGATGCGGTATTCGGACAAAGATCGTAGGCAAACAGCACCCCGTCTTGATCGTAATCGAACTTCCCTGCATCTTCAAAAGAGAGATGTCCGCGCTGCAATACAACTTCATTACTGTGCTCTTGGAAGCTTCTTGAAGAGATCGCAGAGTAAAGCATGTAGGCATCAGAAGCCTGAAAACCCAAAAAGGACGAAACACTAGATTGGGCACTTAATGCGGTACTCGCCACACAGCTCACAAGGATCAAAAATGTTCTCATGGGCTTAGTAATCGAAATTGACCACCATGAAGTTGAAGGTGGTAGCTGCAGCACCGGTGCTTCCGGTCATTGACTTAACAATAATCTGATCGGCATCCGCATCTACAATCCCGTAAATGGTGCTTCTGTAGTTGTCCGCATTTTCATTTGTTCTCGAAATAAAAACTAATGAATTGGCTGTCAAATCATATGGAGATACAGGAATAGTAACATCAAGTCCATTGAACATTTCACCTTTTCCGTAAATAAATAGAGATGAGGTGTTGTTTGACGCGCCAGTGGTATTGGTATTTTCAATGAATCCTGCTGTGATAAATGGATAACCAGTTGAGGTGCTCATTGAATAGTTGCTAACTCCAGATTGGAAATTAACTGAGGTGGAGATCTTCCCACTGGTAATCGAAGCATCTGCAATCTTTGCAGTGCTTACTGATCCGTCCGCCAGTTTAGTGGACGTTACAGCATCATCCGCAATTTTTGCAGTCGTGATGCTCGCATCACTGATCTTGGCGGCTGTTACCGTGTCGTCTGCGATTTTGCTACCCGTGATACTAGCGTCTGCAATCTTAGCTGTGGTAACACTTGCATTTGCGAGGTTTTGAATGTCCACTAGGCCAGAGCCATCTCCTACGAAGGCATTGGCGGTCACGGTACCCAGGTAGTTGTTCGTGACAACGCTATTGTCAATGGCAAAGGTGGTTCCGGTGAGCGAAAGTCCGCTGCCGGCACTGTAGGTCGTGTCATTATCGCTAGCGCTGATGGTTCCGTCTGCTCCAATGCTAATATTGGTTCCGGCCGTTAGGGCTGCGACTACGTTTTGGGTGTCTGTCACATCTGCTGCCGCCTCTATAGCGTCTAGCTTCGTTTTTAAGGAAGAGGTGAAGTTTATTTCGGTGAGTCCTCCGTCACCCACACTGTACGTGGTGCCCGAAGATCCGCCTGTGGCGCTAATGGTTCCATCTGCGGCGATGGTAATGTTGGTTCCGGCAGTTAAGGCGGCAACCACATTCTGGGTGTCAGTGACGTCTGCGTTCGCTTCGATGCCGTCGAGCTTTGATTTTAGCCCAGCGCTGAAGTTCTTCTCGGTCAATCCGTTGTCGCCCACCTCATAAGTGGTATCAGTGTCGGTATCAATGATTCCAAGCCCTTCAATATCTGCTCGACTGATGCTCAGTTTTTCGAATGCAATCTGTGCGTCGTCTGCAATTTGCGCATTGCCGATGGCTTGTTCATTGACCTGTAAGGCCTTGTCTGCTATGTACGATCGGGGTGTCTTTAATATGGGCTTTTCGCTAGAAATGAGCGCTACACCATCGCGTATAATGTGTTCGCGTAACGAGAGCGCTACACTCCAGTCGATAGAGGCTAAGCTTCCTGACAACACCGATCCGCTCCCAAAGGTGGTGTGAATGAGTCCGTTTTCAGATGTTACGAGTTCGTGAGACTCGTGGTAGTAGACTGCCGCTTCGTCGCGGATGCTTAATTCTAAGTTAATGGTTTGATTTTTTACGGGAGATCCGTCAGGGTTTCTCAAAACTGCTTGGTAATAGAAGCCTTCTTGAGCGTAACAGAAACTAAAAAGGCCTACCAAAGCGAAGAGCAGCGCACTGCTAATCGTTTTCATTAGGGTGTTTATTTTGTGTTAGATCGATTTCAATAATAAGAGGTTACCCTAATACCGCGCAACCCTGAGCATCGATTTTTAGAACTAAAGCACTAACTTTCCTCAAAATCCAACCCATGAAACGATACACTTTCACCTCGCTTTTTGCCTTGCTATTGGTCTTCAGTTTAAGTGCTCAAGATTATAAAACAGCAGTGCGCAATTTTGCTGAAGAGGTTACTAAGTTTGAAGCTTTGACGGTACAAGAGGGCCCGGTGGTGGTATTTACCGGAAGCTCAAGTGTGCGTTTGTACAAAAATGTGGCGGCGCTTTCTAACCAGGTTGAAATTTTGAATACGGGTTTTGGCGGATCTACCGCGTTCGGACTGCTCACCTATCTCGAAGAAACAGTGCTGCGCTTCAAACCAAAGCAAGTGTTTATATACGAAGGAGATAATGACATCGCAGCAGGTAGAACAAACGCAACCATTATCGCACATTTGAACAGCATTTTTCAACGCATTTGGAGGGAATTGCCTGAAACAGAGATCGTTTTTATAGCGGCGAAACCGAGTCCGCTCAGATGGGAAAAACACGAGCAGTACGAGGCCTTAAATGCTGCTATTGAACGAATGGCTAAGCGCGACAAACGCCTCAGCTATGCCGACGTGTATTCGGTCATGCTTAATGGTGATACTGTTCGTGAAGACATCTTTATTCAAGACCGCTTACACATGAATGAGCAGGGGTATGCGCTCTGGGATGAGGTGATTCGTCCTATGCTTCTTCAGTAGGCTCTTCGCTGAAATAAGAGCGAAGCTGATCGAGTGTGATCTCGCTGGTGCGCGCGTCTTTTACTAAGTTTCCTTTATTGAGGATCAAAATGCGTTGGCACACCTCGCTCACATGAAGCAAATCATGCGAAGACACAAGAAGAGACACCCCTTCTTCGCTGTTAAAGTGCTTGAGTAGTTTTTGCAGTTGCATTTGAGCGCGTGGATCGAGATTGGCGAAGGGTTCATCTAGAATGACCAGCTTAGGATGCCCGATGAAGGCAGCAGCGATACCAATCTTTTTTTGATTTCCTTTTGAGTAATCGCGGATGTACTTTTTGTTACCCAGAATCTCATCGTTGAAAAAGGGTTTGAAGACCTCCAGAAAAGCCTCCATGTCAGGGGCAGAAACCCCTCGGAGCCCTCCGATGAAGGTGAAATACTCTTCAGCGGTGAGGTATCCGATCAAAAAATTCTCGTCTATGAAAGCCGCGGTATCAGTCTTCCAGGCCTCAGATTGGTTCACTTGAACTCCTTGATTTTCGATGTAACCAGTGCTCGGTTTTATGAGATCGAGCAGCAGACTGAAGAAGGTGGTTTTTCCCGCTCCGTTGTTTCCGACAAGGCCTATGATTTCACCGGCTTGCAGGTCGAGTTGGTCTATCGATAGAACCGTGGTTCCTGAGTAGGTTTTTGAAAGGTTAGATACGGTGATCATGAGCGGTAGGCTTTAAGGGTTTGGTATTTTTCCTTTTTGTAAATCGTAATGACGCGCTTAAAAACCCATGGCTTTAGCGTAAGTCCAATGAGTGAAATAAAAACAATGCTCCACTTGGCCACCGTTGTTCCTGCGAGATAGTCGACCAAGGCAAAAAGTCCTACCGGTAGCGCAATTTTTGGTAAGGTGAGTAAGAGGCTTTTGTAGTTGAAGGCGTTCTTGTCTCCGAAAGCTTTTTTGCTTGAGGTTAGGTCTATTTTGGTCCGCACATAGGCGCCCCCCCATAAAACGATCGCGGCATTGACACTCATGTTGTAAAGAGCGCCGATCAGTACATAACTGAAGATGTCCCATCCGAAAATAATATACCAACTAGAAAGTACGGTGGTTACCGCAGTGAAGACCTGAATCAGACTATATTTTGATTTGAGGTACTCGACATAGGTCAGGTTTTGCGTCATGAGGAGCGAGTAATACGAGCTGTCCCAACTGGGTACATATTGCCCGAAACTGAATAAGAATCCCCCCGTCACAAAGATTCCGGCAAAGACACGCCAATAGATTCCGTCGTAGGCTTCAATGGCTCCGGTAAAAAAGAGTAAGCCATAGAAGATGAAAAAGAATCCTGCAAATACAGCCATTCGCGCTCTCTTGTTGCGAAGTATCAGGGCCACGTCATTTTTGAGTAATAGACCAAGTTTTCCGAAACGATCGAAGTACCTCTGGTCGATGGCAATAGTTTTCTCAGTCTTTTTTGCCAAGCCCGTATCGAGATACAT
>JALQTJ010000059.1 GCA_023264015.1 Flavobacteriaceae bacterium | reverse complement strand
ATCTTACAGGCATGAGGGATGTCAATGAGCTACCCACAGAACTTCACGATTACGTGACCTATTTAGAAAAGGCCTTAGAAGTACCTATTACTATAGTTTCTGTAGGGCCGGATCGAACTCAAACGCTATTTCGCAACTCATGAAAAGCACAGTGACATTTGCCCTCCTTCTGTTCACAATGGGCCTCATGTCACAAACAGAAGAGCGAGCGGTAATTGAAGTAATTTACGGAGGGCGTTTCTTGAAAGACGAACTCAAATATCCTGGCGCTTCGGTCTTTCGAAAAGACCAGAGTGGTCAAGTGCACTTTAGACATAAAGGCGCAGATCTCTACTGCGATGAAGCCTATCTCTACAGTCAAGAAAACCGACTAGAAGCTACCGGAAACATCCGGATGGAGCAAGGGGATACGCTAACTCTAGTGAGCAATCAACTCTTTTACAACGGGGACACAAGACTCGCAAGAGCCATAGATGAGGTTGACCTCATCAATAACGACTCTAGGCTATTGACTGACCTACTCTATTTTGACAGATCGAATCAAAAAGCCTATTTCAATGCTGGAGGAAAACTCTTTAGTGAAGAAAATATATTGACTAGTGAAGTAGGAACCTACGACATTCCGGCAAAAACCTATTACTTCGAAGAGCAAGTTCATATTGATAATCCTGACTTTACCCTCGATTCAGATCAATTGAATTTCGACACTACGACTCAAATCGCCACGATGCGCGGTGAAACGGTTATTATCAGTCCATCCTACCGATTTTATTTTGAACGCGGACAATACGATACCGAAAAGGAAAGAGGTTACGGACTAGAGAACACACGAATAGATTACGATAACCGCACCCTTTATGGAGACTCGGTATTTTTCGATAACGCTAGAGAATATGCTGCCGCTACCCAGAACATACGGGTATTAGATTCCTTAAATGCGAGCGTGTTAAAAGCTCAATTTGTTGAACTCTTCAAAGCAAAGGATTCACTACGCGCCACAGGTGAAGCTATAGTAGCACGAGCACTAGACAGCGATTCGCTCTATGTACATGGCACCTATTTGTTCGTAACAGGTAAAGAACAAGAACGCGATTTATTGGCTTATCCGAATGCCCGATTTTTTAAAAACGGATTAAGCGGAATCAGTGATAGCCTGAAGTATACTCAGCAGTCAGGAATTACTGAACTTCTTGGGGCACCTGTATTATGGAATGAGAAAAACCAATTGACGGGAGACTACATGTACTTCACCTATTCAAAGGGCACTAAGGCTATCGACTCCTTACACGTAAAGGGGAATGCTTTTATGGTTGCCGAAGACAGTATTGGCCAATTGGGTTATAACCAAGCCAAGGGCGCTCTTCTTGACGGCAATTTCATAGACAACAGCTTAGATGCGATGATCCTCAAAAAGAACACCGAAGTGATTTACTACATGTACGACGACACCCCAGCACTAATCGGAGTCAATAAAACGCTTTGCAGTGAGATCAAAATTGATTTTGCGGAAGGGAGTATTTCAGATATCACTTTCTTGGTCAACCCCTCTGGCGAAATATATCCCTATGAGATCTTCCCTGAAGAACTGGCTAAACTTGAAGGTTTTCAGTGGCGCGGTGACGAAAGAGTTGACAGCTTAGAAGAATTTATAAGTCGCATTAAAAGACTAAAAAAATGAGCGACTTAAGACGCTTCAAAGAGGTTTTAGCGGCCACGACCCCACATCCATTAGGGCTATCTATCTCAAAGGCCAAGGGAAGCTATATTTACGACCACGAAAACAAGGCGTATCTCGATTTTGTTGCTGGAGTATCCGCCGTGAGTATTGGTCACAGTAATCCTGTGATCAAGAGAGCGGTCAATAAGCAATTGAAAAAGCACTCGCATGTTATGGTCTACGGAGAATTTATTCAAGAATCCGTGTTGGCCTATGCAGAACTTTTAACCCAGCACTTACCCGAGACTCTAAATAATGTCTACCTCGTAAATTCTGGCACAGAAGCCATCGAAGGCGCATTGAAATTAGCCCGCGCCACAACAGGAAGGACCGAGATTATTGCAGCAAACAACAATTATCACGGTAATACGATGGGAAGTTTGAGCTTGATGGATTACGAAGAGCGCATTGCACCCTTCAGACCCTTGCTTCCTGATGTTAAGCATATAGGCTTCAATAACACCAGAGACCTTGAAAAGATAACTACAAAGACAGCTGCTGTCATAGTAGAAACCATACAAGGAGGAGCAGGCTTTATCCTACCTGAAGATGACTATCTAGAACGTTTGAGAGCGCAATGCACCAAAACGGGGAGCCTGCTAATTTTAGATGAAATTCAACCCGGATTCGGCAGAACGGGTCGCCTTTTTGGCTTCGAGCACTTCAATTGTCTCCCCGACATTCTCGTGATCGGAAAAGGAATGGCTGGAGGACTTCCGGTGGGCGCTTTTATCGCGGAACGCTCTTTAATGCAGACGCTAAGTACTGCTCCAAAACTCGGACATATCACCACCTTTGGAGGGCATCCCGTTATTGCAGCAGCGGCTCATGCAACCCTCACATACATTCTAAAGCACAAGCTTCATGATCAAGCCTTAGAGCATGAAAATACGATAAGAGCCCTATTAAAGCACGAGCTTATCAAAGAAATCAGAGGAAAAGGCCTAATGCTAGCACTCATTTTTGAGCGTGAAGAAATTGCCAATTACCTGGTAATAGAAGGCTTGAAAAACAAGCTTATCTTATTTTGGTTGCTCTACGAGAAACGAGCCGTGCGCATCACTCCTCCTCTAACAATAAGTAAAAAGGAGATAGAAAAAGGATGCCAGATTATACTCGCTTTATTGAACCGCTATTCTGTTAACTAATCTGTTAATAAGAAGTCTCCTTTAAAAAGCACCCCCCATCAAACGATCGGTAAATTTAAATAATACCAAACCTAACAACACTTACAACTATGGGAAACCCAAATGAAAACCCAGAAACTGCCGTTCGTAAGTTTGAATCGATGCTTAAAACTGACGATGTCTATTTCTTTGATTCTGAAGACTTTGAAGAAATCGTACATCACTATCTTGACCACGGAAAAAGCCTTTTAGCGAAAAGAGCATTAGCGCTTGGCCTTGAACAGCATCCACATTCTACAGAGCTAAAGATTTTGAATGTTGAAGTGTTGGTGTCTGAAGATCAGTTCGAAAAAGCGGAGCTCATCTTGGATGAATTAGAAGCCTACGATCCATTCAATGAAGAATTTTTTATTCAACGCGCCAATATTCTCTCTAAAAAAGACGACCACCATCAGGCCATTGAAGTACTTACTCATGCCCTAAAATATACCGACGAATCTTTTGACTTGCACTCTTTGCTTGGCATGGAGCATTTGTATTTAGACAATTATGGAGAGGCTAGAAAACACTTTGAGTGCTGTCTCGAAATTGATCCTATGGATTATGCCTCACTCTATAATCTCATCTATTGTTTTGAATTCTTAGAACAATATGAAGAAGCGATTAGCTTCCTCAATGATTTTTTAGAGCAAAACCCCTATTGCGAGGTGGCATGGCATCAGATTGGTAAAATGTACGTAGAGATAGACATGTATAAAGAGGCCTTAGCTTCTTTCGATTTTGCTATCATCTCAGACGATAAGTTCACAGGTGCTTATTTTGAAAGAGGTCGCGTTTTAGAGCGTCTTGGAAGGTACAACGAAGCCATTGAGTCTTATGAGACAAGCTTTGAATGGGACACACCCTCCTCTTCGGCATATCTGAGAATTGGGCTTTGCCATCAGAAATTAGGCAACTATCAATTAGCAGAAACGCATTTCTTTAAGACCATTCACGAAGACCCTATGTTCGATCAAGGGTGGTTGGCGCTAACCAAACTTTTCTACATTCAAGGAGATTATGCCAAGGCTCAAGAGTATATCGGAAAA
>JALQTJ010000058.1 GCA_023264015.1 Flavobacteriaceae bacterium | reverse complement strand
CTTCTGGCTCAGGAGCATTAGCAGCAGCAATCGCAGCAGCACGTTTTTCATTAGCTTCTTTTTCAGCCTCAAGCGCTTTAGCCTTAGCATCTTCTTTAGCTTTATCAATCGAAGAATTGAGTGCTTGAGCTGCTTTTTCTTTCTCAGCTAACCATTGAGCGAAACGCTCTTCTACTTGCTCTTCAGTAAGCGCTCCTTTCGCAACTCCTTTAACAAGGTGATGCTTCAACAACACTCCTTTGTTCGAAAGAATGGCCTTTGCCGTATTGGTAGGTTCAGCACCGTTTTGAAGCCACTTCACAGAAGCATCTACATTTAAGTCAACAGTTGCTGGATGTGTGTTTGGATTGTAAGTACCTAATTTCTCAAGGTATTTTCCGTCTCTTTTTGAGCGCGCATCAGCGGCTACTACCCAGTAAAATGGTTTTCCTTTTTTACCGTGTCTTTGAAGTCTAATTCTAACTGGCATATCACATTAAATTTTAAGGTGCCCGACCTTAGGTTATTAATACATTGTTTAAAAGTCGTGCAAAGATAAACGAATTCACGAGTTTCTAAAGCATATTCATTCACTAAATTTAAAGTTCGTTTCTCTCCTGCATGTTTTTAATATTTGATACCGAAACTACTGGGCTTCCAAAATCGTACAAAGCCCCTTTGAGCGACTCAGCAAATTGGCCTAGGGTGGTGCAACTCGCCTGGCAGTTGCACGATGCGTCTGGAGCAGTAATTGAACAACACGAATACCTGGTAAAACCAGAAGGTTTCACCATTCCGTTTGAATCTGAACGCATTCATGGCATTTCAACTGCACTGGCAGAAAAAGACGGAATAGCTCTCGGTGAGCTCCTAGATCTTTTTGAAACAGCACTTGAGAAAGCCACCTTCGTGGTAGGGCAGAACATCGACTTTGACATCAATATTATCGGTGCAGAGCTATACAGAACAGAGAGACCAACAGCTTCCTTAACCGATAAACCCGTTCTTGACACCTGTACCGAAACGACAGCTCAACTTTGTCAATTGCCTGGTGGAAGAGGCGGACGATTCAAACTTCCCACCTTAACCGAATTGCACCAATACCTTTTTGGAAAAGGCTTTGATGAGGCGCACAATGCCAGTGCAGATGTTGAGGCCACAGCACGCTGTTTCTTCGAACTCATTCGGATCGGATCGTTCTCCCTTGAACAGCTTGGATTCACTCCCTCGCAAAAGGATTCCTTTCTTGAACTTCATCCTGGGCCAGTGCGAACCTATGGTTTTAAGCACCGTAATTTAAAAGAAGCGTCAGAGGCCCTAAAACAACAAGAAGCTCCTTTAGAACCTACTGCACTCACTAATGAACAAAAAGAGGCCGTAGCTGAAATCACCTTTGCCCACCTACACGCACACTCACAATTCTCAGTACTGCAGGCAACCATGCGTCCAGAGGCCCTTGTCCGCAAAGCCGTTCAAGAAAAAATGCCTGCTGTCGCGCTCACGGATAGCGGAAACATGATGGGTGCATTTAGTTTTGTAAACGCCGTGCAACAGCACAATAAAGCCCATCCTGAAGAGCTGATTAAAGGAATTGTTGGGTGTGAGCTTCAGGTAGCAGAAGACCGATTAAACAAAAACGTAAAAGACAACGGCTACCAGGTCGTTTTACTCGCTAAGAATAAACAGGGGTATCAAAACCTATCCAAGCTCACCTCAAAAGCCTACACTGAAGGTTTCTATTACGTACCACGCATAGATAAAGGCTTGCTCTTAAACCACGCTGAAGGGCTTATCGTTTTATCAGGCGGATTGTCTGGAGAGGTAGCCAATAAAATCTTCAGTCAGGGCGAACAACAAGCTGAAGAGGCCTTATTGTGGTTCAAAGAGCATTTTAAAGAAGACTTTTATCTTGAGATCATGAGGCATGGCCTTGAAGAAGAACAGGTCGTGAATGAAGTTTTAGTGCGGCTCGCTAAAAAGCATCAAGTCAAATTAGTAGCGACTAACGATTGCTTTTTCGAGACTGCCGAAGATCACGAGCTTCAAGATTTACTGCTTTGCGTCAAAGAAGGAGAGCTGAAAGAAACTCCTGTTGGGCGTGGGCGTGGATTCAGAAACGGGCTACCCAGTGATGCCTACCACTTCAAATCGTCTGAAGAAATGCGCAGCCTCTTCGCAGACCTTCCAGAGGCGCTGATAAACATTCAAGAAGTCATTGACAAAGTCGAGAACTACGAACTTGCTAGAGACGTTCTCTTGCCACAATTTGATATTCCTGAAGAGTTCATCGATCCTCAGGATCAATTTGACTCAGAGAAGCGAGGTGAAAATGCCTATTTGAGGTATCTGACCTACGAGGGAGCAAAACGTCGCTATGAAACTATAGATGATGCCCTAAGAGAGCGGATTGATTTTGAGCTTCAAACTATTCAAAACTCAGGGTACCCAGGGTATTTCTTGATTGTAGAAGATTTCATCAGGGAGGCGCGCAACATGGGGGTCTCAGTAGGGCCCGGAAGAGGATCGGCCGCAGGATCAGCCGTAGCCTATTGCTTGGGAATCACAAACATTGATCCGATCAAATACGATTTGCTTTTCGAGCGTTTCTTGAATCCGGATCGGGTTTCACTTCCTGATATTGATATTGACTTCGATGACGAAGGGCGTCAACGCGTAATCGATTACGTCATTAATAAGTACGGATCGAATCAAGTCGCTCAAATTATCACCTACGGAACCATGGCCGGTAAATCAGCCATTAGAGATACCGCTAGAGTGCTTGATTTACCCCTACCCGAGGCAGATCGCCTAGCCAAGCTCTTGCCTGATATGACCAAGCTCGCTAAGATCTGGGACCTCGAACCCAAGGAACTCAATCAACAGTACCGCAGTGACGATGCCAAAAAGATTGCAGAGCTTCAAGAGCTTTCTAAATCAAATGACGACCTAGGCAAGACGCTGAAAATTGCCAAGCGCCTCGAAGGAACCGTTAGAAATACAGGTATACATGCCTGTGGTGTCATCATTACCCCTGATGACATAACCAATTTTGTACCGGTAAGCACCGCGAAAGATGCCGAGATGTGGGTCACTCAATTCGATAACTCAGTGGTTGAAAGTGCAGGACTTCTTAAAATGGACTTCTTAGGCCTGAAGACGCTTACCCTAATTAAAGACACGGTGAAAATCGTCAAAGCGCGCTCAGGAGAACTCTTAGATCCTGACCAGTTTCCGCTCGATGATGCACCTACTTATGAATTGTTCCAACGGGGCGAAACGATCGGAATCTTCCAATACGAATCTCGAGGTATGCAGAAATACCTTAAGGATTTAAAACCGACCAGTTTTGACGATCTGATAGCCATGAATGCGCTCTATCGTCCGGGGCCCCTTGAATACATTCCGAGTTTCGTCAATAGAAAACACGGCAAAGAAGAGATCACCTACGATTTACCCGAGATGCAAGAATACCTCGAGTCGACTTATGGCATTACGGTTTATCAAGAACAGGTAATGCTACTATCTCAAAAACTCGCCGGATTCACCAAGGGTGAGGCAGATGTCTTGCGCAAGGCGATGGGTAAAAAGAAAAAGGACCTCATCGATCAGCTCAAACCCAAATTTATAAACGGGGGTATCGAGAAGGGACATCCGAAAGAAACGCTTGAAAAAATCTATACGGATTGGGAGGCCTTCGCGAGCTACGCCTTCAACAAAAGCCACTCGACCTGTTACGCCTATATTGCCTATCAAACCGCTTACCTTAAAACCCATTACCCAGCCGAATACATGGCTGCAGTACTGTCAAATAACATGAATAACCTCGATCAAGTAACCTTATTCATGGAAGAGGCTAAACGAATGGGGATTGCTGTTCTTGGTCCGGACATTAATGAATCGTATTACAAGTTTTCGGTGAATAAAGAACGTGCAATTCGATTTGGTATGGGAGCGATCAAAGGGGTCGGAAG
>JALQTJ010000057.1 GCA_023264015.1 Flavobacteriaceae bacterium | reverse complement strand
ACATCCCGTTTTTCTTTTTCTTGTTCATTGCGTCACACGCTATCGGACAAGGGGCTGTGATTTGGGTCTTTATTTCTGAGATATTCCCGAACAAGCAGCGCGCTCAAGGACAAGCGGTCGGAACCTCAACGCACTGGGTGTTGGCGGCGATCATCCCGGCCCTGGTTCCCCTGCTGTTTTCGTCTATAGGCGCAACTGTAGTCTTTGGAATATTTACGTTTATGATGGCCTTACAGCTACTTTGGGTGCTCTTTATTATGCCAGAGACCAAGGGGGTGGCGCTTGAAGAGTTAAGCAAGTCGCTGAGCAACTAGGTTTTTTTATTCTACTTTTGGCCTATCAATCAAGCCATGAATAAAGTGTTTTTGACCCTTGCGGTCGCCCTTTTTGCTTTTCAAGTCAATGCGCAATACGGCTCTGTAGAGCTGAGTAGCGGCGGCTTTTCGTTTATCCCAGATTTTACTTCTAGGGATCCGCACATCATCCTAAGCGCTGGAACCGGAACAGAAAAACGCCTTTCTGCTCATTTTTTATCTCTAATTCGCACAGATAATCTGACGCCCAGAAACGTCATTTTTATTACGAGATACCAGCTGATCGATAAGCGCTTCAAGCTTTCTGTTGGGACACATCTGCCCGGTTTTCAAATCACAGACGACTTTACAGTCGACAGTTTTTTCGGACAAGAGGTGCTTACCAACTATCGCGTGAACGACAAATGGTCTATTCGCAGCATGTACTTGCACGGCAAAGGACGCAATCTCGACCTAGAGATGAATTTCTTTACAGCGGGAGCCGCTTATGCTAAAGGAAAGGTCAACACCTATTCACAATTATGGGTGCTCGATCTTGACAATGCATTCGGAATTTCACAGTCTATTGGGTACCAGCTCGCTCCACACTACTCCTTAAGGCTCTTTGCTAACCAAACCCTTACAGGAGAGAAAGATTTTGTCGCAACCATTGGTCTTAATCGATCGTTCTAGGCTTGCCGTCAAGGTTTTTGATGAAAAGGCTTAGTGGGCCTATTCGGTGCATTGTGGCCAAAGGCACACCGCTGACTGATTCATAGGCTTCCCAGCTGGCTTTCACTCCTCCTATAGGTATAATAGACACCCACATTTTAAATGCAGTCGGACGGTAGGTGTCATCCAACAACCACAAATAACTATCTCCTGGAGTAACCCCGCCCGAGGTATGAGTCACCAGCAAGGCTTTTGTGCCGTCTTCTGTTTTCACCACTCTTCGCTCAACACCCTTATCGTACACTTTGTAGGGGGCCGCAAGCCAATAGCTGTCATTATAGAAATACGCAAGCGCTTTGTCGATCAATGGTCGCTTTTTTTCAACTGAGTCGCCGTTTTGATAAGCCTCTGATTTTGAAGGATCATCTAGATCTAACGCCACTAGGTAATCGTCCCATGAAACATCAGCCTTATTTGATGCCTTGTTCCAGAAGTAGTGGTGTCCGCCAAAAGAGAAGGAGATCGTCTCGAGTTGATGGAATCCCTCCACATTAAGGGCACTTAACATCTGATTGGCGAGCGCATCGGCTTCTGGCCCTTCAGTTCCTTCGGGTAAAGGTGCAGACAATACATAGATCAACAATGTGCCGACCGCTATTGTGCTTAATAAAATGATTGCGGCTTTTTTTAAACCTTTACTCCATTTACTTGCCATAACTGCAAGTTAGGTGTTTTTGGTTGGCGTTTGATTTGGCTAACTTCATGGGCTAAAAGCGTTAAAAATGGCAAAACGTTCTCCTGTTGAGGTTTTTAGTGAGTGGGCGGAAATAGGCAAAGACGAAGGGATGGCCAAAGGGCATCACTCAGCTGTCACTCAAATGCTTGAAATCGCCCTTCCAACTGATGAATCGTTTTCATTTTTAGATGCTGGATGCGGCAATGGGTGGGTCGTTCGCCTTGTTTCTCAAATGGAGCGCTGTTCACAGGCCTCTGGAGTGGACGGCTCTGAGCCCATGATAGAAAAGGCAAAGGCAACAGACCCTGGGGGATCCTATTTTTGTTCAGACCTCTTAGAGTGGGTGCCCTCAAGCCTTTTTGATGTGGTGCACAGCATGGAAGTTTTTTACTACTTCGACAAACCCTTAGAGCTCTTGTCTCATATACACGATTCTTGGGTGGCACCGGGAGGCCTTCTGGTAATGGGGGCTGACTTCTATCGCGAAAACACCGTTTCTCACGACTGGCCCGAAAAAACACAAATCAACACTATGACCTTGCTTAGCGAAGGGGAGTGGATTGCTCTTTTTGAGAAAGCAGGCTTCACCGAGGTAAAAAGCAGACGGATTGACCCTAAAGAAGGGTGGGCCGGAACCCTTTGCGTGACTGGGCGAAAGGCAACAGGCTTTTAAAGATGGCTAAATCGTATCACATCTTGAACGGCGAGGCATTGCACTCGCAACTTACTTCTGTTTTACCTGAGCCTATGTTTGCCTTTAATGAGTGTCTCATTGAAGGCCCAGTTTCTGAGATGAGTTCGGATGAATTCTTTAAAAGCCGTCTTGGCTATTTAGCCAGAGAATACGGCGATGAAGTTTTTAGACGCTACGCTGAATTAAACGATAACCTCAGCGGCTTGAGCCTTCTAACCGCAGGGGAGTCGCTTTACCTTTGGTTTGAAGAAGATCTTTTTTGCCAAACCAACTTCTGGTTTGTGGCCTATTACCTTATTCATATCGAGGCGCCGTGCACTGTCTTTTGGGTTAAGCCTCGATCCCTCTCGCGTTATGGGTTCGGTGGCTATGCTCCTTCTGAATTAGCAGCGCTGTATGCCGAAGCCGTGCCTATCGACATTGAAAAAATCACTCCCTTATGGATTGCCTATGCGGGTGGAGATTTTGAACTGCTTCGTCGAAACGCGCTTGAACTGGGTACAATTTCTGAGCATGTGGTTCCTGCAATTGACGCGCTTATTGAAAGCAAGCCTAAGAGCGGTGTTGGAAGGCCCTTAGCCACTATGATCGACATTCTAAAAATGCGTCCAGAACAATCTTTTGCTGAGGCGTTCAATGCCTTTCAAGAACGAGAACCCATCTATGGCTATGGTGACGTTCAAGTGAAGAGGTTGTTTGATGAGGCTAAGGCGGACCTGGGTTGATTTGCTGCGCAAATGGCGATCGAGCGTTTAAAAAAGGTCTAGTAGACCTTTTTAGCGAAGAGGCGAGTATGCGCAATGCGCGCTCCTGAAAATGTCTCGAACCCTCTCTCTGCTTAGCGCAGAGATTGTTTCTTTTTTGCTTTCAGCAGCTCAAGTAAGCTTTGCTACTTCTGCAAAAAAGAAACCCGCACCTCATCGGTGCGGGTTCTCGCGCTTTAAGTGGTCCCACCTGGGCTCGAACCAGGGACCAACTGATTATGAGTCAGCTACTCTAACCAACTGAGCTATAGGACCAAGCGGGCGCCAAAATTAGTGTTATTTTTTTCGTGTTCCAAGACTAAAAACCGTGCTCACTGAACGAGGACGCTTATTATCGCTATTTTTACCCCATGGAAAGTGAAAGACAGCGAAAAGTCGCATCCGTAATCCAGAGAGACCTGGCCGATATCTTTAGAAAATCGGCAAGTGAGTACCCCGGAAAAGGGTTGATCATATCGGTTTCAGCCGTAAAGGTCACGGTCGATATGGCGATCGCTAAAGTATATTTAAGCATCTTTCCGACCGATGAGGCGAAGAGCATACTTGAAGGAATTAGCTCCAATGCTCCTCTTATCAAACACGAGCTAGCTCAGCGCACAAAAAACCAAATGAGACGGGTTCCTGAATTGCTCTTCTACATTGACGACTCTATTGAGTTGGCCGAAAAAGTAGAACGCTCTCTTAAAGGTGCCGACAACCCCATTCAAGATCCATCGCTTCTCGTAAGACGCAAGAAAAAGTGAAGGCGGCTGTTTACATCGCTTGGCGTTATCTCTTCTCAAAAAGCCAACAAAGCGTTGTTAATCTTATTGCTTACATCACACTATC
>JALQTJ010000056.1 GCA_023264015.1 Flavobacteriaceae bacterium | reverse complement strand
AATTTTACCCTATGAGCGGGCCACAGATCTTCAACGTATCGCGGCTTCCCATGGGCTCGAATTAAAACGTTACTGCTTGGTAAAGGGACGCTCTGATACGCCTGTTCGTCGCGTATTGTTTGATTTTGTAAAGTCCTCAGCTCCTATCATTGCGCACCGAGAAGAGTTGGTAATTGAGCTTGATCGCAACGTGTATACTGAAGAGTACCGTGAGCTTACGGCCCCATTCTATTTGAACTTCTAGGGCTAGGTGCCAGTGATTTTGCGCTGTACCTAGGGTCAGGAACATAATCGAGTCGCTCGAGACGAATAACCTCTATACTGTAGTGATTGAAGCTGTTCACGACTTTTCCGTAACAGCTGTAGATTCCTTTGCTTCGACAGGGATATTTTCGTGCGACATCCGGAAAAGATACACTGTCGAAAACCCTTCCTTCTCGATCGAGAAAGGTTGCGAATTGCATGTGTTCGCCTTTATGTGTTTTGGTGTTTTTCACGGTAACCAAGTATCCGTAAAGGGTAATACAGCGGTTTTCGAACACCTGTAATTCCTTAGCACTCGGATGTTTGGGTAGTGGCGTTTTTAAGAGTTCAAAAGTGAGGCTGAGCGGAAAACCTAAGAGTTCCCATGCTTCAAACACTTCTTCTACAGGATTGACTTCTATGTGCTTGAGCTCGAATTTCTGTTCATCGGTCGGAAAGAGACGTGCCGAGCCTTTCACAGCAGGTAGATTTCTGTAGCTGTAGAGCTGCCATAGCAGTTCGTGCTTGGTTTTATTGGTAAAACGAAAGGCGTTGATGCGAATAAGTAGACTGATTTGATCGGTGCTCAACGGTACGCGATCGATAAAGTCAGTGAGGCTCTTAAACGCTCCTCTGTGCTGACGCTCTTTGAGTATTCGCTCGCAGCTGCGATCTTCGAGCTCTTTCAAATACATAAAGCCGAGATACAAGCACTTGCCTACAAGTGTGTTGAGGGAATGGCTGTGATTGACACACTGGAGTTCGACAGTGCCCCCGAGTTGTTCGAAGTGCTTGAGATAGAATTCGGGGCTATAGAATCCTCCTCCGTTATTGAGCACGGCGGTCATATATTCTAGGGGGTAGTATACTTTGAGGTAGAGGGTCTGATAACTTTCTATAGCGTACGAGGCTGAGTGTCCTTTGGCGAAGGCGTAGCCTGCAAAACTCTCAATCTGTTTCCAAACCTCTTGGGCAACCTCTTTCGAGTGGCCACGACGTTCACATCCCTCGAAATAGCTTTTCTCTAGCATCAAGAATTCTGACTTAGAGCGTGACTTTCCGCTCATGGCTCTTCGAAGAATGTCGGCTTCTGCTAGGGATAGACCGGCAAATAAATGAGCGACTTTGATGACGTCTTCTTGATAGACCATCACGCCATAAGTGTCGGGCATGATCTTGAGCAGTTCAGGATGTGCCTTGCGCATTCGTTCTTTGTCGCGATGTCTCAAGATGTACTCGTTCATCATGCCGCTTTGTGCCACCCCTGGGCGTATGATAGAGCTCGCCGCCACAAGTTCTAAGTAGCTGTTGGTCTCTAGTTTTTGTAGAAGCATGCGCATGGCCGGAGATTCGATGTAGAAGCAGCCCATGCAATTACCGCGACTCAGATACGCATTCAATTGAGGGTCGTTTTTAAAGCGATCGACTTGATGAATGTCTAACGTTTTTCTTTGGTTAGAAGCCACTAGCCTTATAGCCTCTTGTATTTTTGAAACGCCGCGTTGCGATAAGATATCAAATTTGTACAGGCCTACAGCCTCGGCAATGTGCATGTCGAATTGCACGGTCGGATACCCTTTTGGGGGCATAAAGGTGCTTGCGAAACGGTGTATAGGTTTGCTGCTGATGAGGATTCCTCCAGCGTGAATACTTAGGTAATTGGGTAATCCGTGTATATAAGTAGCGTATTTCAGTACCAGTTGATGGAGTGATTCGTTGGGGTGTTTGCGCGAAAGAGGTCGTAGTGTTTCGACGAGATGATCGATCTCGTCTTTTGGTAGCCCGAATACTTTTCCGATTTCTCGTATAACCGCTCTCTTCTGAAAAGTCACATAGCTGCCTAGTAATGAAACGTGTGTGAAGCGCTGAAAGATGTAATCGATGATTTCGTTGCGCTCTTTCCAACAAAAGTCGATGTCAAAATCTGGAGGACTTGACCGGTACTCGTTCATGAAACGCTCAAAATACAGATCGAGCTCTAGGGGATCTACATCGGTGATGCGCAGCAGATAAGCTACTACGCTATTGGCGCCACTTCCGCGACCGACATAATGGAATCCTCTTTTTTGTGCATAGTTTACGATATCGTGATTGATCAAAAAGTACGAGACGAACTGCTTCTGTTCGATGAGTGAAAGTTCTTTCTCTATACGTTGCTTTAAGGCCTCATTAGGCTCGGGATAGCGGTAGTGGAGCCCCTGGTTGCAGAGCCTGCGAAGTAGACGGATGTCCTCATGGGTGCTGCCAGTGAAGGTGTTGAGGTTTTGCGATTCGGCCTGCTGATCAAATTGAAAATCAAGCTGACAACGATCGATAAGCGCAGAGGTGTTTTCGAGTAAGAATTCAACGTCTGAGAGGTGCTCACAGAGTACCGATCTTGAGGGCATTTGATCGGCTGGGTCTGCCTGTTCTTCACTGCTGAGCTTGCTGAGCAGTGTGTTGTTATCAATAGCCCTGAGCAGGCGGTGTGTATTGAAGTCGCGCTTTGATCTGAAACTTACGGGCTGCAGTAGTATAAGTTTATCGGGGGTTTTGATCAGTTTATTGAGGCTGAGTTTTCGGAGTTCTCGAAGACTGACACCGATGTATTCGTTGACTCTCAATGAGTGTCCTGAAGTTTTGAGCGCAGATTCGAAAGGATAGATGACAATGGCGTGTTCAAAGGCGGGGGCCTTTGCTTCAAAGGCTTTACCCTCATGAAGGTGCTTAGCGAGAAAGGAGTTCAATTCAAAGTAGGCGTCTTCGTTAGGGGCGATCCCGACGAATTGACAAGAGGTGCCGTTTCTGAAATCGATACCTACGATGCCCTTTATCTGTTTGTGCTGCGCATACCTCAGAAATGAAAGTACTCCAGACGTGGTATTGATATCCGTTAGCCCCACACTGCTGTACCCTTGTTCTATAGCGAGGTCGACGAGCGCCTCTTCTGAAAAGGTTCCGTATCTCAGACTGTAGTAACTGTGGCAATTCAGCAGCATGACTAATACTTTCGGTGCGCAAGCACTATAGGTGGCTTACCGTTAAACGGATTGTCGAGCCGTCCTATGGTTTTAGCATTCATTCCTGAAGCCCTGATCACACTTCTGTCACCGTATTTTACACGGATGTGATCTAGGGCTTGGTACAAGCGTGTTTGGGTCTCGGTGTCTTGAAAGAGGTCAATCTGATAGTTTCCGGCAACGAGATGGCTGAAACCCACACCGATTAAACGTACTCTCAACCTCCTGTGATACAAGGTCTGAAAGAGCTCTAGTGTTTTGGGTATGAGTTCGTGGTCTGCACTGGTATACGCGATGCGTGATTGCTTAGAGTGCGTCTCAAAATCGGCATATCGAATTTTTACACTGATACAGGCCGTTAGCTTTACACACTCAATCTACTGAGCCAAACAAAGCTACGCAAACACCGAGAAACCTCATTTAAAAAGAAATAAAATTAGACAGTTTGTTACAACTGCCCGGGATTTTGGATACTTATTGTTTATTTAGTAAACGAATGGTAGAGCCAAGATATACTTCACTTATACAGCTTGTTAAGCTCGGTCAAAATCTGTATTGATCTAAAAAGTACGTGTAAGAATGGCCAAGAAGCAGCGTAAACCCAAGAACTCTTTTTTTCAGTTTTTAAATGATAATAGTATTAAAGTCATTCTGGGCGTGGTGGCTTCGAGCAGCTTCGCCATCGCTTTTGGTCAGGAAAAAATCAGTCAGTGGGTGTCACTATCCTCTTCCAGTGATTCTGCCTGTCTGAACCAGTTTTATCGTGATGTACCGCCATATTTGATGAAAGACAGCCTGAAAAAAGACAGCTATTCGCTGTGTTTTAATGGCTTTAATGTCGGTTATTCCGGGGTATCTAAAACG
>JALQTJ010000055.1 GCA_023264015.1 Flavobacteriaceae bacterium | reverse complement strand
TCCGTTCCTCCGATATAGAGTTGCAGTGGTCCTGAGGTAGGGTTAGGATAGACTTTAACTTCTTCAGAGACGAATATTTCTTCGAAGTACACGCCTTGGCATTCAAGGTCTGTTTTTACTTGCAGAATGTTGTTCCCGGCAACAAGCGGAAGGGTAAGCGTGCTTTTCTCTGTGGTTATGGGTTTACCGTTTAAAGTAACCTGGTACTGTTTGGCTCCTCTTAGACTGAGGTCAACGGTACGTGTACTGGTATTCACCACGGCGTTGGTTTCAAGAGGTGCAGGTTCACCAACACTAACGCTGTAGCATCGCTCGTAATTGGCCTGTCCGTCTACAGAGAAGCAGATGTTGTAAGATCCGGTTGCGAGCCCTTCAAGGGTTGCCGTGTAATTGTTAGTCGCATTGAGTACACCTGTTCCTGCAGTGCCTGCGTCGTAGGTGTAGCTGTAACGTTCGTCTTTTGCAGAAAGGGCTATAGAACCGTTGTTCATACCTGCACAGCTTGCCGAGGTGACTAACACAGTGAAGGTATCGGCTGCAAGGCTAAAGACTTCGCATCCATTGGTATCAACTATGGCTCCTGCGGGGGTGTCGTTGCAGAGGTCGTCGCGGTCAAGCACGCCGTCTCCGTCTTGGTCGATGGCCGATCCGGTAATTGGAAGTTTTTCAAAATCCTTGAAGAGAGCAGCTTTCTCTGTTTCTGCATCCGCACCCATCCATTGATCTAAGATGGAAGCATAAACTTGGCGGAAGTCGAATTCCACGGCAAGATTATCTTGCCAGCGCGCGACTTCTGGTATCTCTGGGTTTGTACCTAGTACATCATCACTTATTCTATTTCCAAAAATCATCATTGGAGCCGCAGTACCGTGATCCGTACCATATGAGCCATTAGAATTGATAGTACGTCCAAATTCAGAAAATGTCATCGTCAACACTCTATCTGAGTCCCCTGAGGCATCAAGACTCTTAATAAATGCAGTCACACTATCATTCAAATCTTTAAGAATACGAGTATGTTCACCTTTTGTTGTGTCTGCTGTGTCTACTTGGCGGTCATGGGTGTCAAAACCACCCAAATCAACCATATAAACTCTAGAATTCAACCCTCCTCTTATCAGGCGACTTGCAGTTTCTAATTGCCAGCCTAAATGGGTGCTTGGAAACTCTGATTCATTGGCACTTTTTTCATAAGCTTCTTTAATTACTCGACCGTATTCATTTGATTGTTTGCCGATTAGTTGAATATATTTTAAGCGATCCCCTGAATAGGTTCCGGGGTATTCATGATCAAAATCATTTATAATTTCAACCATTCTATCCGGATCACTAACGATGTAGCTCGGAAAAGAATACTGTCCGAGCATCGTTAAAGAGGATGACCAGCCTAGCTCTATAGCTAACGGATGTGGATATTGATCATTCGGGTATTGCGTTGGAAATCCAGGGTGTTCTTTCTCAATGTAACGCCCAATCCATCCTGAGGATAAAAATTGGTCGTAGTCAGATGCGGATTGCCAGATATCCATAGATCTAAAATGAGAGAAGTCTGGAACCTCATAGCCAACATTTTGAATGATCTTCATCCTTTTTTCATCCGAAAGGGCCTTAAAGTCGGCAAGGCTGGGATGAAGAGCTAAATCGTTTTTTCCCAGTTGGACCAATTTGTTCTCCGGCATTATCACATGAGGCCTAACTTTATTCAGATTAGAATATTGATCCAATGGAATGACTGTATTAAGACCATCGTTTCCCCCATTTAACCTGACCAATACTAGTATTTTACCGCGACTTATAGTATCCTCAAATAGACTATATGATTTTTCATTCCAACCGAAACCAATTGTGGGTAGAATTGATCCAAGGGCAGCTGCATGAGAAATATCATGTAAAAAATCTCTTCTTTTCATTAGTGTACGTGTATTTCGTTAAGCTGGAATATGAGATGCATAAAATCAGAGATCTTATTCCTTAAAGAGTTATGATTTTGCTTAGATGGGTTAGATCTAAATCTATTAACCTCTTCCGCCCAGTGGTTTTCGTTGAATGAGTCTCCAAGTACCATATTTTTTATTCTAGTAAGAGCTTTATCAGGAATCGGTCCACCAAGAAAACGGTCGGTAAGCTCCTTTATAAATTCATCAAGCGATTCAATGTTTTGAAAACTTTCTATAAAATTCGAAAGGTTATATCTCAGGTGAATATTATTCCCAAGTTGGTTGCCAAGGTAAAGACCCCATTGAGAAGCAGCATCTGTAAATTCTTTTCTTGCTTTAATAGTTACTGAGTTTAACCAGAAAAGGTCATAAACAGGTTCTTGATAGAATGCTGGCCATCCTGAAACACTCGGTGGATTAAATATGTGCATCCCTTGGTTCCTAATTCTCCATTCAAAGCTTCTAAAAGTTTGATAAACACGATGGTCTGTATTTAATAGAGCTTCATCAAAGAATACTGCATCTTCCGAAAAAGAAGAGTTATAATCACGCTGTTCATCATGTGAATAAGTCCACAAGGAGCCCTCTAGAATATCTAATTCTTTCATTACCGAAAGCGTAAAATCGTAAGGCCCTTTTATTATTGAATTATAAAGTTCTTCGGAATAGAAATATTCGCTTTTAAGAAGAACTTTTAGTGTCTCTGCCAAATTGTAATTATTTGCCCTCATGACTTCAGCCAAAGGTTTGATAATAATTTCTTCAGCGTGATCAGTTAAAATGGGGTATACAAAGAATTGGAACAGCCTACGAGACAAGTAAATGGCGACTTCATCCGTTTGAAAAATCATATCAATGAATTCATCAAGCTCTTGGGCTCCCTCTTCTCCTTCTCTTCCCCTTATTAAAGTGTTATTGTAAAATGATGAGAATTGTTTGTCACTAGTATCATGGTTCCAATCATTAAAGCGAATCACTGGAGCCCAGCCTTCGCTCGTTGCATTTTCACCCCAAAAGTCTGAATTCCAACCTACAAGGACTTTGGCAGCGGCCTGTACATCTCCTTCTGTAAATTTTGAAAATGGTCTTTTACCTACAGTAAACAATTCTTGAACCTCTCGAGCATAGTTCTCATCTGGAGTTTCTTTTTGACTTAATTGAAGATTGAGGTATTCAAGCATGTAGGGCTCCAAAGTCAGATCATAAATAAAATCCCTATAATTTCTAAAAGACCCGTGATAGATAAGATGGATATAAGAATATATCATCTTATGAATACTGTGAAAGTCAAGTGTTGGAGTTAAGTTGAATAGAAAAATGAAAAGTTTCCAACAAATGGATGTGGGTTGAGCATACATCGAATGATGCATCCATGAATAAATTGCGCCCTTTCTTTCTTGACCTTGAAAATCACTAAAGTTATTACCCTCTAATCTACCTATGTAAGCCTCGGATACAAATGGTTGTTGTGGTTCAACATCATCATTACCGTACTTTTCTTTATATGCTTCTGGAGGTAGTTCGTTGTAGTAGTTATTTGTTGGCTCCCCGAGTTCATGAAAAGTCATGATTTTGTCAACTGCTTCATCTAGACTGAGCCCTTCAAGGTCTTTTAGGTGGCGACTGGCATACCCTACCATAGTACGTTTGAGAAGGTGCTTCTTTTGAGCGTCCCCAAACTCACCGGTGTAAGGGGCGAGTGTTTTATTGATCTCCTTAGTAAGCTTGCGCGAATCTAATATGGCTTTCATATCGATGCGCTCTTCGTTGAACATTCGCTCTAAATCAAGTGGAGGTTGAGGGTTTTTCGGATCGAAAAATTGATTTGGTGGTTTCTGATTGGTTGCCATGAATTATTAGTCTTAAAATGAAGGTAATTAAAGATTTCAAGAATAGTGCTGAAAGACAGTGTATTACCTTCTTATGTTACCAAGAATAATTTCCAAGATTAGATAGTATTAATACTTTATAACCTTTTGAGTTGTATTAACCTTAGAACCATCAAGGTTTAAGATGTAAACCCCTTCATTCAAAGGAGTAAGGTCAATTTCTGAAATTCTATTATTAGGTACTTCAAGATTCTGAGTGAGTACCTTTCTTCCACTTAGAGAGGTTACGGTAATGGTAATGTTGGGGTCCGTTCCTCCGATATAGAGTTGCAGTGGTCCTGAGGTCGGGTTAGGATAGACTTTAACTTCTTCAGAGACGAATAT
>JALQTJ010000054.1 GCA_023264015.1 Flavobacteriaceae bacterium | reverse complement strand
GAGAGCAGTTGAAAAACGCGATTACACCATATTGAAAAACATATACAAACTGCTTTTCTCTCAATAGCAAAAAGAGTTCATCTGAATCAGAATAAATAACGCTTAAGTCTAATTTGAGCCTACATTGCTTAATATTCAGACTATTTTTTATGTGAAGAGCGGTTACAGAATACATCTTTAATCAAAACTTCAAATGTCGAATCGTTTCTCCTTTGTCTTTGATCTGGTTCAAAGAACTAATGCCTAACTGCACGTGATTGGCGTCATAGCGCGCTTTATTCTCAGCATCTGCCGCCATAGATTTCACTCCTTCGGGTACCATCGGTTGATCAGTTACCAATAAAAGAGCTCCGGTTGGAATTTTATTGTGAAAACCAACGGTAAAAAGCGTGGCGGTTTCCATATCAATGGCATAGGCGCGTACCTTTTTCAGATGGGCTTTGAATTTTTTGTCGTGTTCCCACACCCTGCGGTTGGTGGTAAATACAGTACCTGTCCAGTAACTGTAACCGTTATCTTTAATGGTTGAAGAGATGGCGCGCTGCAACGAGAATGAAGGCAGTGCAGGAACTTCTTTCGGAAGGTAATCGTCAGAGGTACCGTCCCCGCGAATGGCTCCAATCGGAAGAATAAAGTCTCCGATCTGGTTGCGTTTTTTGAGTCCGCCACATTTACCTAAGAAGAGAACTGCCTCTGGCTCGACTGCCATGAGCAGATCCATGATGAGCGCTGCATTCGGGCTTCCGATGCCAAAATCAATGATACTTATACCGTTATGTGTTGCTGACGGCATCACCGCATCCTTTCCCTCCACAGTGGCTCCGGTCAGCTCTGCGAACTTTGAAACGTACTTGTAAAAGTTAGTTAGTAAGATGAAGTTACCGAACTCAGATGCAGGCTTTCCGGTATAGCGATGTAACCAGTCGCTGACGATTTCTTCTTTAGATTCCATAAAGCAAAATTATGTAAGTTCGAATTAGGTTTAACTCAGCAGCTAGTGTTAGGCCCCTTAATCCGTCTATTTGAATACATCAACCCTTAAATCAAAACGCCTAGGAATCTTCATTGCGGCTGCTTTCATTGGCCCCGGAACGGTGACCACTTGCGCTATGGCAGGAGTGGATTTCGGCATTGAAATTTTATGGGCTCTAACGCTTTCAATTTTTATCACCTATTACTTTCAAGAGATTGCAGCGCGAATGGGTTGGGTCTTGAAGGCAGATTTAGATCAAATTATCAAAACACATATCAGGCATCGATTTTGGCGTATAGCCATTCTAGGGCTGATCCTTGCTGCCATTCTTTTTGGCAATTCGGTATACCAAGGTGGTAACTTGAGCGGAACGCTCTTAGGGCTCCAGTCTTTGACTTCAATTGAGCATTCAAAGTTTTTAATGCTACTCGTCATAGCTGCTATTGTCATCTCTTTTCTGTGGAACGAACGCTTTGAGGCCATCAAGCGATTTTTAATGCTCATGGTAATCGTGATGGGCCTTGCCTTCACTTTAACCGCAGTGAGCCTTGGACCTGAGGTGTTAACGGTGCTCAAAGCTGCTGTGCTTCCGAGTCTTAATGCCGACAATACCTTTATGGTTATTGCGCTTGTAGGAACGACTGTAGTGCCCTATAATTTGTTTCTTCACACCGCTTTAGTGAATCGTTCGCACCGCGAGATTCGCTCGATAAAAGCCTTGAGATCAGATACTGCAATAAGTATTGTCTTAGGCGGACTCATCTCAATGGCCATACTGATCACCGCGGCCTCAGTGCAGTCAGGATCTATTCAATCGGTTCTCGATCTTATTGCACTGTTGGAGCCCACTTTCGGAAGCGCCAGTCGGTTTATCATTGGCTTTGGACTTTTCGCAGCCGGACTAACCTCATCGATCACCGCTCCTTTGGCGGTAGGACTAGTAGCAAAATCTATTGTAAGGTCAACCCCATATGAGCATCCAAATAGTTCAAGAATAGCCAGTGTTACCGTTTTTGTCATCGGATTCTCGATTGCTTTAATAGGTACGGCACCCGTGGAGGTGATCAAGTTCGCCCAGATTGCAAACGGTTTATTACTCCCAATCATCGCACTTACATTATTGGTGTTATCTTCTAGGGTTTCAGTTATGGGAGAACACGTGAATACGACCATTCAGAAACTCATAGGAATAGTTTTAGTCCTATTCACCCTTTTGCTAGGGGGAATGGCCTTATTTAAGTCGCTTTCATGAAAAGCACATCAAAAGCCTTACATATCAACCTAGACGCAGGAGAAGGTCTGGTCGATGAGCAGCCCCTCTATCGCTATGTTCACGCGCTTAATATTGCCTGTGGCGGGCATGCAGGTGATGCCAAGACCATTGCAAAAACCTTAGAGGCAGGTGCAGCTTTGGGCTTAGAACTGGGGGCGCATCCGTCGTATCCTGATCGTGAGCACTTCGGAAGGCGTACTCTTGAGATGAGCCGTGAAGAATTTAAACAAGCGTTGCATAATCAACTGGAACTTTTTGACAGTCAATGCAAACAACTCAATAGCCATTGGACGCACATCAAGGCACATGGCGCACTTTACAACGATATGGCTCGAAATGCATCATTGGCTGAGGTGTATTTAGAAGCTATTGCTCCGTTTAGCTCTGGGCGTATTCTTTATGTTCAAGAACATTCAGTGCTTGCACAGAAGGCAAAAGATAAAGGACTAAAGTGTTATCACGAATATTTTCTCGATCGCAGATATGCAGATCGAACCCGTCTGTTGAACCGCTCAGATCGAAGAGCTGTCATCAGCACTCCAGAAGAGAGTTTGACTCAGCTTCGATTGATGCAAAGCGGAATTCTTGAAGACATCATGCAAGATCGGCATGCCATTGAACCTCATACCTTTTGCATTCACTCTGATCATGAAAATACTGCGGAAATTCTAAAGCGCATTCATGAAGCATAAGTTCACCATCTATGCCATGGGTCAAGACTCATTGACTATAGAACTTGACGGGGTAAAGCCCATTGAGCTGAAGCGTATTGCTTCACATCTGAAGCGGTTTTTTGATACAGAGATTGATGTGTTGGCATTGAATCAGTCTCTCACGCTTTTTGAAAAAAACTGCGCCACTCGATTAGATGAAGTCCATTCATTTCTCGCTTCTCTAGAGATAGAAAAAGCCTTGATTCCTAATAGTTGGGAGTTTCCTGTAATGTACAATGGGCATGACCTTGATGCACTTGCCGCAAAACTTAAAAAGACACCAGAAGAGCTCATAGGATTGCATCAGTCCCAAACCTACACGATCGAAGGATTCGGATTTTTGCCCGGATTCTTCTATATCGGATCTCTTCCAAAGGCCCTTCAAATTCCGCGTAAAAGCACCCCTGCACTGAGAGTCCCTAAGCGATCTGTTGCTATTGCGGGCACCCAAACAGGCATATACCCCATTGAATCAAGTGGTGGTTGGTACGTGTTAGGAGAGCTGGCATTTGATCTTTTTGATCCTAACGTCACCCCCCCGGTATTTGTCGATGTAGGAGACGAAGTGCGCTTTAAAGCTATAAGTTCAGATGAGTTTGAATTGTTGCGCGAACAACAATTAAAGGGAGCCCAACTTCAAGAACGTTTGTTATGCTCGAAATAGTTCGACCGGGTTTATGGGATACCATTCAAGATAGGGGCCGATTTGGGTATCGTGGTATCGGTGTACCGCTCTCAGGGGCCATGGATCAAGAAGCGTTTTCTCATGCGAATAGACTGCTTCGAAATGCGCCTGATGCGGCGGCCTTAGAGGTTTGTCAAAATGGAGGGGTGTATCTCTTCAAAGCACCAACTTGCTTTGTGCTTTGTGGTCCGACTTTAGAGGCGGTATTGGACGACCATTCGATAGTGACCCATACCCTATACTGGGCTAAAAGAGGAAGTGTTTTATCGCTGAGAAGGGTAATAAATGGGGTCTATGCCTATGTGGCTGTCAAAGGCGGATTTGTTACAGATCAGAAATTAAATAGCCGATCGATGCATCCTTCGCTTTATGGGATACACAAACTGAAAAAAGGAGATCAGTTACCCTACCAGGCGTATGAGGGGCCTAAAATCGTGGCAGATCACAACCCTTTATCTAAGGATCAGCAAGAAACTGTTCTCGAGGCCATTCCTGGGCCAGAGTTTCATCATCTGCATCCTTCGACGGATTTTTCTTCTTTGAAATTTACCCTCTCAGACCACAACCGTATGGGGTATCGTTTGTTACCCTCGGTACATCTCAAGCGATCGACAGAGAGCATCCGCTCTGCGGCGGTGTTTCCTGGAATCGTTCAGCTTACCCCATCAGGGGAGTGCATTGTGCTTCATAGAGACGCACAGGTGAGTGGGGGGTATCCGCGCATTTTAATATTGAAGGAGCAAAGCTTGAATCGATTGGCTCAGATCAAGAGAGGAGAGATTATTGAGATTAAA
>JALQTJ010000053.1:267-4527 GCA_023264015.1 Flavobacteriaceae bacterium | reverse complement strand
CCATAGGCCTTAGTAATAGACAATAGATTGTTTTCAATAGAAACAAGCTCTGAATTATTTTCATTAAACCAGTAGATCCATTTAAGCACTTTGATCTGTTCAAGAGTATCTTTTCGGCTTATTGCTTCATTATGATGAAGTCTTAATATTCTATTTAAAGAATCTATTTGATTAGTCTGCTCTAATATTTTCTCTTTTGTGATAAAAGTCTCATACTGGGCATGAACGACTCTAGGAATTAATGACGTCGTGATGCACAACAAACAAGTGTTAAACAAAATTCTCATTCGATCGAATTGCTAATCTCTGAGACGAGTTCGAGGGCGCCGGCTTCGTAAAGAGCGGGCAGGCTGTCGAGAGAGACCTCTTCGGCCGGTTTGTAGTTGCTGTAATTGAGAAAAATGAATCCATCGTGTGGCAAGGGTGTTGCCACTCTAAAGCGGATGCCTCCGCCATTGGTTTCATAGGCGTAAGAAAGGTAGCTGAGCGCGTGAGTCTCGGTGTCGAAGTAATAGCGAAAAGTGTCCTGGTGGTCTTGCCCTCCTTGGTCAGGCGTAAAGCTTACGGCAAGAGTATTGAAGGATTTTCCTTTAATCGTGGTGTTTTCAAGAAGGGTGAGCTGAGCGGCCTCGTCGAGTAGCGGTAACGGAAGCTGAAAAAAATACCCCACTGAGTTTAGGCTTTGCGCAAAACGATCGCTGTCTTTTTCAGATAAATCTAATAACTGACCGTTCGCATAACGTTTGAATACACTTGAGTTGAATAAGCTGTCGTTGAGCTGAACACTGTCTTGGCGAATCGTATCGAATTGCTTGAACGCTTTGGTATAGAGGGTGCCGCCCTTGAAATTGCGATCGACCGTATAGGTGGCGTCTCTGAAGGTAAAGGTGACGGACTCGGTGTTGAGATGATCGAGACCGTGGTAAGCCACCGATTTAAGAACGAGTGTTTTGGCTGGATCTTGAGTGCAAGCAGCGAGCAAGATACCAATCAGTATAAAAAGAAGTTTTTTCATAAGCTATACGCTTCTAAAACCTCTAGCGAAACGAAGTCTAAGCACTTTTTGTGACAGGCTTTAAGCTTTATTTTAGGCGCCACCCCTGCCTTATAGGCCTCGAGCCATCGCGAGATGCACAAGCACCAGAAATCTCCTGGACGCAATCCGCCAAACTGATAAAACGGTTGAGGCGAAATCAAATCGTTTCCTCTAGATTGACTGAAAGATAAAAATTCTTCAGTCACTTGGGCACATACCGTATGAGTGCCCAGATCTTGAGGCCCCGTTTGACAAAAGCCATCGCGATAAAATCCGGTTGCGGGAGCACTGCAGCACACCTCGAGGGGTTCGCCGTAGATGTTTAGGGCAGGTTCCACGGGTTAAAGGGCTTTGTAAATACTGTCCCAGAGCGCGATGCGCTTTTCAAGTGAAGTGACAGCAATAGCCTCTGCCTCTTTCCATTTTTGCGGGTCAGATCCGCACAGTTTTTCGATCATTTTAAGGGCGATGGGTCCGTGTTCGTCTCCGTCGAGTTCAATATGGCGATCGAGGTAGTACCTGAATTTTATGAACGAGTCTTCACTTGTGGCCGAACGGTCTAAAATAGCGATAAACATGTCAGGGATCACGTCTTCGCGTCCGAAGGTAAAAGCAGAGGCAATTTCATGGGCTTTACCCGCCTCGATGAGACTAAAGTTGTAGTTCACAAAATCTTGGGTCGCTTGAGGAGCATTGGCTTGTTGTAAGGCGTCCGCCACAGGAGTTCCCTTGCGCAGCGTCGCGATGAAGTGCTCGATAGAAGCAGTTGACGCACCGATCTCACGCATTGCATCGAGGTACATCTCAAAATGACTATTGGGCTCACCTTTCTCGTTGAGGTCGCTCTCTTCGCCATGCACTATTTCATTGATGAAGCGCGCAATAGCCGGATCAGCTGCTGGCACCCACGGTGTATGTACACAAGTAAATTGCATTTGAAGTGCTTTCAGTAGCGACATGAAATCCCATACCGCATAGACATGAAATTCAGTGAAGGTCTTCACGTGCTCAAGGGTTTTCAGTGCAGCATACAGCTCGTGGTTCTTGAGCTGTTCTCTTAAGGGGTTGAGGCGCGATTCAATGGTTTCAATTTGCGATGACATGAGCTTAAGGTTTTATAGCGTGAACGCGTACCACTTCTGCAAGGCCTTTATGAAAGGCACCTTCGTCTAGAAGGGTCTCTTCTTGAGCCTCGTATTCAAAGTGATAGCCCGTTAAATGTGTTTTAAGGTCAGAAAGGGTGTACAGAAAGCTCGGCTCTTTAGGTCCACCTACCGCCGGATTCTTTGGCTGGTATTGCGGGTGATTTTCGCTAAAGCCTTCAAAAATGAAAGATCCGCCAGGTTTGAGCATACCTAATAAGCGCTTGAGGTTTGAGGTTCTGATGGGCTCCGGAAAATGCACATAGACCATGGCAAGCGCATCGAAGTGAGCCTCGGGGTAGGTCAGGTCGCTCAAGCTACACACTTGGTAATCGAGCTCGACATTGTGTTTTTCAGCCAATTTTGCTGCCTTAGCACAGGCAGCTTCAGACCAGTCGTAAGCGCTCACCTGAAATCCTTTCGATGCGGCGTAAACAGCGTTGCGTCCTTCTCCCTCTGCCGGCAATAAGAGTCGGCTTGGATTTAAGGTGTCTATCCGCGATTTAAAAAAGACGTTGGGTTCAGTTCCGTAGGCATAGGCCTCTTGACTGTAACGCGCATTCCAGAAGTCTTTCATAGCAATTATTCTGCTTGCAAAGATACGGCGCTACCTTTTATTTCTTGGGCTTTTGGCGCTCTTCTTCAATGAGTTCGCGTCTTAGTTTGGATAGAAACTCGGGGGTGATTCCGATGTATTTGGCGATGAGTTTTTGCGGCAGGGTTTGCAAGAGGTCGCGGTGTTTGTTTTCAAATTCAAGATAGCGCTGACGCGCATCGAGGTGGATAAAATCAAGGGCGCGTTTACGACTACTCACTAGTGCGTTTTCAGTAATTATCCGAAAGAAGCGTTCAAGCTTCGGAATCGCTTCAAATAATTTTTCTTGAGCCTCGCGAGTGATCACTAAGATCTCGCTTGTTTCTGCCGCTTTTATGCTTTGGGTGGCCTTCTGACAGGTTAAATAGGCATACAGGTCGGTAATCCACCACCACTTTGTAGCGAATTGTAAAGGGGTTTGATTGCCCTTTTCGTCTAAGGTATAAGAGTAGAGGCATCCTGACCCTACAAGGGCGAGGTAAGGCGTGTCTTCGCCCTCCTTTAGCCATAACTCTCCGCGTTTTACCGTTTGTAGCGTAAATGCCTTCATGAGTTGCCGCTGCTCATCGGCATCTAAATTCACATGGCGCTGTACCGTTTCTATTAGAAGGTGTTTCATGAGCGTGATTGAAACGTAATTGTAGTACTCACAAGGCTTAATTATTCAAATCGCAAACGCGAACGTAAAGGGTCTTAGAAGGGGTTGGACTATAGGCTTGACAAACCGCACAAAGCTGCTCTTCAAAAGGCTCAAGGCTGGCCTCAAAATAAAATAGATCTCCTTCTTTGATGCTGTCGTCAAACGAACACACTGATCCCAGCCTAAAAGCATTGGTGTAAGTCGTTTCGTCAAAAGGATTGACCCATTCGGCTTCTACCCAATCTTCGTTGATGGGGTCAAGCACTTCAATCACATAATTCATGCAAATCCCTTTGAGCGCCAGCCTGCCTTGATAGGTTTGGCTGCACACTGTATCGTCTGTGATCAAAGCCTCGTCTTCACAAGACAATACCGCTGCGAAAGCAATGAAAGTCAGAAGAACAGGTTTTAGTATCATTGGCTACTTGCGTTGATCCACTTTTGAGTGCGAAGCTTAGCGTTATCGCTGATATCTTTCCAGAATAGGTTGATATCGAAGGCGTGGTAATTCTTGATAAAACGCATGAAGAACCTTTTAGGCACTTTGGGTACGGTGGCCCACACCATCCCGTCAATGAGTTCGACGTTTAAGCTCTGGGGGTAAATCTCTTTGTCGTAATACAAGAGGCCTTTGTGCTGGTCAAGGGTGGTTGAAACACTAGTGTCCCAAGTGATGGGATTAGAGGTGCTTCTACCTTTGTAATAAGTCTCATAGCGGTGTTTGGGTACATTGCCGATTTTGTAGGTGTTCCAACTGACGAATCCGCCCGTGGCCCCAGGCTCAGTGAGTAAGGGCAATGTTTGAAAATAGTCAACGGCCACTCCTGCCCCTGGCAAATAAGCAGCG
>JALQTJ010000053.1:0-257 GCA_023264015.1 Flavobacteriaceae bacterium | reverse complement strand
CGATGAGCTGATCTTGAAGGGCTGTTCCGTCAAAAAATTCCTTGACTAGCGCTGATCCGTGCATGCTGCCCTGACTATGGCCGGCGATGATAATGGGGCGTCCGTTATTGTAGTGCTTAAGGTAATACTCAAAGGCGCGCTTTACGTCTTGGTAAGCAATATCCCAACTCGATCCAACGAGTTCACGATGTTTTTCATTGAAGATTTTGATGTGAGCCTGTCGGTAAAAAGGCACGTAGACATTTGCTGCCGCGGCA
>JALQTJ010000052.1 GCA_023264015.1 Flavobacteriaceae bacterium | reverse complement strand
GTCCTCCGCTCTGAAAGAGATAGAACACCCGCTTGATTTTTGCAGGATGATGCAAACCGTCAAGTACGCCTTTAACGCCAGTACCTCCACCCAGTGAAGTTTGAAGGGGTTTTTTTGTCGGATCAAAAAACGAACCCCCTAAGAGCGAGGCCAATCCGATTCCCCCAATCCCCATGGCAGTTTTACCTAAAAAGGAGCGCCGATTTAAGATCAATGCGCGTTCATCAATTATTTTTTTCTCGCTCATGTCAGCTTCTTGTAATGGTTTGATCTAGGTTCAGCAAGGTATGGGCCGTCAGTGCCAAGGCGGCAAATGATACTTGATCGGTCGTGATGCTACTTTTAGAAGCACCGATGCTGAGGTACTGTTCTGTTTCTATTGCCTCTTCTTTTACCTGTTTGAGCATATCTGAGTAGAGCAACTGCAGTTGCGCTAAAGCTTCTGTTTGGGCCAAGGCTCCTGTAGTGGCGGTGTAGAGATAGCTTAATTGTTGCTCTAATGGGAGGTTTTTTGAGGCGACACGTTGCGCTAGTCCGCGAGCGGCTTCAATCATTTGAGGATCGTTGAGTAGTACCAGCGCCTGTAAAGGCGTATTGGTCTGTCTGGTTTTAACGGTGCACAAATCGCGGTTTGAGGCGTCAAAACTCAACATACTCGGAGGCGGAACCGTACGCTTCCAGAAGGTGTAAAGACTTTTTCTGTAAAGGTCGTCTCCGCTTCCTAATACATAACGCGCTGTACTACCACCGCCTCCTCCGGTAGTCTCTTTCCAGATGCCCTCTGGCTGATAGGGTTTCACACTTGGTCCTCCGACCTCTTTCACCAGCAGTCCGCTCATGGCTAAGGCCTGATCGCGAATGACTTCTGCCGATAAACGCAGGCGAGGAGCACGTGCCAACCATTTATTTTCAGGATCACGCTCTAGTTTTTCAGGAGTGATTTGACTCGACTGTTGATAGGTTTCTGACGAGACGATAAGACGAATCATCTCTTGCGTATCCCAGCCTTGTTCTCTGAAACTCACGGCCAAAAAGTCGAGTAGCTCCGGATGGGTGGGTAGACTGCCTTGGTTTCCGAAATCATCACTGGTGGCAACGATTCCGGTACCAAAAAAACGTTGCCAGAGGCGGTTCACCGCAACGCGCGAGGTGAGGGGGTTATCTTGGTGAAACAACCATTGGGCAAGCCCTAATCGGTTTTTGGGTAGTTCGCTTGGGAAGGCTAATACCCGATCGGGTGTTCCGGGATTGACTTTTTCGGTAGGCTGATCGTACATCCCACGATTCAGCACATAGGTGTCTCTAATGTTAGGCGACTCTTTCATCACCATTACATCTATAGATTTTGATTCGCGCTCAAAGGCCTTTTCAGGGGCATTTACAAATGCGAGCACTGATTCTACATCTTCTGGACGGATGGATAGGTAGGGTTCAGGAATTTCGTTTTTGTCTGAGACCAGGCCCTTTTCGTTGAGGTTATTGAAAAAACTAAAGAGTTCGAAATGTTCTTCTTGCGAGATCGGATCGTACTTATGGTCGTGGCAGCGCGCACACTCCATGGTGAGGCCCAAAAAGGCGGTTCCAAAAGTATTGGTGCGGTCTTCAACATATTCTACGCGATACTCTTCAGGGATAACACCTCCTTCATAGGTAATCTTGTGGTTGCGGTTGAATCCGGTCGCGAGAATTTGCTCTTTGGTGGCATTGGGTAAAAGATCACCTGCCAATTGATTGATGACAAATTCATCGTAAGGCATGTTTTCTTGAAAGGCATGAATCACCCAATCGCGCCAGGGCCACATGATACGCTCAAAATCGTCTTGATAGCCGTGGGTGTCTGCATAGCGCGAAATACTCATCCACTCAGCTGCCATATGTTCAGCGTGATCTGTAGACGTTAAAAGCCGTGATACCACCTCTTGATAGGCTTCCGCGGAGTCGTCTTCGACAAAGGCCTCGATCTCTTCTGGAGTTGGCGGAAGGCCGGTGAGGTCTAAAGTTACTCTTCTTATCAGCGTCGCCTTGTCTGCTTTAGGAGACGGAAGTAATCCTTTCTCCATTAATTTCTGGCCGATGAACGCATCGATAGCGTTTGCCCCCCAATCGCTTATTCCTTCGGGTACTTCTGGTAGCTGTGGAGGTTCAAAGGCCCAATGTTCTTGATAGACGGCCCCTTGTTCTATCCATCGCTTCAAAATTTCTTTTTCTCTCGAATTGAGACTCAAATTCGATTCAGGCGGAGGCATTTGAATGGCTGCATCTTCACTAAAAACACGCTCTACCATGGTGCTTTTTTGAGGCTCAAAGGGTACTACTGCAAAGTGATCGGCATTTTCTCCGAGCGCCTTGTAGGCTCCTTCAGCAGTGTGAAGACTCAATCCGGCTTCTATGGCATTTTGGTCTGGTCCGTGGCATTTAAAGCAGCGGTCAGAAAGTATAGGCTTTACGTGAAAAGTAAAATCAATGGTTTCTGGAATGGCTTCACTCGAAACCGTTGAAAGTTCGCTCGTACGTATTTCAGGCCCCTTCTGGTAGCATCCAATGAGTATAAAGAACCCCACGAGCCCAGCGCCCATGAGTAGACTTTTTGTTTTATATCGGATAAGATTGTGGTTCACTTAGGTGATTAAATGACTAGAAGATAATGACTTGGACTATCATCTCCAAGAGCTGCTTGTGAATAGCCCGTTGTGTTTTGCTGAATCTTATTCGAAGCGGTGCCTCTCACTTTGTTATCTTCGCTTTTATGAACCAATGGAACCAATGGATAGCCGGGCTATTGCCCTACACCGAGACCGCCATGTTGGTGCTGCTCTTGGGGGGCGGATTATTTCTGGCCTTGTACTCAAGACTCAAGCCTTACCGTTACTTCAAGCACGCCATAGACATTACTCGTGGCAAGTACGATAAAGAGGGGGCAACAGGAGAGGTTTCTCATCTGCAAGCCCTGTCGGCAGCCATCGCCTCTACCGTCGGATTAGGAAACATTTCGGGCGTCGCGATTGCGGTCTACCTCGGAGGCCCAGGTGTTATTTTCTGGATCTGGGTAGTTGCGGTTCTGGGGATGGCCATTAAATACTACAGCTGTTCATTGGCCGTGATGTTCCGTGGAGAAGACTCGGCGGGAGTAGTTCAGGGAGGACCTATGTATTATATGACACGAGGACTCGGTAAATGGGGGTCACCGCTTGCGGTATTTTATGCCCTCATGGGAATGATCGGTTATCTGGCCATTTTTCAAGCAAATCAGTTCACACAGACCTTCATGGTCGTGGTGAATCCGAATGAAACCCTAGTAGATTTAGGGGGCGCTCTGCCCTGGAAGGCGTTGATCGGAGTGGTGTTAGCGGCTATAACCGCTACCGTGATTTTCGGTGGGGTGAAAAAGATCGCTCAGGTCGCTACCAAAATTGTGGGACCAATGGTCGGTTTTTATTTTGTTGCCGTGGCCGTAGTCTTGGTGATGAATGCTGATGCTATTTTGCCTTCATTTGGACTGATACTCACTGAGGCTTTTAATTTGGAGACGGCCATTTCAGGAGGGCTGTGGGGGGTCATCATTTTAGGTGCCCGTCGTGCGATGTTCTCCAACGAGGCTGGATTGGGTTCGGCCCCTATGTATCATGGTCAGTCAAAGACCGACGAACCCGTTCAAGAAGGATTGGTCGCCATGCTCGGTCCATTTATCGACACCATAGTGGTCTGTACGCTAACGGCCCTTGTGATTCTGATTAGTGGGGCACATCTTGAGGCCGAGACTAATGGTATTCTGATGACACTCATCGCCTTTAAAAAATCATTGTTCGGTTGGGGCGATGTGCTACTCATGATTGCCGTGACTTCATTCGCGCTTTCAACCATTCTGACCTATTCGTATTACGGGGTTAAAAGCCTCTCTTTCTTGACCAATGCACGCATTGCAAAAGGGTTCAATTACTTCTATATTCTCACCATTATTGTGGCGGCCATCGCCTCGGTTGACTTGGTAGTGAATCTGATGGATTTGGCCTATTCGCTCATGCTGATCCCCAACATGATTGCGGTATTGCTTTTGGCACCTCGTGTCAACCGAGCTGCCAAGGATTATTTTGCACGTTACCATTCGAATCAATTATGAGTGCGCACCGATCAGGATTTATCAATATCATAGGGAGCCCCAATGTGGGCAAGTCGACACTAATGAACGCCTTGGTAGGAGAGCGACTCTCTATCATTACGTCAAAGGCCCAAACGACGCGTCATCGCATTTTAGGTTTTGTAAACGACGAAGAGTACCAAATGGTGTTCTCAGATACTCCCGGAATCATTGACCCTGCCTACAAGCTGCAAGAGTCTATGATGGATTTTGTGCGCTCTGCATTTGAAGACGCTGACGTCTTGGTGTATATGGTAGAACTCGGAGAGAAAGAGCTCAAAGACGCCCAGTTTTTTGAAAAACTTCAAAAATCTTCTACCCCTTTATTACTGCTCATTAATAAGATTGATAAGGGAGATCAACAGTCGTTAGATGAAGCCGTTGCTCATTGGAAAGAGCGTTTGCCACGCGCAGAGATTTATCCCATTTCTGC
>JALQTJ010000051.1 GCA_023264015.1 Flavobacteriaceae bacterium | reverse complement strand
ATCGACCTGAATTCTATGAGACCATCGGAACCTCAGGACACGACCACAACCGCACTGAAACGGCCTGTTTTTATACTGACGCTTTGCGCTTTGTGGCCGAGGCTGATTTTACCATTCAAAATCGTGGAGGGGTGCGTGCCGATTTAGAGTCTGGTCCCATTACGCCCTTTGACATCTACACCATCGACCCGTTCGGAAATGGTTTTGAGGCTTACGAGCTCAGCGTTGGAGCGCTTGAAGACCTCTTAGAGCAAATCAATACGAGTTACAGTTATTCATCAGACTTCACGCTTGAGCGTCACGGTGATCAGATCGAGTTGACACAAGGAGGCACGCAGCTGCCTGATGATAGGATACTCACCTTTGCACTCAACGATTACATCACCAACGAGTTTGGAGATTTATTCGGTACTCCCACCGTCAGTTTTGAAAAGACCACGGCCGATTATATTATTGAATACCTCAAGACCATGAATCCTGGGGTGATCGACTATCAGGGGTGTAGCCGTTAAGGCGGTTAGAGTTTTAAAGGGGTCTCTACGTTTTCTTCGTAAGACTTGTAGTACTCGGTTATAAGAGAGGTGATCGCATTCAAGAAGTCTTTTGATTCTAGAAGCAATGAGAAATACAAGGTGGTGTTCTTCGGACTTGAATCTTCGTTTCGAATGTCTTGAACGTGAGTATCTATTTTCTGAGTGATAATACTTTCGAGTCGGTCTTTACGATCGAGAAGCTCAGTGATACCTTCTTGCGACAAGCCTTTGAGCGAGTCTGCCGTCTGATTGAAAATATCCTTTTCAAACTGCTCTTTGATCTCTCTTAAGTCGCGCAACTGGGTATACCGCAATTTACTGTGGTTGTTTAGTACGTGGTCGTTGCACATCTTTGAGATGTATTCAAGAGATTGACTGATATTGTTCAGTTGATTGACCATAGAGATGTAAAAGGCGCTTGCCTGTACACTCGAATCTTCAAGGTTTTGAATGAAGTGGAACACACTTGCGCGAACATCTTCAATCTCTGAAGAAAGGGTTTTGACTTCTTTACGACCTTGCTTCAACTTCTCAGCATCTTGCTTGCTCAAGCCTTCGATGTTGAGCTCGATAATGCTCCTTGAACGGCGGATGACATTCTCAACATTCTTTGCGCTCTCGTTGATCACACCTTTTAAGGTGATGCTTTCGGCGCGCTTGATAAAAAATTGTTCTGCCTCTTCTTTTTGACGCTTGTTGTAGGCCAGGTAGTTTCTGATGATGATCACTGCCGCCGAAACAAGCAGTAAAATAATTGCGGTTCCGCGTCCGTAGTAGATCAGGGTTAAGATAAGACCCGACGATAAGAGGGCGATGATGGCAGTACCGAACCATCCGCCAATCACATTCAGCACTCCGGCAACACGATAAACCGCACTTTCTGCTCCCCAGGCGCGGTCTGAGAGCGAAGTACCCATCGCTACCATGAAGGTCACGTAGGTGGTTGAAAGCGGAAGCTTCATTGAGGTTGCAATCGAAATTAAAATTCCTGCAAGGGCCATATTGACTGAGGCTCTAACCATATCGAACGCAGGGGGCAGTTCGTTTTTCTTGAGTACAACGTTTTTGGTAGAGGGGCGTTCAAATTGTTTGTTGATGCGCTCGAGCACCGGATCTGGAACCAAGTAGCTCACGTAGTTTGAGGCCTGAATCGTAAACTTTACGATGGCTCTTGAAAGAAAGTTGGGTTTGAAGCGTTCACGAGACTCCCCTTCACGGGCGAGGTTGATTTCGGTATCGGCCACATAGCGCGCCTTTTTCGAAAACCATAGGGTGAGCACCATGACCATTCCTGATCCCAATAAAAACAGGGTAGGCGTTTTCACTGCATTCGATAAGACTGCCATATTGTATTCTGAGGCTAACGCCCCAGAAGCGGTCCACAGTTCGTAAGATTGGTAGGCAGCTATAGGCACTCCAATAAAGTTGACCAGGTCGTTCCCCGCAAAGGCCAATGCCAGTGAGAAGGTTCCGGCTGCGATGATGAATTTGTACATGCTGAGCCCCATAAGTAGCAGCCCAATAGAAATCAAAAACCACACAAAAAAGGCAATCAGTGCCACTAATAGGGTGTTTGATTCTATAAAGGCGATCAGGCTCATGCCATCGGTAAACGAATAAGTAGCAGATGAAAAAGCCGTGCCTTTGATCCCTTTAATCAAGATGAAATTACTGATCGAAGCAAGCGCGATACCGCCGAAAATCGCGTTAGAAACGTTAGAGCGGTTTAAAAAATTAAACGACAACCATAGACGCGTGACCCACTGCACCAGCGCCCCAATGGTAAAGGCGATAACTACTGACAGCAAGATTCCGGCTATGATTTGAAGGGCCTTTTCGTTGTTGATGTATTGAGCAACAGAAGCCAGGTCGTCACCATTGGTAGTCACCTTTATGATCGACATGGCGAGGGCCGCACCCAAGAGTTCAAAAACAATCGAAACGGTTGTTGAGGTAGGCATTCCGATGGTATTGAAAAAATCGAGCAGCAGAATGTCTGTAATCATTACCGCCAGAAAGACGAACATGATTTCGTCGAAGAAAAAGAGCTCTGGATTAAAAATACCCTTTCGGGCAACTTCCATCATACCGCTTGAGAAAATAGACCCGGCTGCGATTCCGATAGAAGCCACGATCATGATCGTTCTGAATGAGATCGCCTTCGACCCTACCGCAGAATTCAAGAAGTTAACGGCATCGTTGCTTACACCGACAATAAGATCTGCTATTGCCAGCACCGAGAGCGCCAGTAAGATGTACAAATAGAGGTTTTCCATTCGGCAAAATATCCGCAAACCTAGCTACAATTCGATTCAGATAGGTTTAGTAATCGTTAATAATTCGCTGTTAGAGGAGTGTAATAAGCCCCTTTGAACTAATCAATATTGTTATTTTGTTTAACTTTTATATATTTATTAAGCCTAAATATCAGTAATAACTAAACAAAATTGCGATTTTGTTTAAGAGTGACGCGAAAAGAAAAATGAAATAATATTCGTCACTTTAGCGAATTCGCACCGACTACCAGACTACCCATGATTGAAAAATGCCCAAAATGTGCCGGCGAATCCTTTAGCAAGGCGGGGCTCATCGCAGACAAACAACGCTTCAAGTGTAAAGAGTGCGGCTACCACTTTACGGTGAGTAAAGATGGCAAATCGATTGATGCGCAAACCGTAAAACGTGCATTGCAGCTCTACATTGAGGGAATGAGTTATCGTGAAATCGAGGGCGTGCTCGGTGTCTCACATGTGAGTGTGATGAATTGGGTAAAAAAACACAACATTACGCGACCTGAAGGTGATCAGGCAGGGACGAAGCATCAGCTGATCCCGCATGACAGGTTGCTCGAACTCATGAGCGACGAAAATTTTTTAAGTGCCTCGAATGTGCTGATCTCAAACGTCAATGGACGTTACATGGTCTTGACTTTCGGTGCCGCAGCTGCTGAGGTTTAAGGCACCCTCTGTTTTGTTCCTATTCGAGAAGCGCCTATATTGAAAGAATCATTAAAGACGTGATATGCCTGAACATAAAGATGCCTCTCAGTATTGGAAGAAAAATCTTCGCTATCTCGCGATCTTATTGACGATTTGGTTTGCCGTTTCTTTTGGCGCAGGCATTCTTTTTAAAGAGGCGCTAGACGCCTTTCAGATGGGCGGATTTCCACTCGGATTTTGGTTTGCTCAACAGGGCTCTATCTATGTGTTTGTCGTGCTGATTTTTGTCTACGTGAGGCTCATGAATAAGCTCGATAAGGAGCATAATTATTACAACGACTAGCGCTATGAGTGTTCAGATCTGGACATACATCATGGTAGCCCTGACCTTTGCGATCTACATCGGAATTGCAATATGGTCTAGAGCCGGATCAACCAAAGACTTTTATGTAGCAGGTGGAGGAGTTTCACCACTGGCTAACGGTATGGCAACTGCAGCCGATTGGATGTCGGCCGCCTCTTTCATTTCAATGGCCGGTCTTATCTCGTTTATGGGGTACGACGGATCGGTGTATCTCATGGGTTGGACAGGCGGATACGTGCTACTTGCGCTGCTTCTAGCCCCTTACCTAAGAAAATTCGGAAAGTTTACGGTGCCCGACTTTATCGGTGAGCGTTATTATTCTAAATCTGCGCGTTTGGTGGCCGTTTTCTGTGCCCTTCTGGTGTCTTTTACCTATGTCGCCGGTCAAATGCGCGGGGTTGGAGTGGTGTTCTCACGATTTTTAGAGGTAGACATTACCTCTGGAGTGATCATTGGGATGATCATTGTACTCTTCTACGCCGTACTCGGAGGCATGAAGGGGATTACCTACACCCAAGTGGCCCAGTACTGCGTGCTGATTTTTGCCTTTATGGTTCCGGCCATTTTTATCTCGTTTCAGGTGACCGGCAATCCCATACCGCAGCTCGGATTCGGCTCTTCTGGGGCAGATGGCACCTATCTTTTAGAAAAATTAAATGGGCTTTCGACCGAACTCGGCTTTGCTGAATACACCAACGGATCAAAATCGCGCTTTGATGTTTTTGCGATCACCGCTGCCTTAATGGTGGGTACAGCCGGCCTTCCGCACGTGATCGTGCGCTTTTTCACGGTAAAAAAGGTGCGTGACGCCCGTAAATCTGCCGGACTCGCCCTATTGCTCATTGCGATATTGTATACCACTGCTCCGGCTATAGCTGTGTTTGCGCGCCTGAACTTAATTCAAACGGTGAGCGGACAGCCCTATGCACAGATGCCGCAGTGGTTCTCGAATTGGGAGAAAACCGGATTGCTCGGCTTTGAAGACAAGAATGCCGACGGACTCATTCAATATGCCGCTGACCCTGCTGTCAATG
>JALQTJ010000050.1 GCA_023264015.1 Flavobacteriaceae bacterium | reverse complement strand
AACCGTCACCTTAGTTCAAGTCGATCTCGCCTGGAAGGCGCCTGAAGCCAATTTTTCTCGAATAGAAAAGCTACTCGAGTCTACTAAAGACACTGATTTAATTGTGTTACCTGAGATGTTCGCAACAGGATTCATTATGGATCCAGATGAGACCCGTCTCGCTCAAGAAGAGGCCCTTGATTTTATGAAGAAGTTATCCGAGTCAAAAGACGCGATGGTATGCGGAAGTTTAGCCATTGAAGACTTAGGAAAGTTCTACAATCGGTTCTACGCGGTTGACCGGCAAGGCATTCAAGCGGTCTACGACAAGCGGCATCTCTTCAAGCTTGCAGGCGAACATGAGTGTTATGAGGCCGGAGGTCAAACCATTAACTTTAGTTGTAAAGGGTTTGTTATACGTCCTATTGTTTGTTATGACCTGCGATTTCCGGTATGGATGCGGCAGCACCTTCCGTACGATCTGCTGCTGTGCGTCGCCAATTGGCCTGCCCCGCGTATTCAGGCCTGGGATACCCTGCTGGCTGCTCGAGCCATAGAAAATCAATGCTATGCGTTGGGGGTGAATAGGGTGGGATCTGACCCGAACAAGAACGACTATTTGGGGCACAGTTCAGTCTATGATGCTTTGGGAAATCAACTGGTTTTAACCCGTAAAGAAGAGGCCATTTCGATCACACTTGATCGACTGAATATCAATGCGATACGTCAAAAAATTCCCTACCTCGAAGACCGAGATACATTTGAAATAAAATAGTCTGAAATTTCTTTGGTGAATTGATCTTTTCGGTAGTAATTTTGCACCCCGAAAAATCAATCAAAAATGACTGTTAAGTTACACGAAAATCGCTCATTAATCTTAGCGCGTGATACACGCGCAAAGCTTTCAAACAACCCTACTTCGTTGTTGTTTTTGATCGCCGCTAAGGTGATGCGTCGCAAATTCTAAGACGCCTCTTTTCTTTTTTGACGCTCTCTAAGGGTGTCTTGAATCTTCATCGTCAAGATCACAGCGTTCAAAGCTGAAGTGATGATGTTGGAGTAAATGATCGCTTTGTCTTGAAGGTATATCCCATGAAAGGTCCAAAGCGTGGTACCTGTAAACATGAAGATGTACATAGTGAGGCTTAAGCTTCTCGTGTCACGGGTGCGAATCACTTTTACCGCTTGGGGCAAAAAGGCTGTGGTGGTAAAGATGGCGGCCAAAGGCCCAAAAGGAAAGTGTTCCATGGGTTTGAATGAGCAGGTAACCGTGTCGCTCACGGCAAATATAGCAGAAAGATGGTACCGTTTCTCTCGCACCTGCTGTACCTTTAGAAAAAGTTTTACGCTTCTTTTATGGTACTTCAGAAGGCTTCTAAACGGTTGCGATCGGTAACGCTTCGCGTTCGAATCAAAGAGATTCTATTCTTGTTTCTAGGAGTGTGTTCTGCGAGTCTTGGGCTTAAGGGCTTACTGCTTCCGAATCACTTTTTAGACGGAGGCGCGATGGGGGTTTCACTGCTCACCCAGTTTTTGACCGACATCAACTTATCGGTACTCATTATTGTCGTAAACGCACCATTTATTTTGATGGGGGCCCGTCAGATTTCTGTGCCCTTTGCGGTAAAAAGCAGCCTCGCGATAATTGCCTTGGCTACTTTGGTTCATCTCATTGAGTTTCCGGTAATCACCGAAGACAAACTACTCATTGCGGTCTTTGGAGGATTTTTCTTGGGTACCGGCATCGGACTTGCCATTCGAGGCGGAGCCGTTATTGACGGTACAGAGGTGCTCGCATTATCCATTAGTCGCCGCACCAGCTTCACGGTCGGTGATTTGATCGGAATCTTTAATGTGATTCTTTTCTCGGTAAGCGCTCTTGTTCTCAGCCTAGAGGTAGCCATGTACTCTATCTTGACCTATATCGTGGCCTCTAAAACGGTCGACTTTATTATCAACGGTATCGAAGAATACATCGGGGTAATGATTGTGTCTCCTGATTCGGCAGAGATCAAAGATCAGATCATGCATGAAATGGGTAGAGGCGTTACCGCTTTTCGCTCTGACGGCGGATTCGGTACCAAAGGCCAAAGCCTACCAGATCGTGATGTATTGTTTTGCGTGGTGACTCGACTAGAGGTGAGTAAACTGATTCTTGAGGTTGAAAAGATTGACCCCACCGCTTTCGTCATTCAATATCCGATTCGTGACACCAAGGGTGGAATGATTAAGAAGCGTCCGCTGCATTAAGCTTAAGTACTTCTTTTCGCCTTATTCTTGCGACGGTAATAAGCCTCTAAAATCTCCTGAAGATCGTCTTTTGAATAGCGCTTGCCTTGATAAAACAGCGAGTGAACAGCAAGAGTTTGCTGTTCTACCATTTGGGCTATTTTGACTCGTTTTTTTGTTAAAACCACTTGCGCTTATAAATTGGCGGAAGGTGAAATAACAACTTTTTTGTTAAAGAAAAAAACCTAACTGCTTTATTTTGAGCTTGATGCTTATTTTGGTCGTGTCTAAAGTAGCCTAGAATTCACGTCCGGCATTCGCTAAAAACACTAAAGCACCCCAATAGGTTGAAAGTATAAATACTCCCGAAAAGGGTAATGGATGCAAAAATCCATTGATCCCTAATAAGGTGTCAGAAACCATAAAAAGAATAGCGCCTAGGGCAAGTTGCGATCGCATCTTTGATCTTTTTCTCAGGGCAACGCTTAGTGCTTGTGCAACCATTACGCTTATAACAAGGGCATAGATCGGAACAGCGATCTTGAGGATTCCGTTCAATCCGTTCCACAGCATGTAAATAATAGAGACTAACGCAACCAGCGAAAAAAGTAAGGCAAAGGGTAAAATCTTAAATCCAAAACGATTTTTAAGAGCGCGAATAAATAGCAGATGAGCAACTAAGAAAAGGCCAATTCCAACCAGAAAAAGTTGATCCCAAATGAGGGCGATATCACCCAAGAGACAAAAAATTAGTGCTGTGACCATTTGCGCGCTCAAACGCGACATGCTGCGATTGCTTGAAGCGAAAAAAATAATAGCTACTGTGGTGGCGGCTTTTGCGAAAGCATAGGGGAGTATGAGCTCGAAAATTTCGAGAACTATGGCCGTAACGGCCAACGCGAAGATGAGGGCGAAATAAGTTTTTTTCGACGCGTTCATTCTTAAAAGTAGTTATAAATCGATAGAATTTTAACATTACTTAAGTGTTTCTAGTGATTTTTTGGGCTACTTTCAGCCATTAAAGTGCAGGGATTAGAGTATCCTTCACTGCAACTAAACCAATTAAAATGAGTAGAAAATCACAAGAAAAATTTAGAGAGTTTCACCGGTATTTAGGATTTTTTCTAGCAGGGATTATGGCGGTCTACGCCTTCAGCGGAATCATTTTGACATTCAGAAATACAGATACGTTCAAAAAGAAGGTCGCTGTTGAAAAGGTGGTTGATGCTAACCTCAATGCTGAAGAATTGGGAGGGGTACTTCGAATGCGTATCAATGCTCAAGAACCCGAAAACGGTGTGATTGTCTTTAATGGCGACGGGCGCTACGAGATTTCTTCAGGTAAAGTGAGCTACACACAGACGGCTTATCCTGTTGTGTTAGAGAAAATGAATCGCCTTCACCTGATGAATACGACCAATCCGTTATTCTGGTTAGCCATCTTCTTTGGGCTGGCTTTAATGTTCTTCTCGATCTCGGCATTTTTTATGTTCAATACGGGGGCGCCTATTTATAAGAAAGGCTTGTATTTCGCTGTTGCGGGCGCGCTACTAACCGTTGTGCTTCTTATTGTCTAGAGCGCGATGAAAAAGAAAATTATACTTACTCAATCTCTGCTATGGGCCGCTTCTATTATCGCGGTAGCCCTTATGCATGTCTCAGGTAAAGGAGATTATTCATGGCTGATCTTAACTGTTGTAGCCTCAATAGCCATCGGAAATCTTCAAAAGGAGTTGTAACTCGAGCCCTACATTATTATGAAAAAACGCTTTGCTCTAGTTTTTGGTCTTTTCTCTGCTTTTGTTTTTGCGCAAGAAGCCGTGAATCCTGCAATTAAATCATTCGGAACTGTATCGACGGTGCCAGATGCCACAGTGGTTCCTGATCCGGCGATGGAGTATAAGATTGTGGTAGACGTTATGAGTGGAGGCGAAGATCACTCAGAGGTATTCTTCTCTATGAATAACGTGGCTCGCATGATTAACTTACATGCGATGGCTGGGGTGCCTAAAGAAAGATTAAAGGTAATAGTGGCTATTCACAACGCCGCTATATGGGCGTCTTTAAATGATGAGGCGCATGAAAAGCGGTTTGGAGTAATGAATCCGCATACACTTTTGATCGAAGAATTGGTCAATTACGGGGTGAAAGTGGTGGTTTGTGGACAGTCTTTAGTTAAACGTAAAATTTCAAAAGAGATGCTGATTCCGGGTATCGAGGTGGCTACCTCTGCGCTAACTACACTCACCACTTATCAATTGCAAGGCTACGCCTTATTGCGCTTCTAGCTTTTGTTTAACTTTTAGAGTCAAAGGATCTCCTTATTCTTGTCTGTTTTACACGTGTCTCGTGTCTAAATGTTAATGTTTGAAGTACTTAGAGGGTCTCAAAACCACCTAAACGTTAATATATTCTGTATTTCATAGATTTCGTCTAGTCATTCTGACTCTTTGATAAACAGATTGGCCTCTTTTTGTGAAATCCTAAAAAAAAATTAGGCTGCAGCCTTTGCCTGTAATGTATTTTTATTAATATTACGTTAAATTCAGGCGGATTCTTCATTAAGAGCGTGCTCTTTTTGCGGTTTTCCTTGGATTGAAACGAACAACTAAACTATTAACTCAAAAATTATGAATCTTAAACACGATTTGAATTTGAAAACGCGAAAGCAATTGCGCTCGGCATTTCAGTCGGTATGCTTTACGCTTTTGTTGGGTCTAGGTACGCAGCTGTCTTTTGCAACTGCGATAGCCCCTTCGACAGAGGCTATGAGCTTCATGGATCAGACGACTGTTACCGGTACAGTTACTGATTCTAATGGAGTGCCACTTCCTGGCGCCAACGTCGTAGAAAAAGGAACCACAAATGGGGTTCAGACAGATTTCGACGGTAACTACGCCCTCAATGTTCAGCCAGGTGCTGTTCTTGTGGTTAGTTACATTGGGTTTACTTCTACTGAAATTACAGTAGGAAGTAACTCAGTAATCGATGTAGTGCTTCAAGAAGACGCTCAAGCTCTTGATGAAGTTGTAGTAACGGGTTACGGTACTCAG
>JALQTJ010000004.1 GCA_023264015.1 Flavobacteriaceae bacterium | reverse complement strand
ACAATAGCTTTGGCGTCTTCACTGTTTTTTACATCAACGCCTTCAAGGCGGATAGAATCGCTGATCAACCCTACACTTATGGTCTCTTTTCGACTGTCGTTTTCGCCGAGGGCAATGCGCGCCGTTCTATATCCGAGGTAAGAAACAATGAGGTGTGTGGGATTCTCGTTTTCATTGTACTTAATACTGAACACTCCATCGTCGTTGCTAACCGTTGCATAAGAGGTGCCTTCAAGTCGAATAGACGCCAATGAAAGCATCTCGTTCGTTTGAGCGTCGTATACCTCGCCTTTAATAGTAAATAGTCGATTGGATTGCGCAAGTAAAGTTGCGCTGCAGAATAGGGTGAAAACGATTCCAAGCCCAACCTTTTTTAGGATACCGAGTTCATTTTTCATAATATTAGTAGCAATTCTTTATGGTATTCTAAAGATACCGCAGAAAAAGCGTTTTACCATGAGTACAAAGGCAAGAGTATTATCGGTCGATATCTTGAGGGGACTCACGATTATGTTGATGATAGTGGTGAACAGTCCGGGTAGCTGGAATGCGGTTTACGCCCCTTTTCTGCATGCAGCATGGAACGGTATAACCCCAACCGATTTTGTATTCCCTAGTTTTCTTTTCATCGTCGGAGTTTCTATTGTTTTGTCGATGCACAAGCGCATCAATGAGCAACCCATAGGAAAGACCTTTCAAAAAATCTTTTTTAGAAGTCTTAAGATTTACGCCGTCGGGATCTTTTTATGGATTTGGCCCGACTTTGACTTGACCCATGTGCGCTATGTAGGAGTGCTTCCGCGCATAGCGACGGTTTACCTTATATGTGCAAGTATTTATCTCTTTACTAAACGTTCAGACCATCTGAGATTGGTGGTGGTACTGCTTGCGCTCTATACCTTTATTATGGTCTTTATTCCGGTTCCGGGAGTGGGAATGCCTGACCTTTCAAAACCCATGGCCAACTGGGCTCATTACCTCGACAGCTTTTTGCTTCCTGGAGTGTTATGGCAAGAAACATGGGATCCTGAAGGAATACTTAGTACTGTCGGAGCAGTATGCACGACGCTTCTTGGAATGACAGCGGCCCATCTTTACTTGAAGGATGAAGATCAGACTAAGAAATTGTTCGGCATGATGAAACTGGGAGCGCTGTTACTTGGTTCGGGCTACTTATTAGGCTACTTATTTCCGATTAATAAAGCCTTATGGTCAAGTTCGTTCACCTTAGTTACAGCGGGTGTTTCGCTTCAGGCTTGGGTGCTGTGTAGTTTGATTTTCGACCAGCGTAAAGAGAGGTCGTTGACACTCGTAGAGGCCTTCGGAAAAAATCCAATCGTCTCTTACGCCCTTTCAAGCCTGTTAATCTCAGTATTCTATAGTGATTTCTTTCTAGGCTTTTCGATCAGCAAAATATTCGTCGGAGCCTTGACAGAGGCAGGTATAGCGGCAAAACTCGCCTCATTAGTCTATGCATTGCTTTACGTGATTGTCATTGGACTACCGACTTGGTGGCTCTTTAAAAAACGCATATTCATTAAACTGTAAAATCAAATCAATGAAACAACTCCTATTAAGCTTAGTGGCCTTGACTTCAGTCGGCGTATCTGCACAAGTCTCGCTTTTTAATGGAAAAAATTTAGACGGATGGACCATTAATGGTACCGAGAAATGGTATGTAGAAGACGGCCTGTTGGTTTGCGAGAGCGGACCAGACAAGGCCTATGGATACCTTTCTACTGACGCCTATTACGACGATTTTGTGCTCGAGCTTGAGTTTCTACAAGAGGCAGACGGAAACAGCGGTGTCTTTTTCAGATCAACTGTTGAAGGTACCATCGTTAGCGGATGGCAAGTGGAGGTCGCCCCACCCGATCACGACACCGGAGGTATTTACGAGTCTTACGGACGCGGATGGCTTATCAAACCAGACAAAGAAAAAGACGCCTACCTCAAAATGGGTGAATGGAATCACATGCGTATCATCTGTAATGGCGATACGGTAACTACCTTTTTAAACGGGCACGAAATGGTCAGCCTGACCGATGAAAAGATCGGAGAGGGCAAAGGCGGAATCGCCCTCCAAATTCACGACGGAGGAGGCATCAAGGTAAAATGGAGAAATATTAAACTCACTGAACTTTAAAATGAAAAACTATGTAGCACTTGGTTGGGTCGCAATCCTACTATTTTCTTGTGGCCCCGCAGCAGAAAAATCTACCGAAGCTGAAACGGCCTCAGAGTGGATCACCTTATTTGATGGAACTAGCCTTGACGGGTGGCGCGCCTATAATGGCGATCGTCTTCCACCCGGTTGGGGAATCGTTGACGGCGAACTCACCTTTAGTACTGAAATGGTAAAAGAAGAGGACTACGATTATAAAGGAAGTCGTGATCTGATTTATGCCGCTAAAGAATTTGAGAATTTTGAACTTTATCTTGAATGGAAGATTCCTCCTGGAGGCAACAGCGGAATTTTCTATCACGTGCAAGAAGGCTATGCTGGAATTCCTGAGGTTTCACCAGAATACCAATTGATTGACGATTTGCACTATACCGACTTTCACGACATCACCGCATACAACAAGAGCATTGGAGTGACGGAACATCCTGAGAAATTGCAACCGCTTCAGTCAACTGGGGCTGATTACGCAATGTACGTTCCTGATGTCAGCAAGAAAAAGCTCAATCCGGCTGGTGAGTGGAATAGTTCGAAAATTGTGTTTACACCCGAGCGCGTAGAGCATTGGTTGAATGGAGAATTATTGTTGAGTTTTGAGCCTTGGTCAGAAGATTGGGAGGCCAAGAAGTCAAACGGTAAATGGGGATTAGCCCCTGACTACGGCAAATTCAAAAAGGGATTCATCGGACTCCAAGATCACGGGAGTTCGCTATGGTTTAGAAATATTAAAATCAAAGAATTATAGAGATGAAAAAAAGAGAGTTTTTAAAAACAATGACACTGGCGGCAGGGGCTACGGCGCTTCCGCTATCTATTTGGTCGTGCGCTTCTTCAGCGCCTAAAATGATTCGAACGGCTCATGTAGGGGTCGGAAATATGGGAATGGCAGATTTAGAAGCCATCGCCTCGCATCCGCAGGTAAAGGTTGCGGCATTATGTGATGTTGACAGTGAGCACCTCAAAGCAGCTCATGCCTTATTTCCAGATGCACAGGTATTTGCTGACTACAGAACCATGATGGAGCAATTCTCTGATCAAATTGATGCCGTTGTGGTTTCAACTCCTGATCACACGCATGCCCCAGCCTCATTGTTGGCGATGGAATACGACAAACCGGTTTATTGTCAGAAACCCTTGACGCACTACGTTTCTGAATCTCGTGAGATGCGTCGAGTAGCGAATGAGAAAGGATTAATCACCCAGATGGGAATTCAGGTACACTCTTTTTACGACTATAAATTGGCGACTTTATTGATCCGCAAGGGGATCATCGGAAAAGTCAGCAAAGTGATTGCTTGGTCGAACAAAAATTGGGGCTACGACGGACCCGTTCCTGAAGGAGCCGATGCCGTACCTGAACGCCTCGATTGGAACTTATGGCTAGGAACCTCTTCAGAGCGCCCTTATAAAGAGGGATACTACCATCCGATGAATTGGAGAAAGCTCATGGATTATGGCTGTGCTACACTCGGGGATATGGGAGTTCATATTTTCGATACGCCTTACAACGCATTAGACATTGACGTTCCAGATACCATTACCACCTATTGCCGTGAATCAAACGGTTATGGTTATCCAGAGCGCAATGAGGTCCATTATACTTTTGAAGGTACCGCCTATACTACCCCTGAATTTGAGTGGGTTTGGTTTGATGGCGTTGAGGGCCCGGTGATTACCGATGAATTGGTATTGCCTAATGGTGATGCTTTACCTGATCAAGGAGCCATGTTCATAGGCGAGAATGGTCAACGTCTATTGTTACCGCACTTTCAGCAGCTTCCTCAGCTGATCGTAGATGGGGCTTATGCCGATTATACCATTGCTGACTTCGACACTGAAGGTATTATGGGAGAACCTGTTCGCGATTATGCCGCAGAGTCACCTAAACACTACCATCAGTTTATTGATGCTTGCCTCGGTAAAGCAGAAACTTCTGCACCTTTTGATTATTCAGCACGTCTTACAGAGACCATATTATTAGGAGTAATCGCCGGAAGGTTCCCAGGTAAGACGCTCCATTATAACAAGCAGGCCTCGGCCTTTGAAGAGGCAGAAGCCAATCAGTATCTCAGTGGAGACTACCGCAGTTTCTAATCGTGTACTATGGCAAGTGGATCTGCACCTTTTGATTTAAAAGAGAACAACTGGAAGCGGCTCAAAACGCATCGTTTTGAGCTCGCTGTTTTGGGGTGGGGTGCGGTTGAAGCTCATAACTACCACCTTCCGTACGGAACCGATGTCTATGAGGCCGACGGCCTCTTGAAACAAGCCGGAGAAAAAGCATACGCCAAAGGTGCCAACTTTGTAGTATTGCCCACCGTTCCCTATGGAGTAAACACGGGGCAAAGCGATATATACCTTGATATGAACCTCAATCCGAGTACCCAGTTTGCGATTCTCAAGGATCTCATCACGGTATTGGATCGTCAAGGACTCAAGAAATTACTCGTCTTTAACAGTCATGGCGGAAACGATTTCAAGACCATGCTGCGTGAGTTGGGATTACTTTTTCCTGAGATGATGTTGGTTACCTGCAGTTGGTTTCAAATGCTCGACAAACGTCTTTATTTTGAAAAAGAAGGGGACCATGCTGACGAAATGGAAACCTCGATTATGATGCATTTGCGTCCAGATTTAGTACTGCCTCTAGCTGAAGCCGGAGACGGTGCTGAACGCAAGCACAAGGTGAAAGCCATTCGAGAGCGATGGGCTTGGGCCGAACGAAAATGGTCTGCAGTTAGTGCGGATACCGGAATAGGAGATCCAAGTCAATCAACGGCTGAGAAGGGTCAGCGTTATATGAATGACGTAACTGATAAAATAGCCGAGCTCATTTGCGATTTATGTGAGCTCGATCAATCCAATATGTATGAATAAGACTATAACTTTTGCGCTTTATGCGCTGTTGCTTACCGTCGCATCTGTGCAGGCGCAAGACTGGCCTGCCATGGGATTTTTTAAGGCCAAGAACGATTCTATCCTGCAGCTTACCGATCATACTTCGGTAGTGTTCATGGGGAATTCGATTACTCAGGGTTGGATCTCAATGCGCCCTGAATTTTTTAGTCAAAACCAATTCATCAACCGAGGAATTGGCGGTCAAACTACGCCTCAGATGTTGTTGAGATTCAGGCAAGATGTCATTGATTTGAATCCTAAGGCAGTAGTCATTTTAGCCGGTATCAACGACATCGCTGAGAATACAGGCCCCATTTCGATAGCCGATATTGCGAAGAACCTAGAAAGCATGGTTCAGCTGTCGCTTGCCAATGAAATCATTCCCGTACTGTGCTCAGTACTGCCCTCTAACTCTTTTCCATGGAGACCGCGCATTATTCCAACTGAAAGCGTGATTGAGCTCAATGGATTGATTCAAAACATGGCCAGCCAATACGATATCCCTTATGTGGATTACTATACCCCAATGGTAGATGACCAACAGGGCCTCAAATCGGAGTGGGGATACGATCCCGTGCATCCGAATGAAGAAGGATATAAGGTTATGGAACCCATAGTCATGAAAACGCTAAATGAACTTTTTAAATAGTGGAGATATGAAAAAATTCGTTTTAGGTACACTTGCACTTCTTTGCACGATACCGCTAGTTGCTCAAAATGCAGAGCGCAGTGATTTTGAAGGGCTATGGGTTTCTGTCGATGATGTTTCAAATCAGCGTAAATCAGAAATCAATATCTACGTCGAGAACGGAAAGCTTTACGGTCAAATTTCTAGGCTACTGCTCGCAGAAGACCAAGGAAAGCGCTGCGTTGAGTGTAAGGGTCCAAAAAAGAATCAGCCCATTGAAGGGCTGACGATTATTGAAGGATTAGAATGGGATGGCGATGCCTGGACTGGGGGCAAGATTTTAGACCCTGCCAATGGCAAGCAATACTCGTGCACTCTTACCTTAGAAGATCGGACTACCTTGAATGTTCGCGGTTATCTAGGAATCTCTCTACTAGGCCGCACCCAAACCTGGTACAAACAGGCCAAAAAATAACCCTATTCTTTTTCGAGCATAGACAAGGCAAATCTGAAATGATTTTTAAGCGTTTCAGAAGAGGTGTTTTTTTGCTTGCCTAGCCAACGTTCAATCTCACTATTGGTTTGATTTAATGCGGCCCGCACATCGCTATGGGTTTTCTCGTCAGCGATAAGCTCATTTGAGCGCTCTATGAATGCTATCTGAAGTAGACGCTCGAGTAGATCGGGCTGTTTTTTGCTCAGAACGATTGAATTTGCTAGTGATGAGATGAGGGCCGAGGCCTCTAATCCTTCTCCCATTAGGGTAAGCTGAGTAGACAGCATGGTATTTAAACGCTCTTGGTTTAAAATGCGGTAGAGCGCAGCCTTCTGAAGATTCGCAATAAGGTCAAGGTGCCCTTCGTTTTCAAATCGAGAAATCAGTTCAGGTTTTATCAGCCAGTATTGGGTCTTCCATAAGTTTTGATCTAATGAAGCCAATGCCTCACGTTGCTTCTGATAAGAGACGTTTTGGTACGGAATCACCTCTTGGCCTTTTACCGCTAGTGTTTCGTTGACTCCGCCAATCAGAGCAACTACGTGATAGATATAGCGGCGATACACCCCTATGAGTTCCATGTAGAGTTCTTGAAGATCGTCATAGGTTTGCCCGTTTTCAGTAGTCCACGCTTCTAAATTTTCGGCAACAATCTTAAGGTTGCTCAATCCGTATGCAGTAGCCTTTACAGGGTCGTCTCCAATGTTTTCGGTTTGAGCATTAGGGTCATTTCCGCGTGATCCGAATTGATACACCGGGTCTAAGCTGTGCTTGTCAACGAATTTTTTCAACCAGGCCTTTTCGTCTTCTTCAGATTCGAAATAACGGTAGCCCCACTCAATGGCATAGTCGTCATAAGGCCCCATTTGACGAACGAATCTGATATTTTGATCTCCGGGTTGGGCAATGTAGTTGTAGCGCGCATAATCCATGATGGTTGCGGCAATTCCCATTTTTTGGGTAAAACTTCCTGAGCGCAACGAGTCTACCGGATAGGCTGAACTGGCCTTCATATTATGCGGAAGCCCTAAAGCGTGCCCCACCTCATGAGCGATGACGCGCCGCATCATCTCACCTATTTCTTCTTCAGGTGTATTCAGGGTTCGAGCCTTCTCATTGGCGGCTCCGGTCTCTAAGAGATACCTATTGCGGTAAGAGCGCAGGTGGTTGTGGTACCAGATGACGTCACTCTCAATAATTTCACCAGTACGCGGATCTTTCACGCTTGGCCCTGTGGCGTTTCTTGTAGTCGAAGCGACATAACGCACGACAGAGTAGCGCACATCCTCAGGGCTAAAATCAGGATCCTCTTCTTTAGTCGGAGGATCCTTGGCAATGATCGCATTCTTAAATCCGGCTTTTTCAAATGGCCCATTCCAGTCTTCAATACCTTTCTTAAAATAGGGCCTCCACTTTAAAGGGGTCGCAGGATCGAGATAGAAGACAATAGGCTTTACAGGGGTGACAAGTTCGCCACGGGCATAGGCTTCTTTGTCGCTAGGCTCTAGCCTCCAGCGTGCTGCGATACGGTAATTGTCTGACTTTAGGGCCTCAGATGAATAGTTGTATTGCTCTAAAGAGAACCATCCAACGCGCTGGTCGACCTTGCGAGAAGGCATGGGATGATCGGGTAGTGCGATGATCGAATGATTCAATTGAAAACTGAGTGTTTCACTTCTATTTGCTCTAGGTGGGGCCGCAGCCGGATAGGTCAAAGTGTGTGTAATCTCTGTATTTCGCGGAAAGCTCTTGGCAGCGTCAATAAACGAACGCTTGCTATCTAGCGATCCGATTTTGTAGTTTTTCTTGTCTGTTTCACCCACTGCGTTGAATCCCGGAGAATCTTTTGAAAAGAAGTCTGAGACATCTATGAGATGCATCTCGTCTTCGGAATTCATCTTTTCAAAGACACCTAAAATGGGGGGTAGGTTATTTTGCACAACACTTTCAGCGATAGGGTCAGATTCGTCTGCAAGATTGACATAAGAGAGTTGCTTGAGCAGAATTTTGGACCCTCTCTGTTCAAAACCAATAACGCTTTCGGCTGTTTTAGATCCGGCATTTCTATAGGGCGAGTAGTTTGAAGGGAGCTTTACATAGCGGGTTACCATAAGTAAGGGCCGCTCGAGCACACTGTCGTGAATAGCCAGGAAAAGCTTCCCTTTTTCGGGTTTGAAATAGGTGCTAATCATGCCTTTGCTCACTTGATGATCAGTGATTAATGAATCGATCGGTTTTTGCTGGGCTTTAGCCGATAGCGCCATAAGACTGAAAAGAACTACAATACCTTTTTTCATGCTAAATAATCCATTTAAAGCCCTTGAAGATAGCCAGAAATTTTTGTTAGTTTCGTTACCCTCTGATCGGTTATTCATGTAAAATTTCATTGCTTGTCACCCTTCACCATTAAAAGAAAAAAAGCCTTAATATCTCGATTGCTCATAAGAGAGCACCGCTCTTCCGACCTCTGCTAAAAAGGGAATTCCGATCGCATCGTATTCGTACTGATTGTCGTTGAAAATGCCGTTTTTATTGACGAGTATGCTGGCGGACAAGAAAAATTCAGCCCCTGAACGCGCATCTCGAATGTATGCTACATCAGTAAGTGTTCCGTAGGCGTAACCTACCTTATTATAAATCCGTACTGCATCGGTCATCTCTCCTTTTCGGTCACCATAAATAAAGAACTTCCCGTAGCTATCGTAATATTCCTCATCATTTTGGTAATTGGGGTCGGTGCTTTCCATGGTGGTGCGGCTCATCCAGTAGTTCAGAAAGGCGTAGTCTTCATCGCAAAGATTGAATTGCTGTTCGCTCGAAAATACCTCAGGAAAAATAATGCGTTGCAAGATACCCTCGAGGTCTTTTAATGCGATTCTGTTTTTTAGAGAGAAATCGAAGGCTTCTTGGATGATGCTATCGTTTGCTTGATAACCCACCCCTTTTTTCACCCCTTTGGTAGCCGAGTTTTTAATAGTGATCTCACTGTGAATCGAGGGCTGCACATATACGGTGTCTTGCGCGTTTAGGAAGACATAATGCCAGGTATTTTCGTTGTCGGCACCGAAAAGAAACTTATGCTGAATCTGCGTGTGAGAGAGTCCTTTTTTCTGCAATTCTTTGTTGATGTAGTCTTTTCCCAGAAAATCAAAGAGGTAATTATAAGCATCGTTATCACTGACCAAAAAGACCTTTTTGATCAGGTGAGCAATGGTTAGCTTGTGGTCAATTTTGGTGCTGTCTTGCAGTGCGATGGGGGCGGTTAGGTCAGGAGTATAAATATGAAAGGGGGTATTGGCGTCAATGTTATATCCGCTTGCTCTTAGCTCCTTTAAGCGTTGAAGGGCCAATACCGTTATAGGAAGTTTTGCGGTGCTTGCCGGATAGAAATAAGCATCACTGTCTTCTCCGACACTATGGGTAGTGAACATGGGTTCTCCCTCTGAACTTCGATCAATTTGGGTGTATCGAATTTGAACCTCATAGTCAGGATTAGTGATGAGGTCTTGCAACTCACGACTTGATAGGGCCTTCTCAAGAGGTGTTGATTCAGTGCAATTCGAGAGCGTGAAAAGAGTCATAAGGACCAATAGTGAGCGATAAGCTAGTTTCATTGAATATTACCGTATATCTTTAGTTCAAATGAACTATAAGATACTCTTTTTTACCCTGATAACAGTGGTTGGTTTGCGTGCTCAAGAGGCGAACAAGGTGGTTCTAATCACCCTTGACGGTTACAGATGGCAAGAGCTTTTCACCGGGGCCGATCCAGCACTCATAGGCAATGCGAATTATGTTGATCGTGCTGATGAGCTTGCCGAAAGGTTCTGGTCTGAAAGCGCAGCGCAACGTCGTGTTTTGCTTACCCCATTTATTTGGACTACCATAAGCGGTCAGGGCCAACTTCACGGCAACCGTTTGTTAGGGAGCAAGGTAAACCTCACGAATTCGATGTGGTTCTCGTATCCGGGGTATAATGAAATTCTCACCGGAAGCGCAGACGATCAGCGTATCAGAAGCAACGATAAAATCCCCAACCCCAACGTCACCGTTTTGGAGCAATTCGCGCGAGAACGAGCTACCCCTCATAAAGTAGCCGCTTTCGGTAGCTGGGATGTGTTCGATTTTATTGTAAACGAGCCGCGCTCCAAAGTGTATACCAATAGCGGATTTGACCTTTCATCAGATCATCCGCTCACCGAACGCGAAGCGCTATTGAATGAGCTTCAACCTCAAATTCCAAGCCCGTGGAGCAGCGTGAGACTTGATGGATTCACACATCAATACGCGAAAGAGTATCTTAAAAAACACCATCCGGATTTGATTTACATTGCTTACGGAGAGACGGATGATTTTGCACACGACGGTGATTACGAAGCTTATTTGAAAGCCGCTCATAACACCGACAAACTCATCGAGGATCTATGGAACTTTACGCAAAGAGACCCTTATTACAGGGGTAAAACAACGTTTATTATTACTACAGATCACGGTCGAGGAACACAGCCTTTAGACTTGTGGCGCGGGCATGGCTCCGATGTCTCTGGGGCCGACCAAACCTGGCTTATAATTTTTGGCGCGGGGGTAGCTGCGAAAGGTGAAATAAAAGAGCAAGAACAGCTCTTCACGAATCAGGTGGCGCCGACGGTTCGAATGCTTCTAGGCTTAAAATCAAAAACCGAATCAGGCTTCGGTTGCCCCATTGAATTAGAGTAGTACCCCTTATTTTCTTAGAATCGCAGTACTTTTGCGCCAAATTAAAGTGGTAATATGCGCTTTGGATGGCAACCCCTTTTTGGATTCTTTTCGATACTCCTTATAACGAGTCTACTTCAGGCACAAGACGTTCAACAAGACAGTTTGTTAGCTGCTCAAGTACTCGATGAAGTAGTAGTCAGCGGTCGTATTGCTGAGCCCTACAGCAAACGCTCTAAAACTATTCAGGTCATCAGCGCCGCCGAGCTGAAGGCCAGTGGTGTAGTTCATGTAGTCGATTACCTACAGCGTATTGCAGGACTAGACGTACGTAGAAGAGGTGTCGGACCCACCCAGGCTGATTTTAATTTTAGAGGAGGTAGCTTTGATCAAACCCTATTACTTATCGATGGTATTGCCCTTGAGGATGCACAAACCGGACATCATCTTTCTAATTTTTTACCACCTCTCGCCCTTATTGAACGCATTGAGATCATTCGAGGTTCAGCCGCCCGTATTTTCGGTCAGAATGCCTTCGCAGGGGCTATTAATATTATCACTAAGCGTAATCCTGAATCTGGCTACCAAGGTCAATTTCACGGAGGATCGTACGGAACAGTTGGGGTTGACCTATATGGCGCTAGTCACTTTAAAGGACTAAAGCTCATGGCCTATGCCGCCACGGCTCAATCTGACGGGTACCGTCACAATACAGATTATAGGCAGCAGCAATTTGCCCTTTCATTACGCAGCGGCGATGCATCAAATGGATTTCACCTATTTGGACTTTTTTCTCCTCGCGCTTTTGGTGCAAATGGCTTTTACGCTAGTCCTTCTGCTATTGATCAATACGAAGAAACCCAGGCCGGATTATTGGCCCTTACGCGTTCGGTCACACTCGAGAACACCAAAATTGTTCCGCGCCTGTATTGGCGTAGAGGGCAAGATATGTACGAGTATATCCGCAATCGCCCCGAAATCTATCGCAACATGCATATTACCCATAAGGTTGGTGCTGCGGTTGATCTCAGTCACACTTCTTCTCTAGGACAAACGGGATTCGGAATAGACCTCTCACGATCAAGTATTCAGAGTAATAACTTGGGAGAACGCTCAAGAGATTTATTGAATGTTTTTTTCGAACATCGCTTCACCATCGGAACCTTAGGTTTTGATCTTACACCCGGAGTTGTTTTGACCTCGATATCTGAATTTGGAACTCAGGTTTTTCCGGGTATAGAGGTCGGACTGCCTTTGAATAAAGCATTAAGAACCTATCTTAATTGGGGATCCACCTTTAGGGTTCCGACCTTCACTGACCTGTACTACAGCGATCCGACGACAATAGGCAATGCCGCCCTTGTGGCTGAACGTGCTACCTCTGCAGATTGGGGAATACGTTACTCCAAAGACGCGACTGAGACTTCATTGGTTCTTTTCACGCGTCAATCTGACAATCTTATTGACTACGTGAAAGAGCGAGAAGAAGACCGCTTTCAGGCGATGAACATACAGCAACTCGTGTCGCAAGGATTGGAATTTTCATTTGACCGTTTTTCATCGACCGCTCGAACCTTTCACTATGGCTTCAGCTATACTTACATGAATCAAAACTTGAGCGATGAGGCGGCTCAGTTTTCACGTTATTCTATTGATAACGATCTCAAACACCAATGGGTAGTTCGCACAGGGATGAAACCATCGAGTCAAACAGAAGTTCAGCTCAATGCACGCTATATTGAGCGCGCCTCAAGTCGAACGTATACCGTTATTGATGCCTCGGTGCGTCAGCAATGGGGGCCATTGAATCTCAATCTGGCGCTGAACAACGTACTCAATCAGTCGTATTGGGAGACGAGTTTTATTCCGATGCCTGGCAGAAATATAGGGTTCTCACTGCGCTATAACTGGTAGCTTACCACTTAAGACCCTCGAGATAACGAGTGTCTTTTTAATTCCTGTTAATGTTGACCAAATCGGGTTTGGCACGGTTTTGGCTAGCTTTGCAGCGTGGAAGAAAAAAAATGACCACGCTCATCGTCTTCAGACCTTTAAACTATCACGAATGAACCGAAAAATTATTTTGACGCTCGCAGGAGTAGTTTTGGTGGTTGCCGCCATCTTTCTCGCTTCTCAACTAGTCAGTTCGAACAAGCGGCCTCAAATAACGGTGCCCAAAACGGTTAAATCTGTTTTTGCACGCGAAGCCAACCTTCAGACGCTACCCGTTAAGCTTACGAGTAATGGACGACTAGTCGCCAAACGACGCGTTGAATTGTTTTCAGAAGTGCAGGGAGTATTGCTTCTAAAAGACCGTGCCTTTAGAGCAGGACAAACCTACCGTAAAAACGACACCATTATAGCCATAGATGCTACTGAGTTTCGCGCATCAGTACAGTCGGCGAAGAGTAATTTCTTAAATACCCTAAGTACTACCTTGGCCGATATTGCCTTGGATTTTCCGGAGGTATACGAGAAATGGAAGACCTATGTTTCTTCATTTGACCTGAATGCGCCCACCCCTCAACTTCCGGATTTTGATTCTGAGAAAGAGCGCTTTTTCATCTCAGGAAGAGGAATTGTGAATGCCTATTACAATGTGGTGAATCTCGAGACGCGCCTTTCGAAATTTGTGATCCGCGCTCCTTTTGACGGAGCCTTATCAGCGGCTACAGTAACTGAAGGAACGCTGGTTCGATCAGGTCAGAACTTGGGGACCTTTATCGAGGGGAAACAGTTTGAGATCGAAATCCCAATTGCTGCCTCGTATGCGTCCTTCGTAGCATTAGGAAAATCTGTTGAGCTATCTACGCTAGATCAAGCTCAGCATTTTGAAGGAAAAGTGGTGCGCGTTAATCCGGCCATTGATCAAGAAACACAAATGATTTCGGTTTTTGTCGCTATCAGCAGTGATATTCTTAAAGAAGGACAGTATCTGAGAACCGTAATGGAAGTTCAATCGGTTGAGCAAGCAATTGAGGTAGATCGAAGCCTCTTGCTAGACTCAAACGAATTGTTTGTCATCCGCGATGGGGTATTAGACCTTGTTTCGGTCAACCCGGTTCACTTTAATGAAAATACAGTCATCGTTCAAGGGGTGAGTGAAGGAGAGGTATTACTAGATAAACCTCTTCCTGGTGCTCAAAAAAACATGCCTGTTCAAGTCATAGCCCCTTAAGCGAAAGCCACTTATGAAGAAAGTAATTGAATATTTTATAAAGTACGAGGTGGCGGTGAACATCGTTATCATCGCCTTTGTTCTGTTTGGGTTGATCGGGGCCTTCTCGTTGCGCTCGTCTTTCTTTCCGTTGTCTGAGTCTAAAAACATACTCATCTCGGTGGTCTACCCGGGAGCCTCTCCGCAAGAAATTGAAGAAGGAGTAGTGTTAAAGATTGAAGACAATCTTAAAGGGTTGCAGGGCATTGACCGTGTCACCTCTACCTCTAGAGAAAATTCCGGAAGCATTAACGTAGAGATCGAGAAGGGTCGCGACATTGATTTTATGTTGCTCGAAGTGAAGAATGCGGTAGACCGTGTTCCGAACTATCCGACCGGAATGGAGCCTCTTGTGGTGGCCAAGCAAGAAGTGGTTAGACAGACCATTAGTTTTGCCATCAGCGGAGAGTCTATTCCTTTATCAGTATTAAAGCAAATCGGCCGACAAGTCGAGAATGACTTAAGGGCTATCCCTGGCATTTCTCAGATTGAGGTGACAGGTTATCCAGACGAGGAGATTGAAATTGCCTTAGATGAAGACCAACTGCTCGCGTACAACATAAGTTTTAGCGAAGTTGCACAGAAGGTGGCTTCTAGTAATCTTTTAATTACAGGAGGTACGATTAAAACCGACTCAGAAGAATACCTCATCCGCGCCAATAATCGACTGTATTATGCCGATGAACTTTCTTCTATAGTAGTCAAAGCGCTTCCTGACGGCCGTAAGTTGTTGCTTTCAGACATTGCACGTGTACGCGATCGTTTCTCAGAGACGCCAAACGCCACTTACTTTAATGAAAATCGAGCGATTACCGTAACAGTGACCTCAACCAACACTGAAGACCTTTTGGGTTCTGCTGAGGCTGTAAAAGCATACATCGAAGACTTTAACGCCCGCTCTTCGAATGCAAGACTCGATGTGGTAAACGACTTATCTACAACACTCGTTCAGCGAACAGAATTACTCACCGAGAATGCCATCATGGGAATGATCTTGGTTTTGGTATTCTTGTCGCTTTTCTTGAATACGAGATTGGCCTTTTGGGTGGCCTTCGGACTGCCTGTGGCCTTCTTGGGAATGTTTGTGGTGGCCCCATTCGCCGGAGTTACGATCAACGTACTCTCTTTATTCGGAATGATCATCGTGATCGGTATTTTGGTCGATGACGGGATCGTGATTGCCGAAAATATTTATCAGCATTATGAAAAAGGAAAAAGCCCGGTTAGAGCGGCTATAGACGGAACCCTTGAGGTGATTCCGCCTATTGTGTCTGCGATCTTAACCACTGTTTTGGCCTTTGGAATCTTACTCTTTTTAGATGGGCGGATCGGTGAATTCTTCTCAGAAGTTTCAGTGATTGTGATCTTGACCTTGGTGGTTTCTTTGGTAGAAGCCTTGATCATTCTCCCGTCTCACTTGGCTCACTCTAAAGCGTTAAAGCCACAAACCGATCCCACCAGTTTAATCGGTAAGGGTTTCGCTAGAATGCGTGTCATCAATAAAATGGGAGATCGTGCTATGGTATGGATGCGAGATGAAGTCTACAGCCCTTTCTTGAGATTCTCAATGCGCAATTCGTTTTTTACCGTAATGCTATTCATTGCCTTATTGATCACCACTTTCGGATCGATTGGTGGAGGAATTATTCAGACTGCATTCTTTCCTAGGATTGCTTCGGATCAGGTGAGCATCACACTGCAAATGCCGAACGGAACCAATGAAAAGATTACCGACTCGATCATTAGAATGATCGAACAGAAGGCTCTTATTGTCAATGATGAATTTACAGAAACGTATCTTAAAGGAACCGGTAAAGAGCTCTACGAAAACACGATTCGTCGCGTAGGGCCGGGTTCTTCGGCTGCGAGTTTACAAATCAACTTATTACCCGGAGAAGAACGGCCTGATGCCATTCGCTCAAACATGGTTACGGCCCGAATTCGAGAACTGGTCGGACCTGTTTTAGGTGTAGAGAGTCTTGTATTTGGTTCTGGAGGAAACTTCGGAGGATCACCAGTGAGTGTATCCTTACTCGGAAACAATATCGAAGAGCTAAAGGCGGCTAAAGAGCAACTGAAGACCGCAATGCTCGATAATGGTTTATTGAAAGATGTGGCCGATAATGATCCCTCAGGAATCAAAGAGATTCGACTTGAACTCAAAGAAAGCGCCTATCTGCTGGGGCTGGATCTACGCACCATTATGAATCAGGTGCGCTCAGGATTCTTTGGGGCCCAGGCCTTGCGTTTTCAACGCGGTCAAGATGAGATTCGCGTATGGGTGCGTTACGATCGCGACAACCGTTCGTCTATCGTAGACCTAGATGAGATGCGCATCAGCACGCCAACAGGAGACAAGGTTCCGCTTAAAGAAATCGCCACCTATTCTATCGAACGCGGAGATGTGGCCATTAATCACCTAGATGGACAACGTGAGATTCAGATTAATGCCGACCTCGACAATCCAGATGAGACTACGCCCACCGAGATCCTTGAATGGATACGTTCAGAGGTCATGCCTGATATTACGGCGCGCTACCCTACCGTCACGCCATCTTATGAGGGACAAAATAGAGAGGCCGGAAAATTGGTAGACTCTCTAAGATTGGTTGGGTTCACGGCGCTCTTTCTCATCTTCGTAACCATCTCATTTACCTTTAGAAGTTTCTCTCAGCCCTTTTTGCTTCTGATGCTTGTTCCGTTCAGTATTACAGCGGTGGGATGGGGTCATAAGATTCACGGATTCCCGTTGAATATCTTATCGCTGCTCGGAATCATTGCCCTTATCGGGATCATGGTGAATGATGGCTTGGTACTCATCGGTAAGTTCAACACTAATCTGAAGTCAGGAATGCGTTTCGAAAAGGCACTCTTTGAAGCCGGTAGGTCTCGCTTTAGAGCGATTTTCTTGACCTCGGTGACGACGATCGCCGGTTTGGCCCCGCTTCTTTTAGAGAAAAGTAGGCAGGCTCAGTTTCTGAAGCCAATGGCTGTCGCTATCGCCTATGGAATCGGTTATGCCACGGTACTCACTCTTGTGATGCTACCGCTTTTCTTAATGTTTAGCAATTCATTCAAGGTTCAGCTGAAATGGCTACTTACTGGAGTAAAACCAACGCGTGAATCTGTTGAACGCGCAGTTAAAGAATTACAATCTCATGAATAGATTACGCTTACTTCTTTTCATCTCACTGACCACAGGTGTCGCAAGTGCTCAAGAGGTTTTACAGCCAGACGATGCGATGGCGACAACACTTGAGAATAATTTTGGCATTCTAGTTTCAAAAAATGATGAAGCTCAGGCGAAGAACAATGCATCACTTTTAAATAGTCGCTTTCTTCCGACCCTCTCGGCAACCTCTGGGGCTAACATTGCTATAGACAATCAAGAGGCTACCTTTCAAGACGGACAAACCCGTGTAATTGACGGCGCAGAGACTACGAGATACAATGCCTCTATCAATATGAACGTCACCCTATTTGACGGTCTAGGACGTCTTTACAACTACAAGCGCCTGAAGGAGCAATATGCCCTTTCATCACTTGGAGTTCGCCAGACGATTGAGCAAACCGTGTTGCAACTTTTTTCAGCCTACTACGAGGTGGCACGACTAGAAGAAGGAGTCCGAATTTTAAATCAAACCTTTGAGAACTCGAAACGTCGAGTTCAGCGGGCAGAAAAGCGCTTTGAATTCGGTTCTTCAACGCGTTTAGAGCTACTCAATGCTAAAGTTGATCTCAACACAGACAGCATTAATCTTATTCAGCAGCGTCAGTCGCTTACCAATGCAAAACGCAACTTGAATGTCATCATGGCGCGTGAGCTTGAAACCGATTTTAGTGTGAACCCTATGGTTCGCTTTGTAGATGAGGCCGTGCTGCGCGAAAAGCGCGAGTCTTATGCTTCGAAAAATGTTCGACTTCTTCAGGTGCGTTCGAACGAGAAGATTAACACCTTAAACTTAAAAGCACAACGATCTACTTTATTTCCGACGCTTTCTGTGAGTTCAGGATACGGGTATAATGAAGGGGTATTTCCGGCTACCGGGTTCTTGGCTTCAAGTCAGGCCACGGGTTTGTCTGCCGGGCTGACTCTTAATTGGAACTTGTTCGGCCAAGGGGCTCAACAGGTCGGAATTAAGAATGCGAAAATCGCGCTTGAATCTACCGAGCTTCAAGAAAAGCAAATCGAACAAGAGGTACTAAGAGACCTATTGAATGCTGAAGGAGCGTATCGCAACGCTATAGAGGTATACCGCCTACAGCAAGAGAATGTGGTCACGGCTAAGGACAATTTTGAACGTTCTACCAACCAATTTGAACTGGGTCAAATCACTTCTATTGAATTGCGTCAGGCGCAAATCAACTTGCTCAATGCCGAACTCACAGGAGTTCAGGCGAAGTTTTCTGCGAAACTAGCCGAGCTAGAATACCTCAATCAATGCGGTGCTTTGCTTGACGTTTCATTGAATTGAATCGCGGTATCGATCAGTGCGAGATGAGAGTAAGCTTGAGGAAAGTTTCCGAGCAATCTCTTTGAGTTAAAATCAATGTCTTCGCTGAACAATCCGAGGTGATTGGAATACGACAAGAGTTGCTCAAAGTGGCTTTTGGCCTTTTCAACCTCGCCAATCTTAATGAGACTTCGAATAAACCAAAACGTACAGATAGTGAAAGATGAAGAGGGTTCTCCGAAGTCGTCTTCGTTCTTGTAGCGGTACATGAGCCCGTCTCTCAACAACTCCTTTTCTGTGGCTTTTACGGTGGCAACGAATCGAGGATCTTTCGGGGCGATGAATCCGTATTGTTCCATGAGTAAGACAGAAGCATCCAATGCTTTGGCACCATAATATTGAGTGTAGGCATTCACCTCTGAATTCCAGGCTTGTGCTTCGATCTGCTCTTTAATACGATCTCTTATACTGTTCCATTTCGGTTTCTCTTTATTCAGCAGCTTGGCAATTTTAATAGCTCTGTCTAGGGCCACCCAGCAAAGCACCTTTGAGAAGGTAAAGTGCTTGTCTTCGCCTCTAAATTCCCAAATACCCTTATCAGGCTTCTCCCAGTTGTGCGCAACGATCCATACGATGTTTTTTACCACCTCCCACAATTCTTCTTTGCGCTCGAAGTCAAGAGAGAATTGCTCGAGTTCTACATAAATGGCATCCATTAAGATGCCGTAGATGTCATTCTGTTTTTGGTGATAGGCATCGTTGCCAATGCGTACAGGCTTCGATTGATGATAGCCTTCGAGATGTTCCAGCGTTTCTTCGGTCAAAATACGCTCTCCATGAATACCATACATGATCTGTAGCTTCTCGTCTTTTTCAGGGATGAGATCGATGATGTAATCGATAAATCTGCGCACGATCTTGCGATGACCTAATTGCGAAAGTACTTTGATCACCATTGATGAATCGCGGATCCAGCAAAAGCGGTAATCCCAGTTGCGAACTTCTCCGATCGTCTCAGGCAGCGAGGTAGTCAAGGCAGCAATGATAGCGCCGGTTTTGTCGTAAGAGAGCAGCTTAAGGGTTAGGGCACTCCTTTTAATTTCTTCTGCGTATTCTTGGTAGTCTTTAGTCCGCTGTACCCAATTCAACCAGTAGGCCTTAGTCAGATCAAAATCGTACCAAGCTTTTTCTATTGTGGGCTTTTCGAGCTTTTCGTTATAAGACACGGTGAGAAAGAAGTCTTCTTCTACGCGAACAACTTCTTGATCTAAAATGGTATGAAGTTCAAGGCTTGAATAGCAATACAAGGCATCGTATTGGGTGTCGTTTTCGAGAATGCTGATGAGGTGTGAGCCTTTGTGATGGGTTACGGTGTGTCCTTTGGCATACTCTAAGGCCGGATGGTATTCAATCTGAATCTCAGGAACACCTCTGAGAGGCTTAATGATTCGCGTGAGTTCAGGCGGATAGTAGTACGTTCCAGACACTTTCTGGTAGCGCGGCATGAAATCTAAGAGCTCAAAGGCCCAGGCCTCCGTCTCAAATACAGTCTTTAAAATATTTGTACTTTCAATGTAAGATTGTTGAATTGCGACATCTTGTGCGGTTTTAATGCCGAGCCATCCGGCTTTTGGATCTAAGATCCTTCCGAATACAGAGGGAGAGGCAAAATGAGGAAGACACAGCCAATCAATGGCGCCCTCTTTTGAAATCAGAGCACCTGAAGCACCGTTACCTATAATGCCGTAATGTAAATTATCTGAATGCATAACCCAACCCTTTAAATCGTACTATCCCAAGTTGAAAAAAATTGTCATTGTTTCGAACCGATTACCGCTAAAAGTTGAAAAAAATGAACAATCCATAGTTTTTAGCCCTACAAGTGGCGGATTGGCAACCGGACTCAAGAGTGTTCACGAAAGTGGCAATGCCTTGTGGATCGGTTGGCCTGGAGTTCCAAAAGAAGAGCTTGAGGCTGCTCAGTTAGACGAGGTCAAGGCATCTTTAGGGGACATGAACTTTAAGCCTGTGCACCTCGATCAAGAGCAAGTAGAAGATTTCTACCTCGGGCTTTCGAACAAATCGATTTGGCCCTTATTTCATTATTTCAAACAAAATGTTGTTTTTGACGACAACCAATGGGAGGCCTACAAGCAGGTCAATGAGCAGTTTGCTCAGGCTGTGGTTGAAGAGGTACAACCCGGAGACACGGTTTGGGTACACGATTATCAATTGTTGTTGGTTCCGGATTTGATCCGCCAAAAGATTCAAGATGTCACCATTGGGTTCTTTTTGCACATCCCTTTTCCGTCGTTTGAAATTTTCAGAATATTTCCGAAGCGACAAGAGGTGTTGCGCGGACTTATGGGCGCTGATCTCATCGGATTTCACACCTACGATTACCAGCGGCATTTTGTGAGTTCAGTCAAACGTATTCTTCACCTCGAGGTCAACTTCAATACGATTAACGATAGAGGTCGAGAGGTGATCGTCAACACTTTTCCGATGGGGATTGACACCGAGAAGTTTGAGGCAGTGTCTAAAGAGCACGATGAAAAGCACCCAAGTGATTTCTCAGAGATGCGTAAGCAGTTTACCTCGCACCGCGCCCAGTCCAATGGAAAACTCATCCTTTCGATTGATCGCCTTGATTACACCAAAGGAATCCTTAATCGCATTGAAGCTTTTGAACTCTTTCTCAAGCGCTATCCAGCATACCACGAAAAGATCAGACTGGTTATGGTTATCGTTCCTTCTCGATCCGAAGTGTCGCACTACAAGGCGCTCAAGAAAAAGACAGATGAAAGTATCGGACGAGTCAATGGTATGTATTCAACAGTGAACTGGACGCCCATATGGTATTATTACCGCTCTTTCGATTTTGACGACCTCATTGATTTGTACAAAGGCTGTGAGGTGGCTATGGTCACCCCGCTGAGAGATGGAATGAATCTAGTAGCCAAAGAATTCTTGGCCACCAAACTCGATTCAAAAGGCGTTCTTATTCTAAGCGAATTAGCCGGAGCCTCAAAAGAACTGCATCACGCTCTATTGGTGAATCCGTTCGATACTTTTGCGCTATCTGAAGCCATTCACGAGGCGGTCGAGATGAGTGAAGAAGAACAGATCGAACGCAACCGCCCCATGCGTGAACGGATTCGCCGCTATGATGTACACGAGTGGTCAAAGCGTTTTATGGAAGAGCTCAATCGCATCGCAGATCGCGCCCCAGAAGAACACACGGTACGCATTAGAACCAAACAAAAAGAACAGCTTATTCAAGCCTTTAAGGCTTCAAAGGAACGCCTGTTGCTCTTGGATTATGATGGCACATTGACCGGATTTCATGTCAATCACCAAAAAGCTATTCCGAGTGCAGAAGTGCTTTCTATTCTTCAAAAGCTAAGTGAAGACCCTGCAACACATATTGCTGTAATCAGCGGGCGTCCGCCTGATTTTTTAGAAAAACATTTTGGGCACCTCCCCATAGACCTTATTGCTGAACACGGGCATTTGACACGTCTCAAGGGCGGCGCAGAATGGAAAGAGAAAAACATGAGTAGCGATGAGTGGATCGCGCATGTGCTACCGGTGATGCAACAGTTTGCAGATAATACCCCAGGAACCTTTGTTGAGGTGAAGAAAAATGCGTTGGTGTGGCATTATCGAAAAACAGATCCTGAACTCGGAATCATTAAGTCAGAAGAGCTTAAAACGACGTTGAGAAGTATGGTCTCGAATGAGGTTCACTTGATGAATGGCGATAAGATCATTGAGGTGGTTAGTAGCAGTGTCAACAAGGGTACCGCATCTATAGAACGCTACAACAGCTCAAGTTATGATTTTGTGCTCGCTGCCGGAGATGACGTCACCGATGAAGACATGTTCACCTACCTGCCCTCTAGCAGTGTGAGTATTAAAGTAGGGGCCAAGGCAACCGCCGCACAGTATCGTGTCTCAGATTACAATGCAATGATTGATTTTCTTGGAGAGCTCGCTAGAGCGCTTTAAAATATTCCGTAATTTTTTGATCCAAAAAAAGGTAAACTATGCGAACATTCAATCTAAAAGGGGTAGCGTTTGTAGCGGCCTCAATAATACTGCTAAGCTGCAATCAAGCTCCAAAACAGTCGGCTGAAACCGCCGCAGCAACTGAATCGAAAAGCGAAGTAAAACTTTCACTTGCTCAATGGTCGTTGCACAAGGCCATACGCTCTGGAGAGATGTCTCCTTACGACTTTGCAAAGCAGGCACACGAACTCGGGTTTTCGGGCCTAGAGTATGTGAATCAACTCTACACCGATGTGGTTAGAGCCGAAGACAAGCCTGCTGCAGTCGCTGAATTTGTGGCTAAAAATAATGCACTAGCAGCTGAATACGGATTAACCAATGTACTGATTATGATCGATGGTGAGGGCGCACTTTCTACCTCAGATGCCGATGCCAGAGCTGAAGCCATAGAAAATCATAAACTCTGGATTGATGCTGCCTCTGATATGGGTTGCTCTGCTGTACGTCTTAACTTATACGGAGAAAAAGATCCCGAGCTATGGAAGGCCAATTCTATTGCAAGCCTTTCAGCACTTTCGGCTTACGCAGCTCCAAAAGGGATCAATGTATTGGTAGAAAATCACGGACGTATCAGCTCAAATGCCGCTGCACTTATGGAGGTAATCAATGGAGTTGATGCAGAAAATTGTGGCACGTTGCCTGATTTCGGAAACTTCTGTATTGCCGAAGAAGGTTACGGTTCTGTGTTTGACGGAAGCTGCGCCGAGGTCTATGACATCTACCAAGGGGTTTCTGAAATGATGCCAAAAGCCATGGCATTGAGCGCCAAATCAAATGACTTTGATGAGAACGGAAACGAAACCTTTATCGATTACACGCGTATGCTTCAGATCGCCAAAGAAAACGGATACGACGGATTCATTGGGGTAGAATATGAAGGCAGTCGCCTCTCTGAAATCGAAGGAATAAAAGCGACCAGAGATCTTTTGATCAAGGCTTCAGCCGCACTTTAGGCAGACTGAACGAGTTCTTTGTCTATAATTTCTTGAAGCGCATTTTTCGGAAGTGCCCCAGGTTGCATCATAGGTTGACGATTGTCTTTAGGGATGAACAGAATACTCGGAATGCTTCTGATTTGAAATACTGCCGAGAGTTCTTGCTCAACTTCAGTATCTACTTTGTAGATGATGATTTCAGGATTTTCGTCACTTAACTCTTCAAGAATTGGAGCCACCATTTTACATGGGCCACACCAATCGGCATAAAAGTCGATAATGGCAGGTTTGTTTCCTTTGTAGTTCCATTCGCGTTCTTGCGTATAATCGAAGATCTCGTCTTTGAATTTCTGAGTAGTCAGCTTTACGGTTGGCATGATTCTTTAGTTTAGTACAAAATTACCATTATCCTAACGCAGACAATGTAACATAGGTCACAAGTACATCTTAGTTTTGGTTAACTTCATAGTCTTAAAAACACCTATCATGAGAAAAAGAAATTTTATTTTATCACTAGCAGCTGTACTTCTGACAGCTTTTTCATTCGCACAAGAAAAGGCGAGCCCAGCTCGTGTGGCTGAGGGAGTAGCCGGGGGCAGTTCCATAACGATTAACTATTCTTCACCAGCAGTTAAGGGACGAATGATCTGGGGAGATCTTGTTCCACTTGGTCAAGTATGGCGTGCTGGAGCCAATGAGGCGACAAGATTTACCACAGAGAAAGACATTCTTATTGAAGGAAAGCGTTTACCTGCCGGAACTTACAGCTTCTTTATTATTCCGAATGAGTATCAGTCAACCTTTATTTTCAACAAAGTGGCTGACCAATGGGGAGCTTTTAATTACAATGCAGAAGAAGACCAACTTCGAGTCAACGTCTACGGAGGTCAAGGAAGCACCTTTGAAGAGCGTTTGGTATACGAGGTGAATCCTGACGGATTCGAGGTACGCTGGGAATACGGGAGAGCTTCGGCTAAAATTCAACCCGCCATGTAAGGCCGAGCGTTTCTGTGATAAACAAAAAAAGCCGCTACAAGCGGCTTTTTCTATTTAAAATACCCTGTTTAAGAACACCTTGTGAATTTTTGTGGCGGTGTCCGCATAAATCTCTTTTGAAGACATCTCTTTCCAAGCAGGAGCGTCGATGAATTTTTTCCAATTGGCATCGTGCTCTTCCATGTCTTTGAACTGAATCATGTAGGTCAAACAAGGGCGCTGCGCTCCGATAATTTGTTCTCCGAAAAATACAGGATGAAGCCCGACCTCATAAAAGAGTTCTAACTCTTCATTGTTAAACATGTCGATTTTTCTTCTGTTGGCATCCTCACTATAGCTTTCGTAGGTGCGAAGCTCAAAAAGCGTTGAATCAGGCTTGAGCGGATCCATTTTTGGTAGGGCGTCAAAAGAAAGAAGTAACATTGATGTTATGCGGTTGTATAAAGTGTTCTCAATGCCGATGCTATTGTAAGAGGCCGCCGCTTGGTTATAGGCCATGTCTTTGTGAAGTTCTTGGCTTTTGATAAAGGCCTCGCTATTCGGATAAGCCACCATCAAATAAAGTTTTCGAGGCTCTGAATTTCCATATTCATTGAAAAGGGCTACTTCTGAAGCTCCTTTAGATTTAAGTGTGGGAGTTAGGACCTCTTTTAAATAATCGACCAGTACATTCATATTCGCGCCAGTCTTTACCTCATAGGTTCTTAGTTCTACGAGTTCTTTCGAAGTAGAAGCTACTTGGCCATTCATTGAAGTAAGACCTAGTAAAGCCATTAGTGTAATCAGGATACTTTTCTTCATCAGGGTTGGGATTATGGTGTGATTAAAATTAGCGTTAATTTGGTCTATTAAGGAATTAAACCTACTCGATTATGGCACAGGCTCAAAATTTTAAGAATCACACTAGAATAGTAAAAGGCTTTCACGGAGCCCTCTTTGTTCTTATCGTCCTCTTTTTCGGGGGGGCATTAAATTACTGGGCTAGCGCTTCAGCAGACAACTATTATCTCGCTTCATTGCTCGTACTTCTCGCTCCAATTTTGATTCTTTTGATGTGGTTTACGAGAACGTTTGCACTTAAGGCACAAGACCGTGCTATACGGGCAGAAGAGAATTTTAGACATTACCTTCTTACCCAAAAGCCACTACCCTCATCGTTGAGACTCTCTCAGATTATTGCGTTGAGGTTTGCTTCTGACGAAGAATATCTTGATTTAGTTGATCAGGCAGTAAAAGACAAGCTTCTGGCTAAAGAGATTAAGGCGAAAATCAAAAACTGGAAAGGCGACTACCACCGTGTGTAAAGCCCGGTTACGGATTGTTTTATTTGGTCTCGTACCGCTTTTTGCAACTCCTATTTTGCGTGCTCAAAGCAGCAACGACTCTATTGCAGAGATTGAGCTTGAAGAAGTTGCCGATACAGCTTTGAGGCAACGCATTGCATTAGAAAGGGTACCTGCGGCCTTAAGCATTAGCTCTTTTTCGTCAGATTATCAGGGTGCGCAGCGATCGCTTCAGGAGTATCTGTATCAGGTTCCTGGACTCATCGCACTGAACAGTTCAAATTACGCACAAGACTTGCGCATTTCAATCCGAGGCTTTGGTGCAAGGGCAGCCTTCGGTATCCGTGGCATTAAATTGGTGGTCGATAATATTCCAGAGACCACACCAGACGGGCAAGGACAGCTCGATAACCTTCCGCTAGACCTCATTGAAACAATAGCTGTGCTGAGAGGTCCGTCTTCTCTGCGATACGGCAATGCTTCAGGAGGGGTAATCAGTATTGACACCCGTGAAAACCTGACCGCTGATAGGCATCGATTGACCATGCGTATTGGGGCTTTTGGGCAAACACAATTCACGTATACCTCAGCGCTTCAACTCAATAAGGGTGGATTGTTACTTCATCTTTCACATCAGGACATTGAAGGGTATAGGGCGCATAGCCGCACTAAGACTTCACTAGCCAACCTGAAATATGTGAGACGCTTTTCAAAGGATTCGAAATGGGTAATTCAAGCGAATTATGCCGATAGCCCAATGGCTGACGATCCAGGAGCCATTGATCTTGAAGACTTCAATGCAGATCCTTTTCAAGCCAGAAGTCAAAACGTTGCTTATGGTGCGGGAGAATCTATTCGTCATTACAAAGTAGGAAGTTCATTGAATCACCGCAGCGCTGCCTATGAGCTTACCACTTATGGGTTTTTCTCTGGACGAAATTTTGAAGGCTTTCTACCCTTTGCAAATGGTGGCGCAGTTGTTTTAGATCGGTTTTATGCGGGCCAGGGGTCTTCTCTAAGGTGGACTTTTTCAAAAGAGGTCAAGGTGAAACACGATTTGATAGTGGGATACGATTGGGCTTATCAGCGTGACCACAGAAGACGCTATGAAAACCTATCGGGTTCACGAGGGGCACTTAGTCTCGATCAAGATGAGGGTTTTTCAAGTCTGGGGTCGTACCTGCTTTATGAGCTCAAAAGCAAGCGTCTATTGTTTCAAGGAGGACTGCGTTTTGATCGCAATAAACTTGAACTTGAAGACTTCTTTCGGGCTGACGGAGTCGATGATTCTGATGCCATAAATCTCAATGCGATGAGCCCTCAAATGGGATTTTCATATCAGCTCCATCCTGAACTATCGGTCTTTGCTAACGGGTCAAAGGCTTACGAAACGCCAGCACTCAGTGAATTGATCACTCCTCCGTATAGCACCTCAGGTTTTAATCAAGACTTGGGTGTTCAAGAGACTGAGATGCTCGAGCTGGGAGTGAACAGGCGTGCCTCTTACTCGAATTGGGAGGTGGTGCTTTTTACCGGTAAGACTATCAACGATATTGTTCCTTATGAGTTAGCGGCATTTCCTGGGCGTAGCTTTTACCGTAACGCCGGCCAGACCAAGCGCTCGGGTATCGAGCTTGCCTACCAAAGGCAATTCAATAGGTTTAATCTTGATCTGGTGTACGCCTATTTAGACCTTAGGTTTGCCGAGGATAGTGCGCCAGAAGTGGCAAACCGACATCTGCCGGGTGTGCCATGGCAATCGGGCAGTTTGCAACTCTCCTACCAGGCCGCTGAATCGATACGTCTCAATTACCAACGGGTTCGACGAGGTGCCTTATATGCTGATGATGAAAATCTTAACCGGGTTGAGGGCTTCTGGTTAGATCATTTTAGCCTTCAGAAAAAGTGGACTTTAACCTCACTGAGTCTTGCTGCCACGATGGGTGTTCAAAATATTGCGAATGTGCGTTATGCCGATAACATTCGAATCAATGCCTTTGGGTCGCGTTACTATGAACTCGGATTACCCCGTCAGGTTTACATCGGAATCAAAATGAGCCTATGAAGCATTCTTTATTCTTGCTGCTAACGGTAATGTTTGCTCCAATGCGTGCGCAGCAGATCCCTGATGGCTTTGCAAAAATAGATAGGGTCGTACCAGATCTAACGGTTGAGCTGCGCTATGCCAGTACGGCGAACTTTACCGGATCTGTGGTTCGAGGCTACAACCCGGCCAAAAGAGTACTGACCCTAGGCACTCTTAATGCGTTAAAAAAGGTTCAAGACTCTTTAAGAACCAGAGGATTGGGATTGAAGTTGTTTGACGGATACCGTCCGCAGCGCGCGGTGAATTTCTTTGTTGAATGGGCCGAACGTGCAACGGACACCACTATGAAGGCAGCTTATTACCCCACAATCCCTAAAGACCAATTATTCGAGCAGGGATATATTGCAAAACGCTCAGGTCATTCTCGAGGAAGCACGGTTGATCTTACCGTGATCTATACTGTAGGGGTTCGAAAGGGCGAGGAGCTCGATATGGGCACACCCTTTGACTTTTTTGGCCCTGAATCGGCTACCTTTTACGACGCCCTTTCTGAAGAGCAGAAAACCAATAGGAAGTTGCTTTATGAAGTGATGTCGCATTTTGGCTTTAAAAACTATGCCCAAGAGTGGTGGCATTACACCCTAGTCAATGAGCCTTTTCTGGATACCTATTTCGACTTCTAATTACAGTTCTGTCCACTCGACGGTGCGCTCTAGGTCAGCCGATCTTTTGGCGAGTTCTAAAAGTTTAACTACGGTGAGATTATTTGAGGTGCCGTAAAGCGAATGACTATCGACTTTTCTGCCTTGCTTAACCACTTCGACCAATAGGCGAAAAGGATCTTTTTGGTAGGCTTCAATAGATGCAGGCTCGTGCGTTTGTTCTTTGCCTGAGTCGTATTCTAAAATACGCATGCGGGTAGCATCAAGCGCATAGATTGAGGCTTTATCGAGGTATACCTCCATGTCTTTGCGATGGTGTGTCCAGTTCCACGAGGCCTGTATGACCACTTGTAAATCGTCATAATCAAGTATGATGGTGGTGTCGTCATCAACCTTTGTATAGATTGAGGGTTTGGTTTGTTTCAATACCGCTGTGACGCGCTCAGGAGTTCTGCCTTCGAGCAGCCAGGTGCTGATATTGGCGCCGTAACAGCCAAAATCGGTGACGGCCCCTCCTCCGTTAAGCACCGGATCGGTGAGCCAAGCCAAGAATTCAGGAGAACACCCAATCTCTACCGGTCCCATGTGCCCGGTATTGAACACGAGTTTTTTGGGCTTACCCAAGGCCCCATCCTCAATCAATGCCTTGGTCTCGTAGGTGCTTTCGTACCACGAAGTCTCGTAATTGACCAGTAAGGGAGTCTGGTGTTTTTCAGAGAGTCGCACCATCTCTTGGGCATCTGCGTAGGAAGTAGCTAATGGCTTTTCTACCATTACAGGGATATTTTTTGGCAAAAAGAACGAAGCTACATCGAGGTGTTCTGCGGTTTCGTTGAAGGCCGAAACAGCCTCTGGCTGGGCCTCGCGCATTAGGTCTTCGTAGCTAGAAAAGAATATGGCATCCTCTAATTGGTAGCGCTCTTTGAACTTTGCGATCGCGGCTGGATTGGTTTCTACAATACCTACAACCTCTAGGTCATTATTGTCTCGATTGAAGATCCAATGCACGTGATCGTGAACGAGCCCTATGATTCCTAATTTAAGTTTGGTCTTGTCTTGTGAAGACTGGGCTAGCGTACTCGATAAGAAGAGTCCGCTGAGTAGACTGCCCAAAAAGAGGCCTTTAAGTAGTTTCATCTTTCTGTTTATCAATACTTTAAGATAGTTATTCTTTCGCTTATAAGCCTAGGTTGCTCTGACCTTTAACTATGATGCGTTTATGTACCTGTTGATCTTTCTCGGTAAATTGAGGCTGGCCTCCTCCTACATAAAGCTCAAATGCACCTGATTCGATCACTCGTTTGCCTTGTGAGTTTATAAGTGAAAAGGCGCGAGCATCAATTTCGAAGGTGAGCTCACGCTGCTCATTGGGTCTAAGGTAAACCCGTTCAAAGGCAACCAACTGATGCTGCGGTCTTGGAGTGCTGGCCTTGAGATCGCTGAGGTACACCTGCACTACTTCATCTCCCGCACGATCACCCGTATTGGTCAAGGTAACGCGAACGGTAAGGTTATCTCCTGCCTTCAGGCTTGAAGTAGCGTTTAAGTTGCTGTAGCTGAACCGTGTGTAGCTCAAACCAAATCCAAACGGAAATAGGGGCTCACCTTTGTAGTATTTATAGGTGCGATCGCTCATGGCATAATCTTCAAAGGCAGGTAATTCGTCTAAGGCAGTATAATAAGTAATCGGTAGCCTTCCGGCCGGATTGTAATCACCAAAGAGTACGTCAGCCAAGGCATTACCCCCTTGCTCTCCCGGATATCCGACGCTTAGGAGCGCGTCTACATGTTCTTTGGCCCAATTCACCGCTAAGGCTGATCCGGCATTGAGTACTACAATCACGGGTTTTCCGGTGGCGTGAATCGCTTTGAGAAGATCAGTTTGCACCTTGGGCAGTGCAATATCTTCGCGATCTCCACCTTCACCTTCTAAGCGCTGACTGAGGCCTAATACCACTATGCTTAGGTCAGATTCACGGGCAAGTTTTACGGCGTCTGATTGAAGATTAGTGTCGGTGCGCGTCCAGAGTAAACGGCATTCTGCATTGGAGTCGTCACTGAAATAGCGCACCTCAATAGGATAGCGCTTGCCTTTTTCTAGACGTAACTTTTCTCTTGCATAGGTAGTCTCGTGCACCATGCCTTTTCCATTGCTGATTTCTAGGCCGTCAATTTTGAGACTCATCCCCATCTTAGCGAAGGTGGCTAATTCGTACTCGCCTGTTGCCGGTGGAATAAGATACCCAGTCCATTTGACCGAGAAGAAGTCTGAAAGTTCTTTCGAAATGGGGTCGTGTTCCCACCAAAAGTCAATGGCATCGTCTATACGCTTTAAAACGGGTGTATCCTCCCAATTCATATTGTCGTAATATTCGGCATCTAACCCTTGGCGCCCATCAGCCGTTTCAAAATAAACGGATGGGATCGGTTCGAGTGCATAGACTTCATCACTGAAATGCGATCCTCTTGCATACGCTACCTCTACGGCAGGACTCAATTTTCGTTGCAACCCCTTTAGAAAGGTCACGGGCTCAATGGGAGTGCCGTGGTAGTTTCCGACTAAAGATTCCCAGTTGTCAGCATTTGGTCCGATGACGGCTATTTTCTGGAGTGCGTGCTTGTCTAAGGGTAATATATTGTTCTCGTTTTTGAGAAGTACAATGCTCTTTTGCGCAGCTTCTCTGGCGAGATCTAGATGGGTTTCGGCCCCTACAATATCCACCGAAAGACCGCTAAAAGGAACCTGTTCTTCTGGATCGAACATTCCCAATCTAAAACGACTCAAGAAGAGGCGAGACACTGCCTTGTCTAAGGCCTCTTGATTCACTAAGCCTTGCTCTGCAAGTGATAAAAGGCTGAGATAGGTTGACCCGCAGTTGAGGTCACATCCGCCTTCAAGCGAGATACGAGCAGCCTCTGCCTTGCTCTCTACTATCTTGTGATTGTACAAGATATCTCCTATGGCTCCGCAGTCTGAGACGACATAGCCCTCAAACCCCCAACGCGCTCTAAGCACTTCGTCTAACAAAAATGAACTCGCCGATGCAGGAGCTCCCCTGAAGCGGTTGTAGGCGCTCATGATCGACTGTACATTGGCGTCAACGACGGTCATTCGAAAAGCCTCAAGGTAGGTTTCATAGAGATCGACATCAGAAACGTCGACATCGAAGCCGTGACGTAAAGACTCTGGTCCTGAGTGCACGGCGAAATGCTTTGAAGTGGCAATGGTCTTGAGGTATTTCGGATCGTCACCTTGCAGACCTTTAATGAAAGAAGAAGCGAGTTTACCGGTCAGGTAAGGATCTTCGCCATAAGTCTCGTGACCACGTCCCCAGCGCGGATCTCTAAAGATATTAATGTTTGGAGACCAAAAGGTCAGGCCGGTGTAAATGCCGCGCTTGCCTTTTCGAATAAAGTCATGATGCTTCGCACGCGCTTCATCAGAGGTTACTGTGCCTATTCGCTCGAGGAGGTCTTTGTCGAAAGAAGCGGCTACCGAAATGGACTGCGGAAAGACTGTGGCGTACCCGCTTCTTGCCACGCCGTGAAGCGCCTCGTTCCACCAATTGTACGAAGGGATATTAAGTCGCTCAATGGCTGGAGCCTCATGTACCAGTTGACTCACCTTTTCTTCTAGGGTGAGTTGTTGAACCAGAATCTCTGTTCGCGTCTCGAAGTCGAGCTCAGGATCTTGAAAGCGCCAATCGATCTCTTGAGCCTCGAGACCTTGCGAGAAAAAGGTGCAGAAAAGAACGAAAAAAAATGCGCCAAATTGTTTCATAAGAACGGCTTATAGGTTGAGCCAATAGTTGATCTTGAAGGTGAGATTCCATCCGCTTGAGAAGCTGGGGATGGTCACTTCGTTACTATTGAAAACTAAGAAAATATCAGACGCTGGTTTGTAGCGCCATTGCAATCTAGAGTTGAAGTTCCAAAGGTCAACTTGCTCGTTGTATTGGTAGAGGTTTGAGAAGAATAAATTGTCGGTAAGGGTGAGGTTGGCTTTTAATCCGACAAGCCAAAAAGACTGCTCTTTCCAGGGTTGAGGGAGATCGAATTGATTGTAATTGATCACCGAACTCAGCTCTAAAATCGGCTGAACTCTGTATCCAAATTCGCCTATAAAGGCATTGCGTTTTCCTTGGGCATAATAGCCTCCAAGAATGGCATCGAGTGAATAGGTGAATAGGTTTTGCGGTTTTGAATCGTATGATAAACGAAGATTGGTCCATTCGTGATTTGTTCCTGCCTTGAGCACCCCAATGCCGTTTCGAAGCGGATCAAAATCACTCAATAAATCAATGGAACTGCGCGCTCCGGCCACAATAAATCGACTGCGATTTTGAAAGTTGAAAATATAACTAAAGGTGTCGATCTGATCGGTCTTGTGCCCATCGAGATCAAAGAAATACGTACGGGTGTAGCTTGGTCCGTGAGAAAGTAGCGGATTGGTTTTAGAAGCGGTGTAGACGAGATGCCCGAGTGATCCTTCGAACTTGTGATAGTTGGTTCGCGGTACAAAGCCGACGTCTGCACTAAAGGTATTTGAAACGTATTCTTGTTGCACCCGCCAGTTCCATCTGATCGATTGATGTTCTAAGTGAGAGGCGATAACTGTTCCTGTTTTTGCCGGATCTGGATTGATCGAACGAAGGGCCATTACTTTTCCGTTGTATTGATTGTTTTCAGAGAAGTAATTGTATTCGACCCCGGCGTTTCGGTGGTAGCGCTCTGAAACCGATGGGTCTGTATTTGGCGCCTCTTTATTGACGAGTAAAAAGTTGATGTTTGAGCGTTCTTGAACCTTCCGTTGAAGACTGATCACTCCGTAGTTTTCGGCTCCTAGCCCCTGGAGCTCGTCTGCCTTAGTTTGGATATTCATCAGCCCCACGCGCCAGTTCTCATCGAGGTTTCCACTGAGGCGAGCACCGGCCACAATGGGAACATTAAGCCCAATCCGCCTCGAGAAAAAAGGACGGATAGTTCGGTACCCGAAATTCGAAAAAAGGTCTGCGTTTTCAAGGAAGAATTGACGTCTTTCAGGAAAGAACAGCTCGAAGCGATCGAGGTTAGTCACTTGTTGATCGACCTCGGCCTGAGAGAAATCTGGATTGAGGGTGACATCGAGATTCAAAGCCGTGGTAAGGGTGTATTTGAGGTCAGCACCGACCTTCGCCTTGCTGTCGTCCTCGGTCAGGTGGGTTCCTTCTGAGATACTTGACACATAAGGAATGATAGATGCATTTACCCCTTGTTTCGGTGGTGGAGTGTCCCACACCAATCGCCCTGCAAAAGCCAAGGATACGGACGGAAATTGTCGTGGAACAGGAGCCCAGCTCGATTTTTCGCTGGCCTTTAGATCAAGGCGACCGAAGTTGATACCCCACTCTTTGATGGTTTCATCGTAGCGTATCGATTTAAATGGGATAGCCATTTCACCGACCCATTTATCTTCATCGAAGCGCACCTCTGAGTACCACTTGGTGTCCCAGTTAAGGTCTACTCCTTTTCCTTCGAACATGGTGCCGTCCCATTGTGCACCGTAGGCGTTGAGACCAAAAGAGAAGCCTGTAGTTTGATTGTCAAACGGATCTATGGCGATCAAGAGATTGTCGTTTTTTCCGAATGAAAAATCACGCTTAAATGACTCTACCACGTAAGGCCCTTTCACCGCATTATTGAAAAAAATTACCGAGATATAGAGGTATTCATCGTCGAATGCAACGCGCGCCTCTGAGTGCTGACGCGCCCTTCCTGTATCTACCGGGGTGATCATGAAAAAGTCTTTGGCTACTTGTGCACGATCCCATGCAGGCTCGTCTAGAACCCCATCAATGACTATTTTTTCACTGATCTTTTCAATGGCTAGGCGGTAATCTTTAGCGTTTACTTGTGCGCTTAGTTGAATCGAAATACCAGAGAATAACAGGGCGAATAGCAGGGGTATTCTTTGCATTTGGGTGGCGGTGTTAGGTTGTTTTTAAAGGGAAAATCCCGCTAGTACTTAGCGGGATTTCCTTTAGTTTGGGTTTGTTGAATGAAGCGCTTTAGGTCTTCATTGGCGGCCTTAAGGTCTTCTGCGCGCAGGTACATCATATGCCCTGATTCGTATCCTTTAAATTGAAGACGGTCATTGAATTTACCACTAGGATCAATCTGCCACAGCGTGTATTTGGCATTGAAATAGGTGGTTGCACCGTCGAAATAGCCTGATTGATTCAAAACGTGTAAATAAGGGTTTTCGGCCATCGCTGCTCTCAGGTCTTCACGGGTGTTGACGCGGTCATCTTCCCAGGGTCTAACAGGGCCAAACATGTTATACTTCACATCAGTTCTGAACCCGAGTACTTCGTTGTAGTAGTAATTGATGGCAGGGGTGAAGCTATGGAGCCACGAGGTGAGTTCTGAATTGTATTCAGGACGCGTTCCTACACCTACCTTGTCGACCCCTTTGTAACGGCTGTCTAGGCGGCCCACCGTATAGCCTTCGTCTTTGAGTAAGTTCTTCCAGAAATAGCCGGTCGGAACCGAGAGGTTGAGCGCCAGAATATCCGATTTGCTGAGCCCAGTATAACGCGCCATATCTGAGGCGATTTGATCGCGGTCTCCCGGTGATAGAGATCCGCCTTTAGCGAGTGCAGGCAATAAGGTATCTACCGTGAAAGCTTCGGTGATCTCGAGTAGTTTTTCTAAAGACAGTTGCTGAAGGTCACTTGAAAGCTGCTGGTGGTACCAGGCTGCTGCTGAATAATAAGGGACGTTGAGTGCCTCTGAAACAGGACCTCCTACGCGTAATACCTGATAATCGGCCGGGCTCACCATAATGACCCCGTTGAGGTACATCCATTGTGATTCTTGGAGTGTAAGGGCGAGGCCCATCACTCGGGTACCTCCGTAGCTTTCTCCAATAATGTATTTCGGTGCGCGCCATTTGTTGTGACGTGTGACGAAGGTGTTGAGCCATTCGGCGAGATAGGTAATGTCAGCGTCAATACCGAAGAACTTTTTTCGATCGACTTCTTTACCGCTTAATGGGATGGTTCTTGAGTAACCGGTATTCACAGGATTGATGTATACGATATCTGCATCAGTGAGTACGGTATTGGGGTTGTCTTTTACTCCATAGGGTTGGATAGGAAACCCTTCATCGTCTACCCGCAACACTTTAGGACCTGTATAGGCCAAGTGCATCCAAACAGAACCAGATCCGGGTCCGCCATTAAAGCTCATGATCAGTGGTCGGGTTTCGCTGTTGACACCAGAGCGTTTGTAGTAGGTGTACTGTAAGTAGGCAATTTCACTGCCATCGGTGTCCCAAACCGGTTGTGTTCCGACTTCAACCGAGTAATCTAGCCATTCTGATCCGACTCTAATGCGATCGTTTTTGATGCTCAAGGTGTCTGACGGAAGGCTTCGCTGTGCCATGCTCAGGGCGGCTATAGACAGAGCGCAAAGGGTAAAAAGGTTTTTCATAATTAGTATTAAAGCAAAATAGTTCGTTCTTCTTTTACGGATTGGTCGCAAGCTAGGGCTATTTGAAGGCTTGTAATCGCGTCATTCAGGTGGCTGCTCAAGTCACGATCTTCTATGATAGCTTCATACAAAAAGGCCTGCTCGTTGTCACACAATTCTTGGTGCTCTGGACTGTGCTCGAATCGAATATACTCGTCTTTCTTCAAAAAGGTGTTGTTGCTGTCGATATCAGCGTGATGTATGAGCATAAGATCAGCCTTAGAATGCCCGTCTACACAGTCTGACCGCTGTTGATCTTGGGTGAGCGAGACACTTCCTTTTGGACCGAATACGTCCTTGACAAAAAAGGCGGTTTCACTTACCATTGGTCCCCATCCGGCCTCGTACCAGCCCACCGATCCGTCGTCAAAACGAATCTGTAGTTGACCGTAATTGTAATTATCTGCAGGAATGTCATCGGTCAAGCGCGCTCCGATTGCCGAGACACTGATCGGCTTGGCTTGGGTCATTTGACACATAACGTCTAAATAGTGAACTCCACAATCTACAATCGGGCTTAAAGAGTTCATAAGACTGCGGTGTACATCCCACATATAACCTTGGCTCTGTTGATTCAGGTTCATTCGCATTACCAAGGGTTTCCCCATTTTTTGAGCCTCTTCAATAAACCGTTTCCAGATGATATGGTGTCTTAAGATGTATCCGACGACTACTTTCTTTTTGGCCAAATTTGCAGCTTCTACGATACGTCTACCGCCTTCAACCGTCGTCGCAATTGGTTTTTCAAGAAAGACATGGCAGCCTTCTTCAAGCGCCATTAGCGTGAAAGGTTCGTGGGTTTCGGGGTAGGTTGAAATGCATACGACTTCAGGCTTGCTTTGCGCTAAGGCATCTGCATAATCGTCAAAGCATTGATAGTCGCCTTGCAGCTCAGCATTGAGAAGCTCTTTACTTTTGCCGCGTGATACCAGACCGCATATTTGGTATCCAGGATGCTCTTCGTAGGCCTTTGCGTGAGAAGCTCCCATATTACCACACCCTACAATGAGGACGTTAAGTGTTTTTGGCATGGTCATAGATGAAAAGATAAGATAGTCTCTCATAGTGTCAAAGAGCAAACCGTTAATCGCGACCATTTTAACACTCAAACAGAGACACTTTAACAGTGTCTAAGCCTTAAATATGTTTTTTAAAACCTACCTTTTCACCTCAATTAGTAGATAAACTCATTATGAAAACACATAGAATCCTCGTTGCCTTGTTTGCCGTAGTGCTTCTAGCAAGCTGCTCAAGCACGAAAACCACAACAGCGGCTGCAAAAGAAACTGAATCTCAAAATCTAGGAAATTTGAGTTTGCTTGATCGCTTGCGTCAGCAATCAGGTTTACAGATTCGCGGAAACGGTTCGAGCGCTCAAGTATTTTTGCGTGGAGTGAGTAGTGTAAATAATCCTAAGCAGGCACTCTTTATCATTGACGGCACACAGGTTGGAGATTTTTCTCAGGCGGCCTCAACGATCAATCCACTTGAAATCGATAGAATACGTGTTTTGAAAAATCCTCAAGACCTCGCACAATACGGATTCATGGGAGCCGGCGGAGTGATTATTATTACCACAAAACGCTAAACGAAGTCATAAATCTTTTTGTGAAAAAAGTCGCCCTTTAGGGGCGACTTTTTTTATGGCCCTATACAGGTTAAAAAGGATGAATAAGGAGAGGGTTGTAAAAAGTGTTACATTTAAAAAGATCTAACTTTTATTCAACCCATTCAATCTAGCAGTGATGCATTTCGCATTACAACACCTTAACTACTAACAATGAGAGATATTAAAATTGCAGCGGGATTAGCCCACGTAGATTACGGGCACCTAGCTGATATTGTTAAAGAAGCTACAGAGGCCGGAGCAGATTACATTCACTCTGACGCTGCTGATATGCATGACCTGAAGAACATGCAGTTGATGGGGGGGCACCAAATTATTGAAGGGATCCGTCCCTATACAGATAAGCCAATTGAGTGTCATATTTATACAGAGACCTGTGACTTGCTATTCATAGAAAAGTTGGCTCAGGTAGGCACTAATATGCTGATCATTCCAGCTGAACATTTTATTGGAGCGCCTCTCGCTTACATCATCAATTGGTGTCGCGAACGCAAGATGAAAATTGGATTGACCATTGGTCTTTACACTCCTTTATCATTTGTCGAAGAGTCGATATACGATATAGATCGATTGCATATCGTTGTGCATGGGGTAGATGAGACTGACGGAAAGGACAATTGGGGTTGGAGACGCTCATGTCTTGATCTCTTGAGACGTGCCCGAAAGTTAGTGGATGAGAAAAATCCAAAATGTGAGATTGCGATCGACGGCGGAATTCGAGCTGATAATTTAGCGCCCCTCATCGAATGTGAACCTGATGTGGTGGTCTTATCCTCTGCTATTTTCAAAGATCCTGAGGGTATTACTGCTGGATTAAAGAGATGCGCAACCGCTATTCAAAAAGCCCAACAACCCTCTAACTAAATGCTATGCCAGCCCCAGCTTATATAAATCTTTCGCTTCAAGTCGACTCCAAACAGGCAGCGATTCAAGCTATCGCACAAGGTTTGGCTCAATCAGGGGTTATTCGCGATGCGCAAGTTTATGCTGCTGAAGTTTTGGCCCGAGAGGCGACGCTTTCGACCTATTGTGGTTATGGTATTGCCATTCCTCATGCGGCTTCAAATACTGTTATAGCACCTGGTTTTGCATTTGCACGCACTACCGACTTAACCTGGGATCAAGACGATGATCCGGTACGTTTTATTCTCGCTTTGGCTATTCCTGATGCGAATGAAGGTGAAGATAACAATCACATTGAGCTCATGTCTCAAATTGCCACATTAGCTTTAGAAGAAGAGGTTAGAGCGGTCTGGGAAAAAGCTCAAACCGAACAAGAAATTCAAGCGTCTTTTGCGAATCATTAACTCTTAGCTTATGAATTTTTGGAGTGAAACGAAAGAGATATTCAGAAACACCGGGGTGCATTTTCGCACTGGGGTTTCGTATATGCTACCCATACTACTCATCGGAGGTATGGTCGGAAGTCTCGCGGTCCTAGGAGGAACCAACGTTGCAGATGATTCAATTTGGAAGGTCTTCAAGGATGTAGGTACTATCGGACTTACTTTTTTTGTTCCTATCATGGCGGCCTATACTGCATATAGTATTTCAGAAACTCCAGGTATAGCTCCAGGATTTATCATCGGTATTCTAGCTCAACAGATTGACACTGGATATCTGGGTGCCCTAGTTGGCGGTATTTTAGTTGGATACGTGACGTACATGCTATTGAAGGTAGAGTTGCCTTCGATACTTCAAAGTACCTGGGGATTTTTGGCTCCGGTGTTGAGCACTTTGGTGGTGGTGCTATTTATGGTATACCTATTAGGCCCTCCGATTGCAGCACTTATGGTGTTTTTATCTCAAATATTGTCCAATCTAGGTGAGCAAGGATCAGCGATTATGGGTGCTGTAATGGGGTTTCTCGGAGGGGTAGATTACGGTGGACCCTTTAGTAAAACGCAGAGCACCTTTGCTACTGCGGTCATGGACTTAGAATTGTATGTTCCATTAGGTATTTGCGGCGCAATCGTAACCGTTCCGCCACTTGGAATGTGCTTGGCTACGTTTTTGAAGCCGTCGTTGTACACGAAAACCGAACGCAATTATGCTAAGAGTTCATGGATCTACGCCATAGTCGGAGGCTTCACCGAAATCGTCATTCCATTAGCGGCAGGAGACTTGTTGAGAGTTACTATTGCTACGGTTGCCGGATCAACAACGGCAGGTCTAATTGCCGGAATCTTTTTACTCGAATTGAGCACGCCAGTGCTAGGAATCGCACAGTGGTTTTTTTATAACAAACCCCTCGTATTTGTACTTGCCGTAGTCGTGGGTTCAGTAGTTACTGCCTTGACCGCGAATATATTAAAACAGTTTAGTAATAGAGATATCGCAGCGATTGAGGCTGCAGATGCTGAAAACGAATAATGAATTTGAACCTATGAAAATTGCATTAGTCACTTCATGTTTGGCCGGAGTCGCGCACAGTAAGATGGCGGCTGTGGCTTTGACAAAAGAAGCTCAAAAAAGAGGACATTCAATTGCTGTAGAAGAACAAGGAGGACATAAAATTCCTACCAAACTTACTGCCGAACAGATCGATGAGGCCGATGTTGTCATTATTGCTAAAATGGTGACAATCTCAGGCAAAAACCGATTTGAGGGTAAGCCTATACTTGATGTAAGCGTAAACAAGGCGGTACGAGACCCTTCACTCATCATGGATCAAGCTGAACAACTCCTACCATTGTCATGACACAGCACACCCTCATATTAAATGACCCTATTGGATTTCACGCAAGAACGGCATCACTCTTCGCCAAGACAGCTGCTTCTTTTGAATCTGAGATCTCGGTGTATTTCAATGAGAAGAAAGCTAATGGTAAGAGTATGCTTTCTCTTATGACTCTCGGAGTAAAATCAAAGCAAGAGATCCGCATTGAGGCTTCAGGGGCCGATGAAGATATGGCATTGGACCGCTTAAAAAATCTGGTTTCATCCAATTTCACAGCGAGTACGTAATGACTGAGGTGTATACCGGAAAAGTAGTTTCTAAAGGCATAGCCATTGCTCCTGCCCGAAAGGTAGCATTACCCCCCAAACTTGTTGTTCCTGATCACGGTATCAAAGACCTTAAACACGAACAATCCCTATTCGACAAGGCTTTAGCGGGGGCTCGCGATTATGTAAGGCAATGGAAGGCTGCGATGACTGGCCGTCTTGAAGGAGAGGCCTTAGAATTATACGAGGCCTATGATGAGATGCTACAAGACCCAGAGCTTGTTGTTCAAACGAAAGATCTAATAAAGAGCAGTTCGAAAAACGCAGCGTATTGTTTTTTTCGAGTGACAGAAGACTACGCCACTACCCTGATTGCGCTAAACGACCCCTACCTCAGTGCGCGTTCAGAAGACATTCGAATGCTTGCTGATCTTGTGATACGACTGTTATCTGGCCAGGAGATTCAAGAGCTCACATGGACAGATAAAGCCGTAATCGTGTCGCGGCAGTTGACCCCTCAACAGTTGTCTTCTATGAATAGCGATACGATTGCCGGTATTGTTTTGATTGAAGGCGGGCTCACCGATCACACCGCCATACTCGCTCAGGCATTAAGTATCCCATTACTCATCGGAGTGAGTGAGCAGGTCTTAGAAATTCAAAATGAAACTCCAACTTTGCTCGATCTCGAGGCGGGGGAGTTTGTAGTGGATCCGAATACAAAACAGATTCAAAACGCACAGGAAAAATTAAGAGTGTTACAAGAGCGCTTTGAACAAGCGCGTTTGAAGGCTGTCGAGAAAGCCGTTACAAAGAGTGGCAGATTAATTTCTATCGAGGCCAATGTTGGAAGTTTATTGGAGGTTGAGCAGGCCAAAGTGAACGGTGCGGATGGAATCGGGTTGTTTAGGACTGAATTGGCCTTTTTGCAGCAAAAAACACCACTCTCTGAGCAAGATCACTACGATGTTTATGTTTCTATATTAGAAGGATACGACGCGGTTACCCACACCATTCGCCTATTAGACTTTGGTTCAGATAAACCCTTGAGTTATTTGCCGGTAGCCAATGAAGAAAATCCGGCTATGGGGCTCAGAGCTTTGCGATTGGGATTAAAAAATTATGATTTATTGCTTAAACCTCAGATTAGAGCCTTATTAAGGATATCTAAAGAATTTTCGATAAGAATATTATGTCCAATGATTGCAACAGAGAAGGATTGCATTGAGATTAAAAGTTTAATACAATACGAACTCAAGGACTTGAAAACAAAAGGGTATAAGGAGTTAAAAATGCCTCCTTTTGGAATTATGGTTGAGGTTCCTAACGTAGCCGTCAATCCTACAAAATTTGTTGACTTGGCTGATTTCTTCTCTTTTGGAACTAACGATTTGGCCCAATTTTTAATGGCAGCAGATCGATCGAATGTTAATCTTTCTATCTATTTTGAAGATGTCAAGCCCACATTAATTGCTATTATAGAGAAGTTTAATAGCCATGCAAAAAGACTTGGGAAAGCGGTTAGTATATGCGGAGAATTGGCGGCTGATACTGATTTTACTGAAGAATTCCTTGATATAGGTATATCATCTTTAAGCATGGCACCTTCACAGATACCAATTGTGAAGAGGAGGGTTCGAGAAATAAAATAGTTAGAGGTGTTTGATTCGACTACTAAAACGTTTGTATAGATCTTCATTACTAAATCCGTCTACATTTTGACTGTAATATATCGGCAGTTGAAATCCTTGTGAATGCGCTTTTTTCATCGCCTCGGTGGCGATCAGGTTGACCAGAAAACAGCCTGCAATCGTAGAAGCTGCGCCTGTTAGGTCTGCTCCTATGTTCAATAATCCGTCACCGGTTGGCACATTGTTATCTAAAACGAGATCAGCAATCTCATACAACTTGGGTTGATTCGCAATTCTAGAAGGAAACGTTTTAGATTGAGTGAGCGAGGTGATCGCGATCACTTTATTTCCATTTTCTTTAGCTAATTGAGCCATTTCTATAGGCATAGCGTTGCGTCCAGAATTGGAGATGATTATAAATAGATCTTCTTTAGCTATCTGATGCTGATTCCAGATCACTTTTGAAAAACCACTGATCCGTTCGATCTCGGCTGACCTTCGAGCTCCTTCAGAGGTCATTACAGTAGAATCGAGCATGGCGTTCACATTAGCCAATCCGCCAGCTCTAACGAAGAGCTCTAATCCGATCATGTGTGAATGGCCTGTGCCAAAGGTATGAATCAAGTGATCGGTGATTAAGGTTTCGGCAAACCAATCAATGGCCTGTGCTATGGACTCTTTATTGGATTGAACAATGGCGTCTAGAAGATGATTTACTGCGGTGTGATAAGGGTAGGACATGGTTCAGTAGGACAAATGAGATTTGGTGTGAATAGATCTTCCTCCGCGACCGTTAGGGGCAAATACGCGCAGATGAATCTGTGGCCCCTTAGTTGAGTCAATGGCAGCTGTAAAGATCGGATCTGAAACGGTTGGTTCTCGATCAGTAAAATTATAATGCACTTCTAATCCTGGAAAATGGGAGCGTACCTGCCATTTGCCTTCTATAATTTTTGCTCCTGGTTTGGGTAAGTGATAGTTGAGGGTAGGATACCAGTGGCTTATTAACGGTAGCAATCGCTGGCCTAATGTATTACTGAATATATTCCATTCGTTCAAGCTCCTTTCTTTTTGCAACACTGCATCGGCTTCTTGATGCCATTCGGGTGACGAGGCCCATGCTCTTTCTGAGAATACGATGAGGTTAGGCATGAGCAGTTCATCGAGTATGTCTTCATTAAAGGCAGTTTCAGTCCAAAGCTGTCCTTGTATGCCTAGAAAGTTTGCCTGCTTTTTGGGATCAAGCTTAACACGTTCTGCGATGTAGGATGATGTTAGACCATGTTTTTCGGTCAATGTCAGATTTGAAAATACATTCAATGGATCAATCGCCCATGTATCATAATAGTCGACATATCCAGACCAGTTTAGTCCGTAATTTTCGATGTCTTTATCATCGGTCATATCAAAGTAAAAGGCCGATGAGTTACTCATCACAGGGGTGAATCCTGCATTTGCCATTTTGTAAATCATGTCTTCTCGGCCTTCACCCCAACTGGTGTTCCAAACATATGGGATCACCTCGAACTCTAAAGTTTCTGAAGCTATTTGTGTTTCTCCCTGGCTTTTCTCAGAGTGATCAAGTAAAATATCTTCCCATCCTGTCATAGTGATACCCCGTGCATCAAAAAGATTTTTTAGGCGTTTTAGGTTGCTTGTATAGAGTGAGGATATAGAAGAAATACTCGTGTCTTGTTCTTTTAAATACTTAGCGCAAATGGGAGATTCTTGCCAGGCCCCGTAAGGAACTTCATCGGCACCAATGCTAAATTTAGTAAGTGGAACCTCTGCATTTTTATAATTCTGTTCTACTGAAGAAATTACTTTTTCATAAAACGCATACGCGCTTTCTAGGCAAATACAAGCAATATTGTCGTTATAATTTTGAGCAGATCTGTAGTTGCTTTTATCTTTGAAGTCGCTGAGAAGAAACTCTTTTGCCTTTTCGGGTTCGTTTAATTGCATATAGCGATAATAGCGACTCTCCATTGCCTTTACAGCTGCTCGTGCATGTGAAGGAAAGCTGATTTGAGGTATGATTTGAACATTTCGCACCTTTGCATAGGATAGAAGTTCTTCGAACTCTAATGCGGTGAGGTAGCCATTACTTTGAGGCGTACCTGTGGCTCCGGACCCATACATTGGAATTAGTCGATCTCGTTCATCGGTAGTATATCCTCTATTTGAGGCAACCGAGGTCAACTCAGGTAGCCCGTCGATCTCAAGCCGCCATCCTTCATCATCTGTCAATCTCAAGTCTAAGTGATTCAATTTCATTCGACTCATCAGGTCTACGATCTGCTTTAGCTTAGGTAATCCGTAGAAATTTCTCGCGATATCGAGTAAAAATCCTCTATAACCAAAGCGAGGGGCATCTTCGATCTGTGCTATTGGCCAGGTGGAACCTTCAAGATCAGCGCTGTCGATCAATTGATGCAGCGATTGAAGGCCATAGACCAATCCTGGGTATGAGGCACTCTCAAGGGTAATATACCCTAGGGTAATATCAAGGCGATAGGCCTCACTGTCGAGAGATGGATTGTAGCGGATGAAAAAATTCGACGGTCTATTCGTTTCAAAATCTAGGCCCTGCTCGAATAGATCGTTCATAAGCGAAATCAATTGAGGGCGATACTCGTTTAAGTTGGAATCAAGATCAATGGACCAGTGGGTATCTGCGTGTCGTTTGTTTTCAGTAATTGATAAAGTAAGGGGTTGTGGAACCAGGGTAAGAATGGAGTCCTTTGCCAGAAGAAAGATGCCTTCTAATCGTTCAAAACGATTTTCTGGGGTGGGAATCTCCAATTCTGATAACCCCCTCGCCTTCTGCCAAATGATGGTAGTTTCAACATCGCGTATCAGGTCGTTTTGAGCAATAAACACACCAATAGGACCCATAGCTAATCGATCCATAACTCCTTGCTGCTGCAATTCAAAGATTAAAGTGTCTTTTGGTCTTAAAGCCCAGCGACTGTCGAATTGCAGCTTCATGTAATTGTCTCCGTTAATATGCGTGTATTGAATGCCATCGGGCAGACTCGAAGCAACAATTCTGCCTTTCATCTGGTTCCAATGAAGCTCCCATGAAGCGTCTTCGAAAGCTGTAGAAGAATGGTTAATCAACTCGAAGGTGACATTCATTCTTTCTTGAACCGTATCGATAGATTGAATAACATAATGCAGCTCTAGTTTACCTTCTGAAGTTCGATTACACGAACAAAGCAAAAAGACTATGACGATGAAAGTATACCGAGCAAATGCCATTGAGATGTATTTGTAAGTCTTTTAAAATAAGTAATTTACATCAAAATCAAATGATAGATGAAGAAATTCTACTTGGCGTTCACGCTTATACTGATCGGTCTCTATTCTTGCAGTACTTCTGCCGAACAAGCTGTTACGCTGCAGCCCATTGAGCAATTACAGGCCTATGTCAAAAACAACACGGGTTACAGTTTTTCTGTCGTGGATTCTCTCGATTACATGGAAGCTAAAGTTTACAGGGCAAAAATGATTTCAGGAGAATGGATGGCTGAAGAACAAACGACCCCTTCAGAATGGTGGCATTGGGTAGACATTGCTGTTCCGAATGAAATAGATACCGATAAGGCTTTGTTGTTTATTGGTGGGGGCAGTTCAGCAGATGAGGTTTGGCAGCTTGATACCCTCAATGTAGAAAAAGCCATATCAACCAGAGCTGTAATTGCTCACGTGAGTAATGTTCCTTTTCAACCGATGCATTTTGGAACTAGCGATACCATTGACCGCTATGAAGATGATTTAATCGCCTACGGATGGAAGCAGTTTTTAACCCGTGGTGCGACTGATGATCAGGCCGAATGGTTGGCTCGATTTCCAATGACAAGAGCGGTTTCAAGGGCCATGGATGTCGTTCAAGCGGTAACTTCAAAGAGCAGTTTGCCGGTGCAAGAGTTCTTTATTTCAGGGGCTTCTAAAAGAGGATGGACGACTTGGACCACTGCAGCAGTTGATGATCGGGTCATGGGGATGGCACCACTAGTAATTGATCTGCTTAATCTCGAGGAGTCATTTGAGCATCACTACCGAGTTTATGGAGATTGGTCACCTGCCGTCCAGGATTATGTCAATTATGGAATCATGGAATGGATCGGTTCAGAGGAATTTGACAGGCTACTTGAATTTGTAGAGCCTTTTGAGTTTAAAGAGCGTTTTGAGATGCCTAAACTGATTGTTAATGGAACGATCGATGAATTTTTTGTTACCGATTCATGGAAGTTCTATTTCGACGAATTACCGGGATACAAGCAATTGCAATACGTACCCAATGGCAATCATGGGCTTGCCGGTTCTTACAATACCTCAAATGTCTTCTCTTTTTTTGATGCCTTAGCGCATGAGCAGTCGATTCCGCAATGGGAGTGGAGCATTAACTCTGATCGTTTTGAAGTTCTAATCAAAGACGCAGAATCCGACTATGAAATCGCTCTGTGGTCTATTAACAATCTAAACGCAAGAGATTTTAGAATTTGGGAGGTCGGACAAAATTGGCAAAAGACCCTAATTCCCAAAAATGACGACGGAATATATGCTATTGAGGCGCCAGAAAGTGCTGAGGGATATACGGCTTCTTTGATTGAAGTAACTTTTAAAAGTGGACTCGAGTCCTCGTTGATTTTTACTACGGGGACCTTAGTGCTTCCAGACCGCTATCCTTTTGAAGCCTATCAATCACCAATGCCTATGGGAACGCGCTAATGTTTTATTAGCCCTATTCTTTTAGAACTGACCTAAAAGAATGTAGATAAAAACAGTGACCGCACAAAGAATGAAAGATAGGATCTTGGTATGCCTCCATGGTTGCATATCAAGAAGGGGCATATCAGTTTCGGGAAACTTGGTGAGTGGGGTTTTAGATCCCTGGGATACGGCAAACATGAGAATCATATTGAGCACAAACTCAATGCCCCAAAGGTGCACAAAATGAAGGTTGACCTTAAAGATGAAGGTGGTGGCTATATAGAAAATCAGTCCGAATATTAATGCAACTTTTGCTGCCTTTGCAGTAATAGAACGCATGAAAAATCCGGCAATCATAATTGAGGCAATTGGAATAAAAAAGATTCCGTTTAATTGCTGTAACAGCTGATACAAGCCTTCAGGAGCATTCACTACGAGAGGCGCAACCAACATCGCAAAAAGTGCAAGTAGGGTAGAGGTTAATTTTCCTGCCCTCACCAATTGTTTCTCGTTAGCAGCCGCATTAAGGTGTTTTTTGTAAATGTCTAAGCTAAAAATGGTAGCCGCGCTGTTGAGTACGCTATTGAAGGTGCTTAAAACAGCCCCCATGATGATCGCCGCAAAGACGCCCACAAAGCTACCTGGAAGCAATTTTTTAATGAGCTCAGGATAAATTAAATCTTGGTTTTCATAGAGGGAGTCACCATAATAATAGAAGCCGATCACTCCTGGAAGAATGATTATTATCGGAACTAGGATTTTAAGCACCCCGGTATACAGCAATCCTTTTTGTGCCTCTTTCAGATTTTTTGCTCCTAAGGCTCTTTGAATGATGGTTTGATTCATTCCCCAGAAATACAATTGATTGATCATTAATCCGGTGAAAAGCACCTCGAAAGGCAATACGGACTCTTTGCTCCCAATCACATTAAATTTTTCGGGGGCATGATCAATCACAGCCGATAGTCCTTCTAGAATATGACCGTCTCCAATTTGATAGAGCGCAATGAGCGGAATAGCCGTACCGCCTAGCAATAAACCTATTCCATTAATCGAATCTGAAAATGCTACCGCCTTTAGCCCTCCAAAAATGGCATAAACAGAGCCGATGATTCCGATCCCAAAAACGGTGATCCACAAACCTGTTTCATGTGAGACGCTTAATCGCTCAGAAACAGAGAAGATGCTTTCTAAATTGATCGCTCCGGTGTATAGAACAATAGGTAAAAGCGTAACCACAAACGAGATCATAAGAAACGCCGCAACCAAGGTACGTGTGGTGGCATCAAACCGGTATTCTAAAAACTCGGGAATGGTGGTTAGTCCCATTTTTAGGTACTTCGGAACGAAGAATAGTGCAGCCACCACCAAGGCAAGAGCCGAGGTCACTTCCCATCCAATAATGACAAACCCATTGCGATACGATGATCCATTCATTCCAATCAGGTGCTCTGTCGAAATGTTCGTCAGAATCATTGAACCCGCGATTACTAAACCGCTTAGACTCCGCCCCCCTAAAAAATAACCTTCTTGAGAGCTTAACGATTCTTTTCTTAATCGGTACCATGAAAAGAAGGCCACAAATGCGGTAAAAGCGATAAAGGTGAGGGCGGTTTGCATCCTTTTAAATTAGTAATAAAAACGTTGATTGGCTTGTTGAGGTTTATTGGCCTCTCTCGCTTCATTTACTTCTTTCGAAGTGCTCACCTGAGCAATAGGCACATCCCACCATCCATATCCTTCGACACTGTGATAGCGGTCACAGGTAGTGTAAATGACCGTTGTTTTGGGATGGGCTTGTGCTTCTTTTATACCTTTAGTTAAGGAGTCGTAATTGGTGCATTCAATCACATGAGCTCCTAGACTTCGTGCGTTTTCTGCCAAATTCACGGGCAAATATGAAGCTTCGGAGGTCAGATCGCCCTCGACTTGTCCTGATTTCGAGTCTCTGAATAAGAATCGAGTTCCAAAGCCATTGCTGCCAATACTGCGTGAAAGAGATCCAATACTCTTGTATCCGTTGTTGTCTATAAGAATAATGATTAGTTTAAGTCCTTCTTGCACAGAGGTTACGATCTCTTGGGCAAGCATGAGGTAACTTGCGTCTCCGACCAGCACGAATACCTCTCTTTCTGGGCATGCCATTTTAGCGCCCAGTCCACCGGCGATTTCATAGCCCATACAGGAATAGCCGTATTCGAGATGAAAGCCTTTGGAGTTTTTGGTTCTCCATAATTTGTGCAGATCTCCAGGCAAACTTCCGGCGGCTGCCACCATTATGGCGTCGTCTGACGCTAAATCATTTACGGCTCCGATGATTTCACCTTGACTCATTTGAGGATGGTGTCTGTAGTTATAGACTTCTGACACCTTTTTATCCCATACTTTGCAAAGCGATTTTACCTTGGAACTGTAAGTAGGTGACACCTTGAAATCTGATAGGCCTGTGAGAAGTTCTTCTACCGTTACTTTGGCATCTCCGGCTAGCATTAATCCATGATGCTTGGCGGCGTCAAAGGGTGCAACGTTGATGTTTATGAAGCGAACCTTTTCGTTTTGAAATAAGGATTTAGAGGACGTTGTAAAATCAGAGTACCGTGTTCCAACGCCTATGATGAGATCAGCCTCTTGTGCAATTAAATTTGCTCCGGGGGTCCCGGTCACACCTAGGGCCCCTAAATTACTCTCGTGGTTATAAGGAAGCCCTCCTTTGCCTGCAAAGGTCTCAGCAACCGGAATTCCAGTTTGATCTACCAGCACTCTTATAACTTCAAGTGCCTCGCTATAATGGGCCCCACCCCCAAGAATGAGGAGCGGTTTCTCAGACTGCTTTATAGCCGCTATGGCTTTTGCCAAAAGCGATTTATCAGGCCTGGATCGAGAAATGGTCCATTGTGTTTCTTCAAAGAACGATAGAGGAAATTCGAAAGCCTCTATTTGCACGTCTTGAGGTAAGGATATGGTGACGGCGCCAGTTTGAATTGGGCAGGTGAGCACTCGCATTGCTTCAGGCAATGCCGTTAGTAATTGTTCAGGACGATTAATCCGGTCCCAATAGGCTGAGATGGGTTTAAAACAGTCATTAACCGAAATGTCTTGTGAATACGATGATTCTAGTTGCTGCAGTACGGGTGCAACCTGTCGTTTTGCGAATAAATCTCCAGGTAATAGTAAAACAGGTAATCGATTTATAGTCGCTGCTGCGGCAGCCGTGATCATATTGGTTGCACCAGGTCCGATAGATGAAGTACAGGCCATGGTGCTCAAACGATTACTGACCTTCGCATAGGCTGCTGCTGCATGAACCATGGACTGTTCATTGCGACTCTGGTAATAGGTGAGCGTCTTTTCTTGGTCTAATGCTTGGCCCATTCCAGCAATATTGCCGTGGCCAAGAATACCAAAGCATCCTGCAAATAGGCGTTGACTTTTTTGGTCGCGTTCACTGTATTGAACTCCGAGATAACGAACAATGGCCTGTGCGGTGGTGAGTTGTATCGTTTTCATTGGCGGTTTAATTAGGACTTAAATTCATCTAAATGGACCGGACGTTGTTCTTCAATTGAACGTTTTGCCGCGAGGCCAATTTTTAAAGACGCCAATCCGTCATGAGCATTAGGGCTTATGGCAGTACCTTGGATTAAATGCTCGACAAATGATTTCAATTCGGTCTTGTAGGCTTCGGCATAGCGTTCAAGAAAGAAGTACTCGGGTAAGGCACTGTGCACTCCTTTCGTAGTAAATAACTCGTGGCAATCTGTCGTCCTATTTTCGGCTCGAATCATTCCTGAAGAACCAAAAGCCTCGAGTCTTTGATCGTAGCCATAGACGGCTTGACGACTATTATCGATGACAGCGATGGTTTGATCACTGAAGGTAAGCTGAATAACGGCCGTATCCAAGTCTCCAGCTGCGCCTATTTCAGGGTCGATTCGAACCGCACCCTGAGCATATACCTGAACAACTTCCTTGCCTACAATGAATCGGGCCATATCGAAATCATGAATACTCATGTCAAGAAAAATACCACCCGAATGCGCAATGTAAGTTGCTGGAGGTGCCTTGGGGTCTCTGCTTGTTATTCTCACAATATGCAGGTCTCCAATAGCGCCGTTAAGTACCTGTTCTTTTACGCTCATGAACTCTTTGTCAAAACGACGATTGAATCCTAGCATGAGCTTGGTTTGAGTGCGCTCAATTACCGCTATGACTTCATTGACCTTTTCAAGTGAGAGGTCAAGGGGTTTCTCGCAGAAGATGTGTTTGCCTTTTTCGGCGGCGCGAATGGTGTAGTCTGCGTGCGTATCGGTAGGTGAACAAATGACTACCGCCTCACAGCCACTTTCATCGAGAAGTGAATCAAAAGAATTATAGCACTTCACTCCCCTACTTTCCGCGAATTTTAAAGAAGCTTGAATCGGGTCTGTGGCCCCTACTACTTGTACTTCTTTAAGTTGCAATAAATTCTCGAGGTGAATCTGACCGATTCTTCCTAGACCTGCAAGTGCTATTTTAAGTGTCATATAATTAGAGTCCGATTGAGGTTAAAAAATTTCGATTTGATGCTGCACACGCCTTTGGATCTCCCATGCCGGGTAAAACGTCTTGTTCTACAACAATCCATCCTTCGTACTGCTGATGATCCAAAATGTTTTTCACCTCTGAAAAATCAACGGCACCCTTTCCTAATTCACAGAAAACCCCTTTAGAAATGGCATCAAAATAATCTCCATTCGCAGCACTTGAAAGCTGTGCAATTTTCGGATCAAAGTCTTTGAAGTGCACATGCCAAATGCGCGATTGAAATTGCTGAAGACCTTCAGTGGGATGGCCTCCGCCAAAGGCGTAATGACCAGTGTCAAAGCACAATCCCAATAGTGAGGGATCTGTGAGATGCATGAGTTTTGCTATCTCTTCTGGGGTTTCAATAAAGCCCGCACAGTGGTGATGAAAAACAGTTCGCATCTGATAGGCGGATTGCACCTTTTCTGAAATGCGCATGCATCCTTCAGCAAAAACATTCCACTGCACATCACTCAGTTGCATATCCTTCTTTATTCTTCCGGCGTTAAGAGTACGAACGCTATCTGTCCCATTCTCATCGGCTAAAACAATAAATGCGTTTGAATACCCAGCTTCATGCATGAGCCTTGCCACCTTAAGCGCGTGCTCAACACCCCTCGAATGACTTGCTTTATCCTTTAAATTGACAGGAACAAAAGCGCCTACCAATTCGAGATTTCGCTTGACTAGATTCGATCTAAGTGCAGCCGGATCTGTTGGCATGAAACCCCAATCTCCTAGTTCGGTGCCTTGATACTTCGTTTGGGTCATTTCGTCGAGAACTTGAGCGTAACCAATAGGCGCTGATTTCTGTTCTAAATCGAATTCTAACGCCCCCCAAGAACATGGAGCATTTGCGATGTGTATCATAAGGTTAAAATTTTCTTGACCATTCGTTAGGCCATCGTTCAATCACCACTTTGGTTTGGGTAAAGAATTCAATGGCATGCTTACCTTGACCGTGAAGGTCTCCAAAGAAACTGTCCTTCCAACCGCTAAACGGAAACTGGGCCATAGGTGCGGCTACCCCAATGTTGATGCCAATGTTTCCCGCCTGAGCCTCATTTCTAAAGGCTCTTGCATGGGCCCCGTTACTGGTGAAAAGGCAAGCCATATTGCCATAGGCTCCTTTATTTATAAAAGCTATGGCTTCTTCAATAGTGGGCATCGCAATCAGACTCATGACTGGACCAAAAATCTCAGTTTTTATGAGTGACTGGTCTACCGGCACATCTTCTAAAATGGTAGGCCCAATGAAGTTTCCACGTTCGTATTGAGGTACAGTGATCTTTCGTCCGTCAAGCAATAATGATGCTCCTTCTTCGATTCCTTGCTGGATTAGCCCTGTGATACGCTGTTTGCTCTCTTGAGAAATTACAGGTCCCATACTGACTCCTTCGTTCAATCCGTATCCAACGATTTTGGATTTTACGGTCTCAACGAGGGCTTCTTTGACTGTATTCTTTTCATCCCCAACACGAATCACTACTGAGGCGGCAAGACATCGTTGGCCTGCACAACCATAAACCGAATCAGCTACAATCTTTGCAGTGAGGTCTAGTTCTGCATCGGGCAATACGATGATAGGATTCTTGGCACCTCCTTGGGCCTGCACCCTTTTTCCATATTTTCCGCATTCAGAGTAGATATAACGGGCAACGTTGGTGCTACCTACAAAACTAATGGCTTTAATATATGGGTGTTGGATAAGCGCATCCACACTTTCTTTGCCTCCATGTACCAGACTAATTAGGCCGTCTGGAATATCGAGCTGTTGAATTAATTCAAACAGCAAATTCATTGTTTTAGGTGCCTTTTCTGAAGGTTTTACAATACAGGCGTTACCCGTGGCAATGGCATAAGGCAAAAACCAGAATACGATCATCGCCGGAAAATTAAAAGGAGTAATACAGGCTGTAATCCCTAAAGGTTGACGAATCATCATTTCATCAATACCACTGGCTATATCTTCTATGATATCGCCCGAGATGAGCATGGGGGTGCCACAGGCTACCTCAACGTTTTCTATAGCACGTTGCAACTCCCCTAAAGACTCGTCTTTTGTCTTTCCACATTCATTGGTGATAGAGATAGCAAGCGATTCTTTATGAGTTTCCAAAAGCTGTTTGAGTTGATAAAGGCATTGAGCCCTTTTCATTACAGGCACCTTTTTCCACTGCAAATAGGCATTCTGCGCTGCCTCAGCGGCTGCACTGACATCTTTAAATGTATCAGGGCCAACTGGAACCTGCGCCAAGCATTCTTGATTGGCCGGATTGAGCACCTCGAGGTAAGTGGTTGAATGACTCTGCTTCCAGGTTCCGTTTATAAAGACCTTAAGTGGTTCCATAATTTAAAATCCTCCATGTGTTTTAATAAATTCAAGAGACTCCTTCAATGTGGGCATGAAATTCGCACAGCCCTTTTGCAATACCACTTGTGCTCCGCTTGCATTGCCCATACGACATGACTTATACCAATCCCATTGTTGTAGAAGTCCGTAAATGAATCCGCTTGCAAAAGCATCTCCGGCACCTAAGGTATTCAGTATTTTAACGGGGAATCCGGGCACTTCAATAGGATCTTCTCCCTTACAATAAAAGCTTGCGCCACGAGCACCTCTCTTAACAATGAGCACCTTGGGTCCGAGAGTTAGTAATTCATCAATCGCGGCATGCAGGTTTCCCTTAATTTTTGGTGAAGAAATTTGTTGGTGCGTGATACTTACAGCTTCTTTGTCTCTCAAGGTGGCGGCTAAGATCTCTTCTTCTGTTCCAATCGCAATATCAATTCGAGAGAGCAAACTTCGAATGGTGATACCGAAAGCCCGATAATCATGCCATTGATCGGCTCTGAAGTCAAGATCAAGTAAGGTTTGGGCTTTGGATTTTGATGCTATTTCAGCCGCTAAAAAACAGGCACTTTTGCTTGGCTCTTTATTGAGGGCAGTGCCATTGAGCAATACGATTTCATAGCGTTCTACCTGGGCACGAAGTACATCATCAATGTTTATTTGGCTGTCGGCTGCATTGTCTCGATAAAAGACCAGTGGAAAACGATCGGGTGGTTCAATACCCAAAACCACCGCACTGCTGCGTGCATTCGCCTTAATGGGGATTAAAGAAGTGTCAATATTTTCGCGATTCAGAAAGTTCAAAATAAAGCTTCCCACCTTGTCTTCACCGACAGCAGTTAAGAGACTTGTTTTAATTCCTAATCTCGAACAGCCTACCGCAATATTTAAAGGAGAGCCACCCACAAATGCATCGAATCCTTGAATTTCTTCAAAGGCTGCTCCAATATTTTGAGAGTAGAGATCAATAGAAGACCTCCCAATAGTTAGAACCTGCGGATGTGTTTTCATATGGTGTTTGTTTCATTCATTTCAGCGGTCACTAGAGGCAATCTAGGGTCTATCGCTGTCCATGAATTGTAAATCCATTCGTGATCTGGGTCGGTGGTGTTTGCCAAACTTTGATCTGTCCCTGCCAAGAAATTGAGATAGTAACAATGAAAACCGTGTTCAGCAACAACAGGATGGTAGCCTTTAGGAATCAAAACCACATCGTCGTGCCTTGGCCTAACGATCTCATCAAGACTACCGTCCTTCGTGTAGACTTGCTGAATGGCGTATGCTTCTTTTTTTTGAAATTTGTAAAAGTAAGTTTCCTCTTGTACAGGTTCGAGCAATACCCCATTTTCTGAAAGTCTGCGCTCATCGTGCTTGTGTGCCGGAAAAGAGCTCCAATTTCCCGATGGAGTATAGACCTCTCTTGAAACAATCCTGCTGCACCCAAATCCTGGAGGCACTAAATCATTAAATTGCCTTGAGGCATTGTCTCCTCCAAATAGTACCGTGGGCGTTTCTGCAGGACGCACAAATTTTGCAGGGAAGGCCTCCTCTACCTCACACCATGCATAGGCGATATCTAAAAGCGCGCTTTCTGCCTTCAAGGAAAACCTTGAATGTATAGGCAGGTATAAGGTATGTGCTACTCCACTAAAAACGTCCTTTCTGCCATTGATCGTTTCAAATTTTCCATGGTTGCTATTTACCGTGTAATTCCCTGAAAGCAATACGATTACCATTTCGCAATTGTGGGTTTCATGCTCCCAAGATTCTCCCTTGCTTAGCCGTCTAGCCTCAAAATTTAAATAATTCCAGCCAGCAGATTTTGGGTTGACTCGATGGTAGACGGAATCGGAGGGGTGCGGGTGTATACAAAGATGAGACATGAGCTATGGGGTTAATGATTCTAAAAATATAAGGCTCTTTTCTTGAGCGTTAAAAAGTTCAAATTTGCGGATCATGAATTCTTTAAACGCCTGAATGAATTCTTTTCCAGGAATGGTCGGATCGAACTGATCAGGTTGCGTAGCAAAGAATGTTCTATGGGTGCGTGTCCATAATAAGCGTATGTCAGTGGCGATATTGATTTTGCAGACACCTAATTCAATGGCAGCCCTGATGTCATCGTCTGAAACCCCCGCAGCATGGGTACCTAAGCTTCCACCAAATCGATTAATGAGTTCAATTTCTGAGGTATTTACCGCCGACCCTCCATGAAGTACTAGCGGATAGCGGGGAAGCCTCTCTTTTATAGCTTGCAATAAATCGAGCCGAATGCGCTGAGCACCTGAGAATTTATACGCCCCATGACTGGTTCCGACCGCGATAGCTAGGCTGTCACATTTAGTTTGTTTTACAAATGCTAAAGCTTGATCAGGATCGGTGTATTTTGCATGCTTACCATCAATGACAAGATCGTCTTCTACTCCGCTCAGCACCCCTAGTTCGGCTTCGACAAACACTTCTTTAGAATGGGCTTTTTCTACGATACTTTTCGTTCTTCTCACATTTTCTTCAAATGGATCATGTGATGCGTCAATCATCACTGAGTCGTATCCCGAGGCAGAGAGTGCGTCCAGAATATGTGCTTCTGTACCGTGATCTAAATGAATCGAATAAACCGCTTGTGGAAAACGTGCTGCGGCGGCTGAAATCATGGCCAAAAGCATTCGAGAATCAGCATAATTTCGTGCAGCAGGTGTAAGTTGAACGATAAAAGGTGCTTTTGCGATTGAGGCAGCTTCGAACAGCCCAATGACTTGCTCCATGGTAAATACATTGACCGCTGCAATACCATAAGACTGGTAACACTGGTCAAACAAGACTTTGGGAGAAACTTTCATGGGTCACATCAGCTAAAAAGAGCACGATCGGATTAAAATAGAAATAATCGCTGTCTTCTCTAAAAAAGCCGGAGGTTTTTAAAGTAGCTCTGCCACCTCTTTGCCTACTAATGAGCCAAGCGCCACCCCCATACCGCCTAGGCGTGCCGCCACCGCAATGCGATCAGACATTTTACGGACAATGGGTTGTTTGTTTTTTCCGAAAGCCATTATTCCTGACCAGCTATAATCGACTTCTAACTTGTAATCGGGGGCAATAATGGTATGGAGATCTTCGATGAGTTGGTTTTGAATCTTTTCGTTTACTCCGAATGCGGTTGTGGTTTCGCTCGATTTATCCAGATGACGTGCTCCACCAAGTAAGATGCGGTTATTAACGCAGCGAAAATAGTTGTAACCACTGTGGTAGTGAAACGATCCTGAGAGCCTAAAGTTCTCGATCGGATGCGTCACTACAACCAGTCCCCTTCCTGGAGTAATGTCTAATTCAGGAAAGAAGTGTTGGGTAAAAGCATTGGTACAAAATACCAGCTGTTGAGATTTAAATTGGAGTTTTTGCTTTGAAGACGCTACCCAAAGTGACACCCCACTTGGGGTTTCTTCGAATTCGACGAGTTCACTTCCGGTAAAGCAAGAGATACCCTCTTCTTGAAGTTTTTGATGCAAGGCTTTCATCAGCATCCCGGTGTGAACGGTGCCTTCAAAGGCATGCTCTATTAGGCCTCTTACTTTGCTTCCGAAAGGGTAGGCGTTAAGGGAAGCGGTTTGGTCGCTAAAAGGGTTTTTCCCAAAAACAGTAGAGAGTGCGTCGTTAAAAAATGCGAGCTGATCGCTTTCCACCGTTTTAAAGACCAATTCATAACCTTTTACAGCTTCGTATCCGATTGAGGTATCGCTCAAATTAGCCCTTAAATATTCAATACCCTTAAATCTCTTTTCGGTAAGCGCAACCAATTCATCAAGGTTGCAATCGTTGAGGTCTTCTTGTAATTCTGAGATAGACCCGAAACAAGCAAATCCTGCGTTTTTTGTGCTCGCACCACTTGGTAATATTCCTCTTTCTAAGAGGGCAATCCGTGCTTTGGGGTGATGTTTGCGATAGGTTAAAGCAGCGAAAGAACCCACAAGACCTCCGCCAACTACGACGAGATCGTATTCAATGAGCGAAGACTTTTCCCAGTAACTTAACATATGGCTTTAAGAGTGTTAAAACTAGGTCATTTCGCCTAAAATAGCAGTTCTTTAAACCATCGGAAGCTGTTTTTACCTATATTTTTTCGAACAATTAAACCAACACTATGCGCGTTTTTATGAATTTCCAAAGAGGAATAAGTCTGATCGCATTACTTTTTTTAGGTGCCACAGCCTCCCTCAATGCACAATCAAATTCAGAACTAATCGGGTCTTGGGACCTTGAAATTGAATACCGAGGAATGACCCTGCCTTCATGGCTTGAGGTCGAGTTTTCGGGTACCCGAACGCTAATAGGCCGCTATGTAAGCTTTGCCGGATCTGCGCGACCCATTGCAGAAGTTTTCGAAAGTGGAGACCGTTTTAATTTTAGTATTCCTCCTCAATGGATGGGTCATCAATACATGCATCTCAGTGGAACCCGAGACGGAGACACCCTCACGGGAAATATCATCATGAATACCGGAGAGGCCGTCACATTTACCGGGGTACGTGCCCCTTCACTAGAGAGAGAGGCACCTAAAAAATGGACCAAGCCTCAACCCCTATTTAACGGTGAAAATTTAGAGGGATGGAAGCCACAGACAACCAATCGTTCGAATCAGTGGAAGGCCGTTGACGGTGTATTGACTAACCCAGAGTCAGGGGTAAATTTGATGACTGAAGAAGTATACGATGATTTTAAATTACACCTTGAATTCCGTTATCCAGAAGGCTCAAATTCAGGAGTTTATTTGCGCGGTCGTTATGAAGTTCAGGTAGAGGATAACTACGGTCGTGTTCCGAATTCTCATTACATCGGAGGGCTTTATGGCTTTTTAACGCCTAACCAGAATGCGGCCAAACCCGCCGGTGAATGGCAAACCTATGACATTACTTTAGTAGGGCGAAGAGTAACCGTAGTGCTCAATGGCAAATCAGTGATTACTGATGCACTTATTCCGGGTATCACGGGTGGAGCCTTAGATTCAAAAGAAGGTGAGCCGGGTCCTATTCTATTACAAGGAGACCACGGTCCTATCGAATACCGAAACCTAACCATTTCGGTGCCTAAAGACTAAACTAACACCACTATTTGTTTAAGTCGAAAGAGGGCCTCCATTGTGGGGCTCTTTTTTATACCTACTCCTCTAGCAATGTTTCAAGGGGTACGTAGGAGTCAAAGATTTCATCAATTAATACAGACGATCCGGTGAGCTCCCACTCGCCCAATGAAGCGGGCATACTTCCGATGGCATTCATACCGTCGAAATACGATTTGATGAGCCCTGTTCCAGATCCTTCTCGAGACTTGGCATAAGCCATTAGCGCGTGTTCCATAAGATACTTACCAGTGATATAACTGGTGCCGTATCCGGGTTGACGCATATACAAATGCTGTTCAAAAAGAAGTAGTTCTTTTTCGGTTTTCATCCAACCTCTTGGGGTATATTCAGAATGAATTACTCCAGCTTCTTCCATGGTTTGAAGATTGGCATGGGCATATAACGAACCCAGTCCTCGAGCCGCTCTTTGAGCGATGAGGATGTAAACGATCTCTCTTGATCTGGGGCTGTTCTCGTAGAGCCCGGCTTGCATGAAAAATTCTTCTACGGCCGTAGCCATACCTTCATTGCGAGAGTCAAAGATGTTGTAAAGGGGAGAACCCCTTCTCATCTCATTTTGATGAGGTTCAACACGCATACGCGCCAATTCAAACCAGTGGTAGAAATGCGAGTAAAGCGGTTTGGGGTCAAGGTGGGCGGTAATCCAAAAGAAGTTTCTGCGATCTGCAGGAATGAAACGTCCGAGATGGGGCTCAAGGGCGGGTCTATAATACTCCTTTACGTTTACAATATCATTGGTATCGAGAAATGTTATTAATTCATCTGCTGCTTCTCTGGCTTGCTTCAGGTATTCTTCTTGAGAGCTCGCTGCCTTAAGAGGGGGTAGCTCACGATTTTTGTGTTCTTCTAAAGCTAATGATGACCAGGCCCGTGCTAGTTCGTGCTTAAGTAGCATTACTTCATCTTGCCAGTCTAAGGGAACCAAATGAACGTTTCTTTGATACCAGCTGTAGAGCGCTTTACCCACTCCCGACGCAGCTGTTTTATTAGGTGCTTCAGTCTCTAGCCATTCTTTGAGCTCAAGGGTGGCCTTGATAGCCGCACTAATAGACCTTTGAACCTTTCGATTCTTCTGAAATTGCGGGTCACCCGCAAGCGATTCTAGTGCTTGTGCCTGTCTCGCAATATCTCTAGTACCTGCTATCCATAATTCTCTGGCATTTCCGCTAAGGTTCTTCTTTGCTTGGGTGTAAAATTGGGGAATGAAGTCCAACTTAGCGATCAGATCTTCTTGCGCTTCTTTATTCAAGGGTTGTTGGTACTGCCACCATTCAATCACGGCGTGATTCGTTGGGCCTTCGTGTGCGGGTACGTCGCTTTGTTCGGTCCAGAGTACTTTGTAGAATGCTGGGTCGCGCTCCCATGGTTTTAACACATAATGATTGAATGCGTATCCGTTCATTTCAGCCCACAATAAGGTCCAATCGACCTGTTCAGAAACTTCCCAATTTTTGTGATCAAGTTGCATGAGTCTTTCGCGCAGCTCCTCATAGTGAGGCCATCGCGCCTCTAAGTGTGCTTTTGAGTAGTCGATGTTTCCTGTGGTATTCACGGGCACCTCAAAGGCGCGCCACTCCTTGAAAAGAGTGAGCAGCTCAGGACGTTGTCCAAAACTTTTTTGAGAAATCAGCAGGCTACAAACTGCAAATAACAGCAAGGTTATGGGGCTATTTTGGTTCATGGTTTCAACGCTAGTATCTTCTTAAAGAAACAAATTTTCACTTACATTGTAAAAGCGTAAGTCACTTATCTATGTGGAGAAAACTCTTTTGTTTTTGGGCTATGATGCCATTGATGCTCAGTGCCCAACAACTCGATTTCGAAAGTCTTAAAAATTTAAAAATTCGCAATGTGGGTCCTGCGAACATGAGCGGACGCATCACGGCTATCGCTGTCTCAGAGGTAGCGCCTAAGATCATGGTTGTTGGTGCGGCCTCAGGTGGGGTGTGGAAGTCAGAGAACGGAGGAACGGCTTGGGAGCCTATTTTCGATGAGCAACCCACGCAAAATATTGGTGCGGTAGCCATTCAAAACGATAACCCTGATGTGATTTGGGTTGGAACCGGTGAGGGAAATCCGCGAAACTCAGTGAATCTTGGAATGGGCCTATTTAAAAGTGAAGATGGCGGAAAAACCTGGAAGCATTTAGGTCTTGAGGCCACCAAATCTATACATCGTATACTCATTGATCCCAACGATCCACAGACCGTTTATGTCGGAGCACATGGAGATCCTTTCACTCCGTCTGCTTCAAGAGGATTTTATAAAACAACGGATGGTGGGGCCCATTTTGAGCGCATACTCTTCACCAATGAGACCAGTGGTGTGGCCGATATGGTGATGCATCCGACGAATCCGAATCGACTCTTTGTCGCACTGTATGACCATAGAAGAACCCCTTATTCATTCGTTTCTGGCGGTCCCGGATCAGGCCTGTTTGCAACCGAAGACGCCGGAGTCACCTGGACACGCTTGAGTGATAAAGAAGGATTACCGTCTGGAACATTGGGGCGTATTGGGTTAGCTATTGCACTGTCGAATCCTGATCGCATGTACGCTAAAATTGAAGCCCAGAAGAACGCCTTATACCGAAGTGATGACGGGGGGGTGTCGTGGCAGTTGATCAATGAGAATCCAAGATTCACGAACAATCGTCCTTTTTACTTTCAAGATTTAGCCGTTGATACTGAAGATCCTGACCGGCTGTATAATATTTATCAGCCGCTTTCAGTGAGCTATGATGGAGGGGTGACTTTTGATCCTGTTCCGATGATTCCGGCGGATGAAACCAAGGGTATTCACGCCGATTTTCATGCGATGTGGGTCAATCCAAAAGACCCTAAACACTTTGTTATTGGAGGGGATGGCGGCCTCGGAATCACCTACGATCACGGAAAGAGTTGGTACTTTCCTGAAACGATTCCGGTCGCTCAATTTTATCAAATTGGAGTGGATCACGAGCGCCCGTTCAACGTGTACGGAGGGATGCAAGACAATGGAAACTGGTCAGGGCCTGCCTACACCTGGAAAAGGGGAGGAATCAGAACCTTGTATTGGCAATACCTCGTCGGAGGCGACGGATTTTATATTGCCCCAGACTTAGACAATCCGCGATTCGGTTATGGCACTTCACAAAATGGCGAGCTGTATCGATACGATAAACTAACCGGATACTACCAAAGCATTAAACCTTCAGCACTTGAGGCAGAATCACTGCTTAGATTCAATTGGAATGCCGCTTTTTCGAAGGATCCCTTTAACCCAGATGCGCTATACTACGGATCTCAATTCGTTCACAAGTCAATCGATAAGGGTTCGACTTGGCACATCATTTCACCCGATTTAACCACTGACAATCCAGCCCACCAGCAAAGAGATTACGGTGGTCTTACACTAGATATATCAGGGGCTGAGAATTACAATAGCTTGCTAGCAATTGAACCGAGCCGCCTTGATTCTTTGGTGATTTGGGCCGGAAGCGATGATGGTGTACTACACCTCACTACCGATGGCGGAAAGCAATGGAAGAACCTTACCAAGCGGATTAAAGGCTTACCAAAAGGCGCTTGGATTGCCCGCATTCATGCCTCTGCCCATCATTTAGGAACCGCCTGGGTGGTGGCCAATAACTATAGAAAGGGAGACTTTGCGCCGTATCTCTTCAAGACCGAAGATTTCGGAAAAACATGGAAGAATGTGGTAGAGGATAGTGGTGTTCGCGGATATACACTCTCTTTTATTCAAGATCCTGAAGTCGCAAATCTGCAGTTTCTAGGTACAGAACATGGCCTGTGGATCAGCAGTGATGGAGGAGCCCATTGGACGCAATTCAAAAACGGATTTCCTAGCGTTTCGACCCGAGACCTCAAGATTCAAGAACCTGAATCTGCATTGATTGTCGGAACATTCGGTCGGGCTATATGGGTACTCGACGATTTACTGAGTTTGCGTGCATTGGCCTCCCAACAATTTACCGAGCCGCTCACTGCTTTACCCATGAATGAAGTGGTACAGGTGAAGGGCCTATTTATCAACCCACCAGGAAATATTTGGACAGGATTTCACACCACCTTTGAAGGTGAAAACAGGGTGTTTCAACGTGCTGAGATTCCATTGTATCTCTCAGATGAGCCAACCGCCAAAGACAGTATAAGCATTCAAATCACTAATGCTAAAGATGAACGCATTCACGAGTATAAAGTGGGAGATCTTGATCGAGGACTAAATTACATTCCATGGAAGCTCGATGAGAAGGCACATTACTTGCCAGGCGCATGGATGAACGAAGAGACTAGAGGTATACCTGTGTTATCAGGCACCTATAACGTTCAAAGTAGATACAAGGGTGTCGTTGCAACGACTAAGGTCAAGATCATTGATGACCCTCGTTTTGAGATTCCGCAAAGCGTTGAGGTGGAGCTCTACCATTTCAGAAAAGAGCTCGATGCGTTAGTGAAACGTTTCGCTGAGGTGTATGAATCATTGACGATCCTTGAGGAACAATACGCCGAAGATCCGGTCAAAGAAGCGAAGATTAAAGCCCTTAAATTGGCAGGTCGAGACCGTCCTGTCGATCGTCAAGTGGGGGCGTGGCAAAGCAATAAGCAGACCCCTCATTCTGTTTTGAGTGGACTTTTGAAAGTAGCCATGGCGCGCACTAAACCTTTATCTGAACAAGAAAAGATGCGTCTGAAGGATGCAACGCAACAGCTTGATCAGTACGAAGAAATGGTCGCTGCTACTTTGGAAGCACTATAGCCTCGGCCTCGATTTCTACCTTGTATCCTTCGCCAACGAGTCTAGCCTCAACAAGAGTGTTGGCAGGGTCAATTCCTTTAAATCGAACTCCGTGAGCGCGTGCTACGGGTTCCCAATCGTCAAGTTCATTAACAAAGATTCGAGTGCGAACTACGTCGCTTAATGTTCCGCCTAAGGCGGTGATTGAAGCTTCGATTTTATCGATGATAAAATGGGTTTGAGCCGCGGCATCTCCTTTACCTATTTGATGGTTTTCATGAGTTGCGGTGGTTCCTGAAACGTGAATAGTGTTTCCTTTTCGAACGGCTCGGCAGTAGCCCGCAAACCCTTCCCAAACCGTTCCACTATAGACTTTTTGATGCCCCTCTTCTACGGTCACGGGTTCAAAGGCGTTCGGGATGCTCTCGAGGTGGTGACTGAGGTCTCCTGAGGCGGTCAAGAACGGAGGTTTTCGGTATTCGTCTCCGCAATCTCCGGGTATAGGTCGCAATCTTTGCTGTGCGTCTTGGATGCAATTCAAGTCTTCTTGATCAAGCGATATCGAAAGGCAGGCTTTATGCTCTTCAATGTGTGCATTTTCTCCGAGTCTGGCACCCACAATGACGGCACCAACCACTGGATTTTCTAAGACGTATCTACTGGCGACATTCGCAATACTGGTCTTGTGCTTCTGAGCCACCTCATTGAGACTCTTTAATAGTCTTTGAAAGTCAGCCCATGATCCGGCCTGATCAATGAATCGCTTATATTTCATTTGAGACCATGTGCTCAGTTCTTTCTCAGTGGGTTCAGGGACGTCGAGCCATTTGTTTGACAAGAATCCACCAGCAAGTGTTCCGTAGGCCAAGAGCTTAATATTATAGTCCTCGCAGACCTCTCGCATGGCATGATTGGCGCGTTGATCGATAACAGAATGTGAAACCTGATTGCTCACCACAGCTATGCCAGAAGAGGCCACTACGCGCAAGTGGGCCGCGTCAAAATTGGTAAGCCCTAAGTGCTCAATTAACCCCTCTTGTCGGAGTTCGTCGAGATAAAATAGGGCATCGAGGTAACTTGGATCTGGATAATGCCAGGCGTGAAACTGCATTAAATCAATGCTTGATTGTTGCATGCGGTCTAAGGCCCGCTGAACGGCGGTACGTACCACTTCACGGCTTACTTTTCCGGGTTCAGGAACCCATTTAGTAAAGAGTTTAACCTTCTGTGGATTGCTGTAGTTGTTTTTGAAGGTCCCCGTGATGATCTCGCTTGAACCGTAATGATCCGCCATGTCGAAGGCGTAGAATCCGTTCTCTACATAGGGTTGCATAAAGGTTGATGCCACCTTAGGATCAAGCACACCCTGTTTGCGTTCAATGTCTGCGATTTGCCAAAGGCCTATAAGCATTCGGGGTATGCGCATCGAAGGAGATAGTTCTACAAATTCTTTCATAGCTTATTCTTGTGGTAATGTTTTAAAGTGGTCTGCTGCTCTCAATGAGGTTGAACGGAAATAAGATAGCGCAAAAAGCAAGCTACCCAGAGCCATCACAATGAGCCATATGTAGGTCGAGTGAAAATACCAGGGAATCTCTTGCTGAGAGAGATCTTTATAGACGTGAATCACCAAAAAAGCAAAAATAAAGAGTACACCAAACAGGCCGATCGTACATTGGATCTTTCTTGAGGTGAATACCGACACTTCTTTGGCTAGCTTTTCATTGACTCGGGGTAAAGTGAGCACCGTCAAACACATCAGTAAGAAATTGACCAGCATGGAGGTAACCATGATATCTATTCCTAAAAAGAAATCTCCTGCAAAGTGGGATCCCAGTACACCAATAGAGGCCATTCCTCCTGCGGTGATAAGGGCGATATGTGGACTGAAATAGCGCGGATGCACCTTTGTAATGGCTTGCGGAAAAATAAAGTCCTTTGCCCATGCAAACATCAAGCGCGAAACCGATAACAACATGGCCGGAAGGTCATTGATTAATGCGATAGCGGCTCCGGCTAAAATCAATAGATCAACTCCTTTAGGGAGTACCAGGCTCAATAGTCCTGGGGCGGTTACATCTTTTAGTTGGGCTTGCTCGGCGATATAGCTCCAGGGTACGATGTGATACACCGACAAGGTGAAGAGCACGTAAAAGGTTCCTACACCGAGAATGGCAATAAGTATAGCCAGCGGTATATTTTTTGAGGCGTTAACCGCCTCGCTTCCGGTTTGGGCTATAGCATCAAAACCGATAAAACTCGAAAAGAGTACGGCAGCCGCCGATAGAAATACGGGCCATTGAAAGGGCTTGTCTTCTATGGGTGTGAATACTACTGCCTCTTTTTCAGCCAATGCATTCAAAAAGTCGGTACTGTCGTAAAAGAGTCCAGAAAAAACAACAATAGAACCGAGAGTGAAAATCATAATCACCATCGGAAGTAGCCAACGGGTGTAGGATTTCACGCCCCGTATATTGACCCAAACAAAGCCCCAGATGAGGCTTAACCCTAGCACTACGCGCACCCACGAGCGATCGAGTAGTGTAGCGAGATCCTGCCATCCGGCATTGTAGGCGATGTCTCTGATAAATGGAATGCTGATGTAGGCAATCACTCCTATGACTATAGAGAGCCCAAACCATTGTGAAAAGCTGGCGATGAACCCCCAATAAGGGCTAAGTCCACGGCTGGCGTAGAGGTAGCTTCCTCCGGCTCTAGGCATGGCAGAGCCTAAGATGGCATAGGCGAGTCCGGCTAACAAAGCAGGTAGGGCAGCAAATAAAAAGGCGTGTATCACGTAGGGTCCTATTTCAGGTACGCTACGGTGAATCATGACAGGCACGACATTGATTGAAGCCCCAACCATAGAAGAAACTCCTGTGGCAATTACCGCAAAAAGGCCCATTTGTCTTTTTAGGCTAGGAGTGGCCCCGTCAGATGACTTTAGCATAAGACGACAGAATTCGTTAGCTTTTAAGTGCTTAAGATAGATAAGCCTAACTAAACATAAATTGGTTTTTATGGAATTTCTTGAAACCCTTTATCAAGAAATCGTTGGATTTCTTGGCATTCGATCGCTCTGGGAGATTTTAAGTGCAGGTAATTATGAGGCCCTCAAGACCTATGAGGGGGTGCTTTCGCTCATTTATCCGATTATTCCGTTGCTCATAGTTTTAGAGTTTGTGCTCGGACTCGTCTACAAGAAGCCACAGACAAAGGTTTACAAAGTCAATTTTCTGATTTACGTTTTCAATCGTATTGTCGGTCGCTTCTTGGCTATTGGGATGGTCGGTTTTATCATCGGATGGGTACAACCCCTTGCCCCTTTTCAGACCTCAGGCACCTGGTATTGGTTTATCTACGGGTATATTGTTTGGGAATTTGCCCATTTCATCTATCACTACTTAGGCCATAAGGTGCGCCTTTTTTGGTGCTTGCATGCCACCCACCATTCGCCTGAAGACATGAACTTGTCTGTCACACACGCACACTTCTTTTTAGAGGCTCCCTATGCGGATACCATCCGCACCACCATCTGTATACTTTTGGGGGTCCGTCCTGAACTACTTTTTATGATCATGTTTATTGACGGAACCTATGGCGCCTTTATACACGTGGGTGAAAACCTGATCAAAGACGCTCGGTTTGGATGGCTTAATCACTTTATTTTGACCCCATCACATCACCGGGTGCATCATGCACGTAATCCGCTTTATATGGATACTAACTTTTGTAATCTATTAAACATCTGGGACCGCGTGTTCAAGACTTATCAAGAAGAAGATATGGCACAAAAGCCCGAATACGGAATTACTCGACCGATCAATAGCGGAAGTTTTGTGGATGTCTATTTCGGCGAAATCATTGCCTTAGCGAAAGACGTCTGGAACGCTCCGGGTATCGTTAACAAACTTGCCTATATCGTAATGCCACCGGGTTGGAGCCATGAAGGCCATCACAAAACTGCCAAAGTCGTTCGTCAGGAATACATAGAATCACTGCGCTGATCGACGCTGAATTTGTATCTTTCATCAAATCGTTTTTATGAAAAAATCTATCCTTCTTTCTCTTGTTGCATTAACATTTAGTGCCTCAAGTTTTTCTCAAAAACTCAACCGTGAAAAGAAAGCCATCATGGCTTCGGTACAGGCTCATGAACAGGCATTGATCGCGATTAGTGACTCAATCTGGGCGCTTGCAGAGACCGCCTTTGAAGAGCACGAATCGGCACGTATTTTGGCTGACTATGCCGAGGCTCAAGGGCTACAGGTAGAACGCGGAGTGGCCGGAATTCCAACTGCATTTGTAGCAACTTACGGCAGCGGATCGCCGGTGATTTCAGTGTTGGGAGAGTTTGATGCCTTGCCAGGGATTTCGCAAAAAGCTTCTCCGATCAAAGCGCCTTTGAATGAAGGTGCTGCAGGACACGGATGCGGACACAACCTCTTTGGAGCTGCTTCATTAGGTGCGGCAATAGCGATCAAAGAACAGATCGAAGCCGGGCGTCTTAAAGGAACGGTGAAGTTTATCGGAACACCTTCTGAAGAGAAGTTTTTTGGTAAAATTTGGATGGTTAAAGAAGGAATATGGGACGGTGTAGATGTGAATGTCAGCTGGCACCCCGGACCAAATACCGAGGCAGATGTGCAAAGTACACTGGCTTTGGTTGACTTTAAGGTCGAGTTTTTTGGGCAAGCGGCGCACGCTTCTTCAGACCCATGGAACGGACGATCTGCCTCTGATGCCCTAGAGCTTTACACCACTGGAATCAATTATTACAGAGAGCATATCAAACCTAGTGTTCGTATACATTATCACATTCAAGACGGAGGTCAGGTTGTGAATGTGGTTCCTGATTATTCAAAGCTTTGGGTCAGAGTACGCGATTCAAAGCGAGAAGGAATGAAACCCGTCTACGACCGTGTTCGAGAGATGGCCGAAGGAGCGGCTATCATGGCTAACGTGGATTATAAAATATCGCTGATTTCAGGAATTTATGAGGTGCTCGTGAACCGAAGAGGGGGAGAGCTCATGCAAAACAATCTTGAACTTTTGGGCCCTATCACCTATACCGCTGAAGAAGAAGCCTTCGGAAAGGCGATTCAAGAGGCCACAGGAAAACCTCAAGTCGGAATGGACAGTGCCATTCATCCGTTATTACCTACTCGCGAGAATCCAGGTGGAGGCTCTACAGATGTGGGGGATGTAAGCTGGAACGTACCTAACATCAATTTGAGCGTTACGGTTGCCCCAAAAGACACGCCTTGGCATTCATGGGCCGTCGTTGCTTGTGGCGGAATGAGTATAGGGCATAAAGGAATGATACACGCCGCAAAGGCCATGGGGATGACCATGGTTGATCTCTTTCAAAACCCGAAAGCGGTCAATGAAATCAAACAAGAGTTTAAAGAACGCAAAGGAGATGTGGTATACGAGCCGATGATCGACGGACCACCACCCATTCAAAACTAAAGGAAACGAATGAAAGGAATAATCTACGCTACGGCAGCATTGTATGTGCTGGCCTCATGTGCTTCAAATGCCAATAAGGCTGAGGCAGAATCTTTAGAAGATAAGGCGGCACGTATTCACGATGCGGTGATTACGATTGACACCCACGACGACATTAATGTGGCCAACTTCACCGATAGCCTGAACTACACCCAAAGATTAAACACTCAGGTGAATCTGCCGAAGATGACCGAAGGGAGTCTCGACGTCTCATGGCTTATTGTCTACACTGGCCAAGGGCCACTTACCCCAGAAGGCTATCAGGCTGCCGAAGAAAATGCATTGTCTAAGTTTGAGGCGATTCATCGTCTAACTACCGATTTTGCTCCAGACCAAATCGAGTTGGCGACCTCATCAGCTGAGGTGAGAGCGGCGGTGGCATCAGGAAAGAAGGTAGCTATGATAGGGGTCGAAAACGCCTATCCGATGGGAGAAGACCTTTCAAATTTTGAGAAATATCACGCACTCGGAGCGCGTTACGTTTCTCTAGCACACAATGGACATAGTCAGTTCTCTGACTCGAATACAGGTGAACAGGATGGCTTTTTACACAACGGTTTAAGCGAACTCGGTAAGCAGGCCGTAGTTGAAATGAATCGATTGGGCATTATGGTTGATGTCTCGCATCCGTCTAAAGAGGCGATGAGACAAATGATAGAAATCACCAAGGCTCCGATCATTGCATCGCATTCTTCAGCTCGCGCCCTATGCGATCATTCAAGAAATCTCGATGACGAGCAATTGTTGTGGATGAAAGAAAATGGGGGTGTGGTGCAAACCGTGGCCTTTTCGTCTTACGTTAACACTGAAAAGCACAATGCTCGAAATCAATACATGAGTGCCTTGCGTAAGAAGCTAGCTGAAGAAAAAGGATTGGCCTGGTACGAGCGTCGAGAAATGCGTTCGTTGAGTGCAGAAGAACGCGCGGCTTTTATGGAATATGCCTATGAGATTTATGATGCGGCTGAGGCTTTGGCTTTAGATGATCCAAGGGCCCCTGAAGGGGTTACGGTTGCTGATTTTGTAGACCATATTGATTATATGGTTGATCTTATCGGAATCGATCATGTAGGTATCTCATCTGATTTTGACGGAGGTGGAGGAATCACTGGCTGGAGCGATGCATCAGAAACCCTTAACGTAACTACTGAGCTTGTTAAGCGCGGGTATTCTGAAGAAGAAATCGCAAAGCTATGGGGAGAAAATTTACTCCGGGTTCTAGACGAGGTTGAGGCTGTCAGTGCAAGTTGGTCTGAGGAGTAATTTATGGCAGTTACGATTAAGTTGGTTGAGACCCTTGATGAAGTTAAGGGAATCAAGGTGCTGCACGATCAGAATCTCAAAGAGAATCTCACACCTGAACAACAGGCAGCCCAAGGTTTTGTCACTTTTAAATACACGCTTGAATTTCTGACCGAGATCCAAAAGGTGTACCCTTCGGTCATTGCGGTCGATGAGGTTACGGTAGTAGGTTACGCGCTGGTGGTCATCCCAGAGATTAAACACTTGCATCCACTCATTAACGACTTTGTCGATCAGCTCGCTGACTTTTCATATGCCGGTCGTCCACTTAATGAACTCTCTTTTTGCTTGGTAGGTCAACTCTGCGTGGCCCAGTCGCATACCGGGCAAGGTTTGGTGCAGCGCATGT
>JALQTJ010000049.1 GCA_023264015.1 Flavobacteriaceae bacterium | reverse complement strand
CAATTTCTTCTCGAACAAAGTCTCTAGGGTTACGCTCTGGCTCACGAGAGGCAGCCTTAGCATCGAACCAAGTGTATTTGTATTTGAGCTGCTTGATATCAAGCATGCGCTTACCGGTATAGGTCTCAAAGGGCTCTAAGAAGATCGAGTCCATGATTTCAGCGTAATAGATGTCTGGGTAACCTTCAGGTTGCCATTCGAGTTTGACGTCCCAGTTGAGGCGCCGCCCGGCATACATGTCGTCGCTGAAGAGCATGTAATTTTCGTAATAGTAACGCTCAGCCACCTTGGTGGTATCAACCGGCAGGTAGGCAAAACGTCCGATTCCGTCATCTTCAGGAGTCAATCCCAGGTCTTCTGCCAGACGTGCGAGCTTGGTTCTCGCTATAGAGTCGCGGACGTACTTCACAAAAAGGCGGTATTCTTTATTGCTGACCTCTGTTTCGTCGATCACAAATTTCTTAACGGTAACCTCTTTTCGGGGGGCATCTTCGACGCCATACGGATCGTTCGCCGCTCCGATCACATAAGTTCCACTGAACGGACCCACCATAACGTCTTCGGCTCCGCGCATGCGTTTAATGTCGAACGGTTTGCGCTGGGCATAAAGCTGACCCATGAGGACCACACTTAATAAAACGAATAGTAGTTTGGAATATTTAGAGGCGGTTAGAAGCATAAAAGTCATTTTCGGCATAGCCGGTCACCTTCAAAGTTAAACATTTACTGCATCGAACGACGCGATGCACGCACCCAACAATCGGGTAATTCATTATTCAAAGCCGTTTGGTAGTCGAGTGCTAAACAAGGCACAAGATAGGGTCGATTGTCGCTGCGCGCAACCTTTTCAAAGGGGCCCTTAGCGACTTCTACCCACCAACGATCAGTGAGCAAAGAACGGTAAAACACCAGGTGCTGCTCATCTATGGGCACGTTAAACTTTACATAATTTTCGCTGAGGGTATCCGGAACCTCGTTGATTCTGAGCGTATAACCCTCTATGAAGTACCACAACATTTGAGCACTCAAGAGGTAGGCTGCGGGGGTGTTTGGAATCTCAAAAATGCCCAATAGCTGCAGCTGATCGGCGATTCCTGCATAGCGCATTAAGGCGCAAATTTCGCGTCCGGTGAATCCGTTCGGCGAATAGCCTTGAGGGCCTCCCATCTCGGCGGCAGCCACCGCATGAAGGTCAACACTCAATAGATTAGCGGTACGAAGCAGCGGCTCTGCCCTGCGCATATCTGGCGTCAGATCTCCTAAGCGGTAAGGCTCAAAAAACAACTGGTTATAAAGGTCTAGCTCTTCTTGAGCCACAAAGTAAGACTGGTAGCCTATCTGTGTCAGATGGTAGAGCTGATTCGGGGCCTCGGTAATCATTTGAGAGACGTATGAATCACTGGAGACCATCTCGTCGGCCACACAAAGATCGAACTTAGCATCGACCAAAGCCACATGAAGCATCTCTCTAAAAGTATCAAAGGCACGATAGCAGCCGTAGGTGCTGTCTTGAACGGCTCCGACTACTAAAGGGAGTACCTGTTGAGCCTTCAATTCAGCGATGAGCTGCTTGAGGGCAAACTGTGTGTCTTCGGGTTCTTCTCCGGGTTGAAGATCTCCGAGATCGGCGATTTTTAGTGACCAATTGCCGTAAAAGAGCTTGTAAAAATCGAGTCGAAAAGCCTCGCTGTCGAAGGCAGGAGTGCGCTTTCCTTCAGCCGAACGATGCTCGAGCACCACGATCAAAGCCATATCGACAGCCTCGAGATCAGGAATGCCATTTTTTTCGGTGTGCTTGTAGAGCTGTGACCCCAGATGCTGGTCAGCCAAAAGCTCGCAATGCGCTAGAATCGTATCGCTAACCGGCTTTAAAAACTCAAATTCCATGAGAAAATAGGGTGCTTATTTCTTCTTGGTTGTTCGTTTCTTTTTAGGAGCTGCCTTTTTGGGTTTAGCAGCCTCAAGGCGTTCTTTGGCCTCTTCAAGGCTCATGTTTTCGACGGCGACCTCTTTACTAAGTTCTACCTTTTGCTTGCCTTTGATCAAATTGTGACGGCCCCATCTCGCCTTCTCAATGCGAATTTCTTCTTCGGGCCATTCTTTAATCAATTTTTCAGCCTCCTTCTTGAGCTTGTCTTCGATGAGGGTTTCGATGTCTTGATTTGAAAGGTTGTCAAAGTCGTAATTCTTATTGACGTTGATGAACATCGAATTCCATTTGATAAATGGACCAAAGCGTCCCTTTCCTTTAGAAACCCCATGACCTTTGTAGGTGTAGATCGGCGCATCGGCCCGCTCTTTCTCAGCAATAATCTCTAGTGCACGCTCATAACTTACTGTAAAGGCACTGTCGTCTGGGCCCAACGAGGCAAACTTCTTTCCATACCGAATATAGGGGCCAAAGCGACCCACATTCGCCTGAACGGCTTCGCCTTGATACTCTCCGAGATCGCGAGGCAATTTGAATAGATCTAACGCCTCTTCATAGGTAATATTGGTAATCGATTGATGCGGAAGCAGACTGGCGTATTTAGGCGGTTCATCGTCTTCAGGACTGCCGATTTGAGCCATCGGACCAAAACGCCCAAGGCGCACGATCACTTGGCGGCCGCTCTGAGGATCCTCTCCTAAATAACGCTCTCCGCTCGCGCGTTCTGCGTTGTCTTGTACCTCTTCAACGGTCGGATGAAAGTCGCCATAGAAACTGCGCATCAGCTCACGCCACTGCACTTTTCCTTCAGCAATTTCATCGAAACGCTCTTCAATCTCTGCGGTGAAATGGTAATCGACGATATTCGAGAAGTGATCGACCAAGAAGTCACAGACCACGAATCCGATATCGGTCGGAACCAGCTTTCCTTTCTCAGAACCCACCTTTTCGGTGAGTTGATTGGCCTTGATGGATCCGCCTGTATAGACGAGCTCACGGTAGGCGCGTTCTTCGCCTTCAACCGTTCCCTTCTCAACGTATTTTTTATCAATAATTCGGCTGATGGTAGCCGCATAGGTCGATGGACGACCAATGCCCAATTCTTCTAATTTCTTCACCAGCGAGGCCTCAGAGTAACGGTAAGGGGCACGCGAATAGCGCTCTGTAGCGCGACTCTCGGCCAGTGTCAAAGGTTGACCTTCACTCAAAGGCGGAAGCATTCCTTCTTGCTCTTCGTCCTCATCGTCGGTCGATTCGAGGTATACTTTTAAGAAGCCTTCAAAAACGATGACCTCACCTTGGGCGGTATAGTCTAAGGCACCCCCTCCGTGAATAGAGGCCTTGGTGCGTTCGAGCTTTGCCTCACTCATGAGCGAAGCCATGGCTCTTTTGTAAATCAATTCGTATAGACGCGCCTCATCGCTTGAAAGCTTTGGCGATGGATTAGACATCTGCGTAGGTCGGATCGCCTCGTGTGCCTCTTGAGCTCCTTTTGCCTTAGAGGTAAAACTGCGTACCTGTACAAAGTCAGGGCCGTATTGCTTCTCGATCTCTTGGGTGATCATCGCAACCGCCTCTGGCGAGAGGTTAACACTGTCGGTTCTCATATACGTAATGAGACCTGATTCGTACAAGCGCTGGGCAACCTGCATGGTCTTGCGCACCGGAAAATACAGTTTGCGCGAAGCCTCTTGCTGCAAGGTAGAGGTGGTAAAGGGCGCTGCTGGACTCTTTTTAGCCGGCTTCTTTTCAAGTGAAGCAACCGTAAACGCTGCCTGATCGTGCGCCTTTAAAAAGGCCTCTGCCTCTTCGTAGGTTTTGAATTCTTTCGCACCCTTGGCCTTGAGCGTGGCGCCTGAGTCCGTTTGAAAAAGGGCGTTGATTTTATAGCTGGCTTCAGGGGTAAAAACCTGAATTTCTCGTTCGCGTTCGACCACAAGACGCACAGCAACAGATTGTACGCGCCCGGCAGAAAGGCCTGGCTTTACCTTCTTCCAGAGCACCGGAGAAAGCTCGTAGCCTACAATGCGGTCTAAAACCCGTCGGGCCTGCTGCGCATCGACCAAATTCAAATCAACCGGACGCGGATTTTCAATCGCGCGTTCGATAGCCGACTTGGTGATACTGTTAAATACGATACGCTTGGTTTTAACCTCAGGAAGTTCAAGCGTTTCCATGAGGTGCCAAGAAATGGCTTCTCCTTCGCGGTCTTCATCACTCGCAAGCCATACGGTTTCGGCCTTATTCGCGAGCGACTTTAGTTTTTTTACTTGAGGCAAAGCGCGATCACTTACCACATATTTGACCCTGAAGTCGTCTTCAACATCTACCCCCATCTCGCTTTCAGGAAGGTCGGCGATGTGTCCGTAACTGCTCTCAACCGTAAAGTCAGACCCTAAAATTTTCTCAATGGTCTTGGCCTTTGCAGGTGACTCAACGATAACTAAATTCTTTGCCATAAGCGCTTTGCGTTCAAGGCAAAAGTAGAACCTTTTGCAAGTTTGCGTGACAATTTAAGCGCGTTGATGGATCAAATTACTCGTTAACCAGCTCAAAAACACCCGATTCTAGAAAGCGATCTGTCGTATTTAAGTCGTTGATATTCAGAACCTCAACTCGACCATTGCCTTTCTTGGCAGTCTTCACAAAAACTTTTTCGAAAAAATAATCCTCATTAGTTTCTCGAACGAAGCGCAAGGCATAAAAAGAAGATTCTAGGTCGCTCAGTGCACTTTCTGGTAAGGTTAAAGCCATGCTAGGGTCGACCAAAACACTCAGACTCACGTACTGACCAGGTGCCCATCGCTTTTGATCTTCATCGTTTAAAAAATCGGCATGAACAGGGGTAGTACGGGTCTCAGCCTCAACCGTTTTTCCGATACGATGAATTTCACCTTCAAGGGTATAATCGTCTTGTCCAGGGAGTGCCACGCGAACGGGTTGGCCTTCTACGAGTTTTGACAAGTCGCTTTCAAACACTGAGAACTCAATGTGCAAGTGATCGGTCTTGGTTAAGCGCATGAGAGGCTCATTTGAAGAAATGAACTGCCCTTGAACACACTGAATTTCAGATACGGTTCCTGAGAAAGGGGCATAAATGCGAAGGGTTGAAGAGAGCTCCCCGGCAGCCAAGGCTTCTGAAGATAACCCCATCAGTTCAATCGTTTTCTGAGCCGAACCAAATGCACTCTCTGCGGCAACCACAGCCTTTTGACTTTGCTCAAATTGCTTTCTTGAAATCACCTCTTCTGCGAAGAGTGTAGTGTTTCGCTCGTGTTCAGCACGCTGAAATTCAAAGGCTGCTTGCGCCTCGAGAAACTGCTGTTGACGCACCAAGATGGCTTCGTCTTGTATCTCAAGTAACAGATCTCCTTTGGCCACCTCATCACCCGGAAGCAGGTGCAAAGAGCGTACACTTCCATTAAAAAGGCTGCTCACCAAGAAGTCGTTCTCAGGAGGCACTCCAATGATTCCGCTAAGCTCGAT
>JALQTJ010000048.1 GCA_023264015.1 Flavobacteriaceae bacterium | reverse complement strand
ATTTGAGATTGTTCAAATCCAGTAAAGTTTGTTGATGTAGTCTTATTACCTTCATTCGATAGACCTACATATCCGCCAACTAATGAAACACCGATACTGAATTTATTATGGCCATTCTGCAGTGCATGCGCACCTTCGAAATTAATAGGCCTTCCGCGTTCTATTGTACCATCTCTGCGAATTACATAATGGTATCCACAACCAGACCATCCTCTTTGTAAATGCCACTGATGTACATCTTCGGCTCCAATATCTTGGTTAATATAAGTTCCAGTCCAATGTACAACGGTTTCAGTAATTTCTCGAGTAGCAGATCTAAAATCAGCTTCGAGTTCATCGCTACCACCTACTCTTGTAAATTTAAATGGTATCTTTCCAGTAGCAGTATTACCTGTAGATGTTGTACTTGGAACAGTAGATGTACCAGTCAGTGGCGAGCAGACTTGAATTGATAATGCGTACATCTGTTCTGTACCCTTCGATTTCTTGAACGTACCAAAGCGGAAAGGTGTCGTTGTCTCCGATAGTGAAAAGAAGGGAGCCTTGGTCTTCAGCGGTAGAGTCTAGATAAGCCATAGCTGTTGAACGCGCCGTCTTGCGATCGGAGCGATCGTGGTCGTCCCAATTTTCAAAGGCCATGAGTCCTGGGACGGCTAAAATGCAAGCTGCCACCGAGGCCAAGGAAATTGAAGGCTTCAATACTGGGGTTGCACGGCGCAAGGCTTCTATAAGGCCAAGCACTCCTAGGCCCACCCAAATGCTGAAAATAAAAAAGGATCCAACCAAAGAATAGTCGCGCTCTCTTGGTTGAAAAATGGTAGGATTCGTGTAGAATTGAATGGCGAGTCCGGTAAAAAGGAAGAAAACCAAAAGGGTATAAAACGATTTCCAGTCGCGCTTGGCATTGAAGTAAAGGCCAATTAAACCTAGGATAAAGGGTAGAAAGTAATAGGTGTTTCTGGCCTTATTGTTCTCTAGATCTTCAGGAAGATTCGATTGGTTTCCTAGGCGCAAGCTATCTACGAAAGAGATACCACTTAGCCACTCTCCGTTTGCGTTAAAACGGCCTTGCTCGTCATTTTGGCGTCCAATAAAGTTCCAAAAGAAGTAACGCCAATACATGTAATTGAATTGAAAATCGATGAGGTACGTTAAATTCTGCCCAAAACTAGGAGGACGCACCTCTATATATTCTGCAAAGCTTTTTAAGAAATCAATGTATTGTGCTGTATCAATATCGCCTTCAGCACTCATTTGTCTGAATTGAGCAATTGCTGAGCGCAGTTCGCTATCTCCTTGGTAGCGCGGATTGATTGAAAAATCGAGACGGCCGTAATAGCGCATGTAATTTTCTGCAGATGAGGCACTCCACATCCGTGGCAAAAACCCAACGTGATCCGGATTTGGCCCTTGAATAGCGCCTTTGTAGGCGTTTACGATTTCGTAGCGCTGTAATTTTTGATTCTTCTCGTACTTCGGAGTTCCGTCTTGATCTGGCCCAGCCGGAGCAAAGTAATCTGAATAAAAAGATCCGTAAAAGGGGCTCTCAGGTGCCGGATACTGTTCACGATTGTAGTAGGCCAGCAGGGCGCGTGCATCCTCAGGATTGTTCTCATTGACCACAGTTTGAGCGTTTGCCCTAATGGGTAACATCAGCCATGTAGAGAATCCGATGATAAAAAATAAGACCATGTGGGCAACCACATGAACCTTTTGCCACTTCATTTGTTTGCTCTTTCGGATCGCATATACTATGAGTGCGGCTAAGGCAATTCCGGTTATTATAGAACCTGAATTAAAGGGCAGACCAATTTGGTTGACAAAAAACACCTCGGCAGCTCCAAATAATTTCAAGACATAAGTGAGAGAAAAGCGATACACTAAAAAGAGTAAACCCACTACACTGAGGTTGGCAATAATGAAAGTTTTAGGAGTGATTTTTTCGGTGGTTTTGAAGTAATAGAGTAGTCCGATTGAGGGTATCGCTAAAAACCCCATAAACTGAATTCCGAATACCAGACCCACAACAAAGGCAATCAAAACGAGGTAACGATCTCCGTTAGGGTGATGCAGACGATCGGTCCATACTAGACCAAGCCAAAGCAAAAGAGCCATCACAAGACTAGCCATGGCATAGACCTCTGTTTCTACCGCATTAAACCAGAAACTATCAGAGAAACCAAGAGTCAATGCCCCGACAACTCCCGCACCCAATACGCCAACAATAGAGGTAGTGTCAGTAATGGGTTCATCGGTATTTAAGTTATTGCGTTTGCGCAGCAACTTTTCTCCGAGATTCACGATAATCTTAAAGGTGAAAAAGAGGGTAAAGGCACTAGAAACTACAGAAACCCAATTCACCATTAAGGCGATCTTTTCAACATTCGAAAAGGCGAAAGTGGCAAAGAAGGCCCCTATCAATTGAAAAAGGGGTGCTCCCGGAGGATGTCCGATTTGTAATTTTGCTGAGGTTGAGATGTATTCTCCGGCATCCCAAAAGCTTCCGGTGGGCTCGACGGTCAATCCGTAAACTGCGAGTCCGATAACAAAGATGATCCAAGAAATTATGCGGCGATCGCGCTGAAATTCAAACTGCATTTGTACCCGTTTTTGAGCCTAATTAAGGTCAACGAAATTAGCGTTTTTAATTTTTGCAGATTCTAAGAATAGTTTAAATTTGCACCCTCGATTGAGTAGTGGCCTATGGTGTAATTGGTAACACAGCTGATTTTGGTTCAGTCGTTCAAGGTTCGAGTCCTTGTAGGCCAACATCTTTTTCAAGAGTGCCTTTTAGTGCACTCTAAAAGCTTAAAAGAGGGGACAATAGTCCCCTCTTTTGTTACTATGGCAGAAGCGTTTAAAAATAGGGTTAACGATTTGTTGGAGGCTTTTTTACAGAAGCGTCCTGACCTTTTTTTAATTGATTTTACGATCTCCTCTGATCACAGTATTAAAGTGGTCCTCGATGGGGACAATGGCGTAAGTGTAAACGATTGCATTGAAGCTTCGCGGGCTATAGAACACCAACTAGATCGTGAGGCACATGACTTTTCACTAGAGGTGTTTTCGGCTGGAGCCACCGCTCCATTGCAGTTACCCAGACAGTACAAACAGCATGTCGGAAGGGTGCTCAAGGTCGAGACAGAAGCTGCCAAATACAAAGGTGTTTTGACCGAAGTCAACGATCAGACGATTGGTTTGTCATGGAAAGAGCGCCAACCTAAACCGGTGGGAAAAGGTAAAGTGACTGTAGAATGTTCACAGCAGATTAATTTTAACGAGATTACAAAAGCACAAATAGAAATAACGTTCAAGCCCTGATCATGGAAAATTTAGCATTAATAGAATCTTTTTCTGAGTTCAAAGACGATAAGTTCATTGACAGAGTGACGCTTATGGCCATTTTAGAAGAAGTGTTTAGAAATACACTGAAGAAGAAATTTGGTTCTGACGATAACTTCGATATCATCATCAACCCAGACAAGGGAGATCTTGAGATTTGGAGAAATAGGGTGGTGGTAGATGACGGTATGGTTGAAGACGAGAACGAAGAGATTTCACTCTCTGAGGCTCGTAAAATTGAGCCTGACTTTGAAGTAGGTGAAGATGTGTCAGAAGAAGTGAAGCTTGTAGATCTTGGTCGACGTTCAATCTTAGCGTTGAGACAGAATCTCGTGGCTAGAATTCAAGAACACGACAATACTACTATCTACAAGCAATTCAAGGATCTTGAAGGCGAATTGTTCACTGCTGAGGTGCACCACATCCGCCACAAAGCGATCATTCTGCTCGACGATGAAGGAAACGAGATTATTCTGCCTAAAGACCGTCAGATTCCATCAGACTTTTTTAGAAAGGGCGACAATGTGAGAGGTGTGATTGAAAGCGTTGAATTGAAAGGAACAAAACCTACCATTATTTTATCGCGAACTTCACCTAAATTCTTAGAGCAACTCTTTTTCCAAGAGATCCCAGAGGTTTTTGACGGATTGATCACGATCAAGAAAGCCGTAAGAATTCCTGGAGAAAAGGCGAAAGTTGCCGTTGATTCTTATGACGATCGTATCGATCCTGTAGGTGCTTGTGTGGGTATGAAGGGTTCTAGAATTCACGGAATTGTGCGTGAATTGGGGAACGAAAATATCGATGTCATCAACTGGACAAACAATAAGCAGCTTTTGGTGACACGAGCGCTAAGCCCTGCAAAAGTAAGCTCAGTGAAGCTCAACGACGAGAACATGACCGCCCAGGTATATCTTAAACCAGAAGAGGTTTCAAAGGCCATTGGACGAAGCGGGCATAATATCCGCCTTGCAGGACAGCTTACGGGTTATGAAATCGACGTATTCAGAGAAGGGGTTGAAGAAGATGTTGAATTGACAGAATTCTCAGATGAGATCGATGCATGGATCATTCAAGAATTCAAGAAAATAGGATTAGATACGGCGCGAAGTGTACTCGAATTAGATATTGAGGACCTTATTAAACGTACAGATCTAGAAGAAGAAACGGTGCGCGAGGTGGTCCGCATACTCAAATCTGAGTTTGAAGACTAACTTTTATATTTGTAATAATCCGCCTTCCATAAGTAAGTAATAGACGAAAACGATTGTATGTCTGATTTAGAAACGATAAGATTAAACAAAGTACTTCGAGAATTGAATATCTCGCTTGACCGTGCTGTAGAGCATCTGAAAGAGAAAGGTCATGAGATAGAGGCTCGTCCTACGACAAAAATTAGCGGAGAGGTTTATCAGGTTCTTCTAGATGAGTTTCAAACAGACATGTCTAAGAAAGCCGCCTCGCAAGAGGTGAGCGAAGAAAAACGCAAAGAAAAAGAAGCGCTACTGCAGCAAATAGAAAAAGAACAAGAAGAAAAGCGTCAGGCTAAAGAAAAGAAAGAGACAGAGGTCATTAAGGCCAAAAGTACTATCGTGCAGCCTAAGACGGTTGGCAAGATTGATTTAGAGCCTAAAAAAGCAGCTAAGGAAGAAGAAGCACCAAAAGAAGAGGTCGTTGAAGCTAAAGTGGATGAGGTTCCTGAGGCTGCTCCGGTGGCTGAAGCGTTGGTTTCTGAGGCTCCGACTCAAGAAACTGAAGCTCCCAAAACAGAAGAGGGTTCTGATCAAATTAAAACGCAGTACCAAAAGTTATCAGGCCCGAAATTGACCGGAGCAACGATTGATCTTACCCAGTTTGAGAAGAAGAAGAAAGAAGCTTCTTCTGGAGGGAACTCACAAAATGCAGATCGCAAGCGCAAACGCAAGCGTATCGTAAATGAAAAGAGTGACGGCGGACAAAGAGGTCAGTCCGGAAAAGGTAGAGCCACTCAAGTAATGCGCGCTGAGCCTAGTGATGAAGAGGTGCAACGTCAGGTGAGAGAAACACTTGAAAAACTTCAAGGAAAGAGCTCAAAAGGCAAAGGTGCCAAATACCGTCGAGAAAAGAGAGACCTGCACAAGCAGCAAACCGAGAAAGAGTTAGAACAGCAAGAACTCGAAAGTAAGATCCTCAAGGTTACAGAATACGTAACTG
>JALQTJ010000047.1 GCA_023264015.1 Flavobacteriaceae bacterium | reverse complement strand
GTTTCTGGGTCGTATTTCTCAAACTGAATATTTCCGCCATCACTGGCTACGGCTGGCTTGACGTATTCATCCAATATCGCCACAATCTGTTCGCTAATAGGATCGTCGGCGTTGAGGGTTAGTGGGGTAGTTTCTGTTTCTTTAGTGGTAGCGCTGGCACTACTTTTGACACCCCCATGCGCCTTGTGTGAATCAACCGCGTGTGCTCCAGAAGCCAAGAATGCACTGATCATATCGCGCAATTCAACCGTGATTTCATCCCAGTTTCCGATATCGTATTTAGTGACTGAGATGTAATTCTCATCCATGAATACTTGTTTGACGTAGGGCTTCTTGAAAAGTTCGGTTGCTAATTTAGAGTGTTTGGCTTCATCTATATTCTTGAATTCATAAAGCGCTGGGACGATCAGTTTGTTTGCAACAAACTTCATTACTGAAGGATTAGGAGTGGCTTCAGCATATACCGTAACCGCTGTGGGTTGGTCTTTAGCCATTTCATGAACCACGGGTTCTCCGGCATTTAAATATTCTACCAACTGTTGGGCGACGGCATCTTTGACTGCGTTCCATTCAACGATATCGTATTTTTCTAGTGCGACGAAATTGCTTGCGATATATACTTTTTTGACAAACGGAAGTTGAAACAACTCATAGGCCAAAGGCGCGTTTTTTGCTTCTTCAATTGAGTCAAATTCGTGCGCCTCTTCTACCAAAAAGTGGTTGGATTGAAACTTTAGGATGGCCGGGTTTGAGGTTTCTATAGTGGTAATATTGTATTCCATGGCAATGATTTTATGCAAAGTTACGAACTAGCGCAATTCATATGCTTCCCGTAAGTTTGTGGTTTCTAAAAATGAATGGATATGAAGGCTTATGTTTTTCCTGGTCAGGGATCTCAATTTGTTGAAATGGGTAAATCTCTTTATGAGACAAATAAAGAGGCGCAAGAGCTCTTTGAACGTGCGAATGAACAGCTCGGATTCAGAATTACAGACATCATGTTTGAAGGCGACGCCGAAGCCTTAAAACAGACTGAGGTGACTCAACCCGCTATTTTTATCCATTCAGTAATCACCGCACAGATTTTAAAGGACGCTTTTGATGCCAAAGCCGTAGCCGGTCATTCACTAGGTGAATTTTCAGCTTTAGTTGCTGCTGGTGTGCTCAGTTATGAAGACGGATTGTCACTTGTTTCAAAGCGTGCCATGGCCATGCAGCGTGCTTGCGGAATTGAACGCGGTACTATGGCGGCTGTTTTAGGCCTAGAGGATCAGGTAGTCGAAGAAGTTTGCGCCTCAGCTGATGGAGTGGTTGTCGCAGCCAATTACAATTGCCCCGGGCAACTTGTGATATCTGGAGCCTTTGAAGCGGTTGAACGCGCCTGTGAAACCCTTAAGGAGGCTGGAGCACGTCGCGCCTTATTGCTTCCTGTAGGTGGAGCATTTCATTCACCACTTATGGAACCTGCTCGAGAAGAACTGGCCTCGGCCATTGAGAACACCCCATTTAATGCACCTAAGGTTCCTATCTATCAAAATGTAACAGCTACTGCCGTTACTGAAGTTCAGACGCTAAAAGAGAATTTAGTAGCTCAACTTACAGCCCCTGTGAAGTGGACTCAGAGCGTTCAAAATATGTGGGGCGATGGCTTTGTACAGTTTGTAGAATGTGGCCCAGGAAATGTCCTCCAAGGCTTGGTCAAAAAGATCGAGCGCGAGGCCGAGGTGTCTTCGGTACAACTGTAATCTAGGCTGACAATATCAGGTAGAGGTAGTAGAGCGCAAAGGCACCTAAAAATACGATGCCGCTCCAACTCAAGATTTTCATGAGTGCTGAAGGTTGATGCGCCTTAGGGGTTTGTGACGAAAAGATGAGCGCGTGATTCATGTAACCTAACAAGGGGGCAAAAACAAATGAGGCAAAGGTTGCGATTGCAATGAGCCCTCCCATAGAGCTTGAAAAGAACAAAATCACTACTAGATTTACAGCAGCGAGAAGCAACACAGCTACACCATAGGGATTCTTCTTAGTAAGTCCTAAACGGGTAGCTAAATCCACTAATACTCGGGCCAAGGCATCGTGTGCACTTAAACAGCTACTAAACATGGCGGCAAGGGCAGCCGTTGAGATAAAGATTCGTGCCCAGTTTCCGAGTTGAAGGGTGAAGATATCCGTAAGTTCTGAAGCAAATTTCACACTGCTATCGCTTAGCACGGTGCCTGAGGAGTACAGCCCCATATATCCGATATAGAAAAACAGTACGGCTAAAATGGCTGTAATAAGGTATCCTAAATTAAACTCTTTAAGTGCACTTTTTACACTTATCTCTTCGTTGCTCTGCTTGATTTTTTCGAGATTCCATAGGCTCACCCATCCCGAGGCTTCAACGGCAGTAGGCATCCACCCGACAAGACTAATAATGAAAAGCACTCCGGCCGCATCGAACCAGGGTGGCGCTTGAAAATCTGGATTTGATTGCGGCTCGGCATTGAACGTAACCAGTAAGACGGTAGCTATAAGGGCGATGATTAATATGAATACAATGTATTTCAATGATTCTTCAAGTAGTTTGTAGCGTCCAATAATGAGTACCGCACTGATGAAAGCGAAAAGCCCCACGGCAGCAGCACTAGGAGAGGGCACCAAAGCGGTAAACACATTAACCGTCATTCCTGACGTTACGCTATAGAGCGCGGCCAAAATGGTGAAGGCACTGACGAGGTTTACTAGGGCGTACAAGTACAAGAACCATCTGCTATGCGCGGCATATCCTTCTGTTAAGCTTTTTTCTGTGGCATGTGTAAAGCGTACCCCGAATTCGAAAAATGGAAACTTCAGCAGGTTTGCAAGAAGGATAGGGAAGATCATTAGCGGACCATAAATGGCACCTGCTTTGGTAGATAAAACTAAGTGAGAGGTGCCAATGGCCATAGAAGCAAACAAGAGGCCTGGTCCCAGTTGATTAAAAAAACGACGTATCTTCACTATCTAAGGTTTTGTATAACCAAAGCCAATATATTTCATTTCTCTATAGGAAGTGTCACTATGAAAGCAAGACGGCTATTTTTTGGATTCGTGATCGGCTTCGATCTTCTTTTTCTTATTTATGTTCTGGGCCCTAGGGTAGAAGGAGTGTCTATGGATGTCACCCTGCCCGAACTAGAAATCACAGCAGAAAACGTCGATGCATTTCTAAGAGAAAAAGAGGCGCAATTTCCGGTTAAGCCAAACAACGAATCCCGTGTGGTTTGGGCCAATAATCCAGGAGAAAAAACAGAATATGCGGTGGTTTACCTTCACGGATGGTCAGCATCTTCAGAAGAAGGGAACCCTGTACACCGCCAAATTGCTCAAGACTTAGGTGCAAATCTATACTTGCCGCGCTTAGCCAGTCACGGCCTGGACGTAGAAGATGCGATGCTAGATATTACGGCAGATGCACTCATTGGCTCTGCTAAAGAAGCCTTAGCTATAGCTCAATTGCTTGGCGAGCGCGTGGTGATCATCGCTACCTCAAATGGAGGGGCACTTGCCTTGCATTTGGCCCGCGCGGTTGAAAATTTAGATGCCCTGGTGCTTTATTCTCCGAATATCGAAATCTACGACTGGACCGCTAAATTGTTAGACGACCCATGGGGTTTGCAATTGGCACGACTCATTAAAGGTTCAGACTTCAATGAGATAGAGATACCCGATGCAAGAAAACCCTATTGGTATGACCGTTATAGATTAGAAAGCCTTACGCATCTGCAGGCATTCGTCCACTACACCATGCGACCAGGCACTTTCAGGGCGGTTAAAGTACCTGTTTTCTTGGGGTATTACTATAAGAATGAAGATGAACAAGATAAGGTGGTTTCGGTAGAGGCCATGCACGAAATGTACCAGTATTTGGGTACTCCTGATAGCCTTAAGCAGAAGGTCGCCTTTCCGAATGCCGGAGATCACATCTTGGCTAGTCCACTCGCTTCTAAAGATGTAGAGGGTGTTTATCAAGCTTCTAGAGCCTTTTTGAAAGAGGTCGCACGATTGCCTATTCGGTAAGATCTTACACGTTTTGATAGACTTCTGTGATTTGCTTTACGATTTGTTTCAATTCTAGGGCCTTTACTTTCAATTTCGCCTTGAAATACCTAAACTTGAAGATCATCAATCATCATAAATGGCACGAAAAATTCAAATAGAACGCTTTGACGAGGTCGTTCGATCAAAATATCAGGTATACAACAGCCTGTTTTTAACCTTACCCTTTAAAACGATTAAAGACACTACGCTTATGCTTCCGCTATTTGCGGATGCCTGCGTTAAAGGGTTTGAAAAGCAGCAGTCACCTGAGCAAATTGTCAAAGATTTCTTCAAAAGCTATTTACCCGAACTCGATGAGGTAGCACAAAAGGATGTCCTTTTCTCTTTTATCAAATACATCGAACGTCAGGTGGTTTTATTTGATGCTATTGAGGATGCCGGATACTCGTACGTCAATAACATGCACGGACGTGGTACGCTTCGCTTTATCAAAGAAGAGGCACAGAATAACAATAAGCTCGAGGCCTTAAAGGAATACTTAGAGCGCTTTAAGGTACGTATAGTACTTACGGCTCACCCTACACAATTTTACCCGAATACGGTTCTTACTATCATTCGAAATCTGGCTAAGGCCATACGCCACAACGAACTCGATGAGATCAAGCAGTTGCTCGATCAGTTGGGTTTGACGCGCTTTTACAACAAGAAAAAGCCAACCCCGCTTGACGAGGCCCATAGCCTCATTTGGTACCTCGAAAACGTATTTTACCACTCAGCAGGGGCGATCTCTAGCTACTTGCGGAAGAATATCTTTGACAATCAAAGCGTTGATCATCAGATTTTTGACTTCGGATTTTGGCCAGGAGGCGATCGGGACGGAAACCCCTATGTGACTCCAGATATCACCAGAAAAACGGCTGAGACGCTGAACCACCACATCATAAGAAATTACTACCGTGAACTTCGCTATTTAAAGACCCGATTGACCTTCGATGGGGTGTTGCAACAGGTGGAGGCACTAGAAACGGCTTTATATCACACCTTGTTTTTTCCGAAGAAAAAACCAATAAGCCTAGTAGAGCTTAATCAAGGGCTGTACGAGATACTCGAAGCCTTGCGCGCCAATCACAATGGGTTTTATCAAGATCTAGTCTTAGACTTAATCGATAAAGTCAATCTTTTTGGGTACCACTTTGCATCCCTCGATATCCGTCAAGACTCAAGGGTGCATGAGGCCGTATTCAAAGAAATCATTTCACATAAAGAGGTGCAATCAAAGGTGAAAGGGTTAAAAGGTGTTGACTACGATGCTCTTGACTTGAAGCAACGCGTGGCATTGCTCACCTCGATTCAGGGTGATGTAGATCCGACACTTTTCGATTCAGAAACGATTACCGCTCAGACGCTTGAGAGCATTAGGGTGATGCAAGAGATTCAGGTTAAAAATGGAGAGCGGGGATCGAACCGATACATCATTAGTAATTGCCAATCTCTAGAACATATCTTACAACTTTACGCCCTGATTCGCTTGAGCGGATGGGAAC
>JALQTJ010000046.1 GCA_023264015.1 Flavobacteriaceae bacterium | reverse complement strand
AATGGCTTTGGCCGTATTGGCGCGAATAATAGATTCGTCTTCGCAATGTGCGGCAATGACCATTTGAGTATTCGAAAAAATACCGCGAATCACTTCTTCACGATCTACTAGCATATTTCCGGTAGAAGAACCCAGAAAGAGTTTCACTCCTGCACAGGCATCGATGGGTAATCTTTTTATGAGCTCTAGATTGTCATTGGTTCCCCCGAAAAAGAAAGAGTAGTTTACATAGGCACTTTTTGCGGCCCGGTTAAACTTGTCTTCGAGCGCCTCAAAAGTAGTCGTCTGAGGGTTGGTATTGGGTTGCTCCATAAAGGTGGTAATTCCACCCGCCAAAGCCGCTCGGCTTCCACTTTCTATTGTCCCCTTATGGGTTAGCCCGGGCTCTCTAAAATGAACCTGATTATCGATACACCCCGGGATGAGAAATGCACCCTGCAGATCACTCACTTCAGCAGCTGCATCTGAGATGTCATTATCAATTTTACTGATCAATGCTCCGTCAATCAGAACATCGGCAAGTTGACGTCTTCCTTCAGAAACTAATGTGGCATTTTTAAGAAGCTTTTTCGGCATTGTAGAAGCGCTTTTTATCAAAGATACTATCCAGACGCATTTTAAACACGCCCCAAACCGCCTCTTTAATAATTGCGCCGCTCATTTTTGAGACCCCGCGCACGCGATCGGTAAAAACAATGCTTACTTCTTTAATCTTAGCTCCGCGCTTGTACGCCCTGTACTTCATCTCAATCTGAAAGGCATATCCTACAAAGCGAATGGCGTCAAAGTTGATTGATTTCAGGGTAGAGGCCTTATAGCAAATAAAACCTGCAGTAGGATCGTAAATAGGCATCCCTGTGATCATTCGCACATACATAGACGCCCCGTAGGAGAGCAGAATTCTTCTTATGGGCCAATTCACCACATTGACTCCTTTACAATACCGGCTTCCAATGGCAACATCCGCACCCTCTAGGCATGCTTGGTGCAGTCGGATGAGATCTGCGGGTGTGTGAGAAAAATCAGCATCCATTTCAAAGATGTAATCGTAAGCATTGGTCAAAGCCCACTTAAATCCGTGGATATAGGCCGTGCCAAGACCTGTCTTTTCAGATCGAACCTCTAGATGCAAAGACGCTTTAAATTCTTCTTGTAGCTCACGAACTCTATCGGCTGTGCCATCTGGCGAACTGTCGTCTACAATGAGCACGTGGTAGCCTTGATTGAGATCAAAAACAGCCTTAACGATCAATTCGACGTTCTCGATCTCGTTATAAGTAGGAATGATGACAACTGCTTTACTCACGGGCGTCTAATGTACATCAACTATGCCTATTTGTAGGCATCGGCGGCGCATAAAACTACTTAACTTCGCAGGGTGAAGTCGCTCCCTAGATCGTTTTGGATTATTGCTTCGGTCGTTCTCATCATCAATGGGATCCAAGCTTCCTTCACCGAATTGCTTCAAGACGAAGCCTATTATTGGTATTACGCCCAGAAACTCGAATGGGGCTATTTCGACCACCCGCCTTTTGTAGCCTTTCTGGCTTTAGCATCGCGACTCTTAAAAAATGAGCTGGGGTTACGCGTGTTAAGTGTCGTGCTGAACCTTGCCTCATATGTGCTGGTTTTTTTGAGTCTCAATAAGCAAACGCGCCAAAAGCAACAGTTCAATTTTTGGTTGATTTTACTCAGTTTACCACTCATTAATTTGTACGGATTTCTTACGCTACCCGATACAGGCACCTTGTTCTTTGCGTCTCTTTTTATCTACGGATACAAGGCTTTTTTGAAGGATAAACCAAGAGCGGCACTACTACTCGGGCTGGCCATGGCCGGACTGATGTACAGCAAATACACTGGAGTACTCCTCATACTCGCAACCATTGCCTCAAACCTCTCGCTATTGCGAAATCCGAAGGCCTGGTTAGCCGTTGGTATCAGTCTAGCGCTATTTGCTCCGCATTTAGGTTGGCTCTATACCCATGACTTCATCACATTGAAATTTCATTTTAGCGAGCGTCCAAATCACGCCTATGACTTTTTGAATTTTACAGGCCTCTATCTCGTCAATGCTATAGCGCTTTTCGGGCTTTTTGCCTATGCCATCTTTAAAGCGCTATTTCAAGCCCCTTCACAAGAAAAGTTCAGCCGCGGATTGGTCTTTATGGCGGCAGGGGTATTGCTGTTCTTTTTTCTTTCTTCATTTGAGAAAAAATCACAACTGCAGTGGTTATTACCTGCGTGCTATCCTGCACTGATTTTACTTCTCGAACGCATAAACAAAACCGCTGTTTATGCATTTGTGCAACCCCTTGCGACTATGAGCCTCTTGCTTCTTTTCGGGCTTAGGATGCTGTTGATCGCACCTCAATGGTCACCGATTAAGCTTGAAACACATGGCGTATCTAAATGGGCAAAACAAGTAGCTTCACAAGCCAGCACCTCTGTGGTTGCCTTTAAAGACTCTTATCAGAAGGCTTCTCTGTACGCGTTTTACACCAGAAGGCCTGCGCTATCATTCAATACCCTTGGCTATAGGCCAAACGCTTATGATTTTGATGCGAGATGGGCTACACTCGAGGGCAACCCTCTAACACTAATTGACGATAAAGCAAAGACCTTCACGCGAATTGAACACTTTCAACATGTAAGTGCGCAGTACTTTGAAAGCTTTAATGACGTTTTAAAACTGAACTTATCCGATTCACAAAAGCTGTATGCAGCCGTATTGGATGAGTACAAAAATCCTATTGCACTGATTCGGATTAAAACAGATATCAATGGAAAGGTGCTCGAATTGTCAGCACAAGAAGAGCCCCTCAAAAACGCTACATCGATACGCATAGGTGTTCAAAATGAAGACCACCCCGTACGACTGATTAGCCTAACTTCGTTTCATCCCTAAGACCCTATATCTATGGAGTTAGCGCGGCACAGTCAATTTTACCTTATCCTAGGAGTGCTTATTGCAGTCATTCGATTAGGATATGCCGAGCCCTTCTTTTATTTCAAGCGCATAGTGTTCGATGACACCTTTCTTCGCCTTTACGATAAGGGGTTAAAACGTTGGCGCAATGCCTTGTTTACACTGAGCAGCATTTCTGTGTTACTATTTGCTTTGATGTTGACGGCGCTTTCTGCTCAGGTCGAGTGGCTCAATTTCAATGTGCTTACAGCCTTAGTTGGTCTCACGGCGCTACTGCTTTTAAAATATGCTGTCAGAAGACTTTTAGCCTTTGCTCATCATGCCAGAGGATTCTTTGACACGGCACAAGTTTATGCCCAATCTTATTTCGCATATGCTGGAGTAATGGCCTTCATTTTAGGGGTCACCTTAGACCTCTACCCTGAACTCAATCACATCATTTTGTGGATTTTAGGGGGTCTCGTTATAGGATTACAAACAAAATGTTACTACGGCGTTATAAATCAGCTTCTAAGACGAAAACCTGAGAACCTTCTGCTTTTTATTTTTTATCTTTGCGCACTTGAAATTGCTCCTGTTGTAGTTGTGTATACGTTGAGCATCTAAACCGTTAGGAACATGAAAGTGAAAACTATTTTGGTATCTCAACCTGAGCCGAAATTAGAGAACTCTCCGTATGCGAAGCTGATTGAGAAAGAGAAACTGACCGTAGATTTTCGACCATTTATTCATGTAGAAGGCGTTGATTCAAAAACGGTACGTCAGCAAAAAATAGACCTCTCTAAGTTTACCGCAATCATTTTGACCAGCCGCAACGCTGTAGATCATTATTTCAGACTCGCTGAAGAAATGCGATTTAAGGTTCCAGACACGATGAAGTATTTCTGTCAATCTGAGGCCGTAGCCTTTTACCTTCAGAAATATGTGGTGTACAGAAAGCGCAAGATTTATGTAGGAAAACGTCTTTTCTCAGACTTGGCACCGCTTCTTAAAAAGCACAAGACTGAGACCTACCTACTACCTTCTTCTGATGTGCTTAAGCCTGATGTGCCAAAGACTCTAGATGAACTTGGTGTGAATTGGACGCGTGGAATCTTCTACAAAACGGTAATCAGTGATCTCTCTGACCTTGCAGATGTCTATTACGATATACTTGTATTCTTTAGCCCTTCAGGTATCGAGAGTCTGTTCACTAACTTCCCAGATTTCAAGCAAAACAACACGAGAATCGCGGCCTTTGGTAACACTACAATAAAAGCCGCCGAAGAAAAGGGTCTTGTAGTAAATATAAAGGCACCTACCCCTGAAACGCCGTCAATGACAATGGCCCTTCAGAAATACCTTAGCGAGGTGAATAAGTAAGGGTAGCGCGAATTAGTACTCCCCAAGCAGCAATTAAAAGCAACCCCCCAACCGGTGTGACCGGGCCTAAAAAAGAAAGGTCTAATCCGCTAACTGCTCTTGTACTCAAAAGGTAAATGCTTCCTGAAAACGTCAACACTCCTGAAAGTACCAATCGTGCTATGATTCTCTTGAAGCGCTCGCTTATAATCGGCAATGCTTCAATAGCAAGCAGCAAAAGAGCATGCAGCATTTGATAGCGCACTCCCACCTCAAAACTGTCTAAGGCCTCTGGTGCTAAGCGTGCTTTTAATGCGTGTGACCCTAAGGCGCCCAAAACAACTCCGACAAGCCCTAGGAGAGCAGCAATGCGTATGCGTGAATTCATTTCAGCTTTATTTTGAAACAAAATTAGGACTTACCTTTAGGATATGAAGTCTTATCAAAAAGAATCTACCGTTACCCTAGACGGAATCGACAAAACGATTTTAAGCCATCTGATGGAAGACGCGCGCACCCCTCTTTTAGAAATTTCACGTAAAGTGGGAATCTCTGGGGCTGCCATTCATCAACGACTCAAGAAACTTGAAAGCTCGGGGATTCTATCGGGATCTAAATTTGTGGTAAATACCAAAAAACTCGGATACAGCACGATGGCTTATGTCGGTATTTACCTCGATAAAGCCATGAGAAATCCATCTGCTGTGAAGGCTTTAAAAGAAATTCCTGAAGTTCTTGAATGCCACTACACTACCGGAAACTGGTCTATTCTCATTAAAATCTTATGCCGAGACAATGAGCATCTCATGCACATTCTTAACAAAGAGATTCAAACCATAGATGGAATTTCGAGAACCGAAACCTTTATTTCTCTCGACCAGCAAATCGACCGGCAAATCAAAATTTAGTCACGGGCTCTCATGACTTGCAGCCCCCAATAGAGCAATGAGGCGAGCGCTCCTAGAGCAGCTACCACATAGGTGCGTGCCGCCCATTTCAGGGCATCTTTGGCACCGTCGTGTTCTTCTTGAGTAAGCACCTTTTCATCGATAAGCCAGTTGAGCGCGCGTTCGCTGGCATCATACTCTACAGGAAGCGTGATAAAGCTAAAAAGTGTTGCTATAGCCATTAAGGCCAGACCTAACAACGCTATGGGGTATCCGAAACCAGAGCCAGAAGAAAACATGAGTACAAGTCCTATCAGCACAATCCACGAAGACATACCAGAGGCTACAGACACCACAGGAACCAACTGAGAACGCATGGTTAGCCACTTATAGGCGCTCGCATGCTGTACAGCGTGACCCACCTCATGCGCAGCAACGGCAGCGGCAGCGGCATTT
>JALQTJ010000045.1 GCA_023264015.1 Flavobacteriaceae bacterium | reverse complement strand
GTACCAATCTGATTCGTCAGGCGCTCTTGAACTTGAGGTCGCTTTGCATAGTACTGTACAATTCGATTAAGTTTAGATAATCCAATCACCTTACCCGATGAAATGTAGGCGACATGAGCCTGCCCAATAATAGGAACAAAGTGGTGTTCGCAGTTGGAATAAAAGGTGATGTTTTTTTCTACGAGCATTTGCCCGTATTCGTATTTGTTTTCAAACAACGCCACCTTAGGTTTGTTTGCAGGGTTCAGCCCTGAAAAAATCTCGTCGATATACATTTTAGCCACACGCACAGGAGTGCCCCTTAATGAATCGTCTGTAAGATCGAGCCCCATTACGTGCATGATTTGCTCGAATAGCGCAGCAATTTGCTCTTTTTTCTCAGCGTCACTTTGTTCGAAAGCGTCAGCTCTTAAAGGTGTCTCTAATCCGGTATAAAGGTGATCGTCACCAATCTCGTCTATATCCAGACCAGCAAACGCCTTTGACGAAAGCGCTTTTTCAATAAGTGTTTTGGAATTGTTCATAGCAGTGTATCGTTTTATTAACGCAACACTACCAAAGATACTAATTCTGTTTAACTTTGATTAAATTTTATTAAACAAATTAATGAGGTAGCTTGGGGCGAAGCATTCCGTAAACAAAGGTTCCTGCGATTGCTGAAATCAAAACGACAATTAAGGGCAAAAACCCTGCTCCGATTAAGGTAAAAATCGGTCCGGGACACGCTCCGGCAAGCCCCCATCCAAGACCAAAAATGGTTCCGCCAAACAAATAGTTTTTCCATCCCTTAGCTTTGGGTGGAATGATAATTTCTTCACCTGAGAAAGATTTTATCTTGTTGCGTTTAATCAGCTGAATTCCGATGACTCCTACGGCTAAGGCTGAACCTATGATCCCGTACATATGAAATGAATCGAACTGGAACATTTCAACAATTCTAAACCAAGAAGCAGCTTCTGATTTGAACATAATGATGCCAAAGGCGATTCCGGTAAGTAGGTATTTTATAGTATTTATCATGACTTAAGCGAATAGAAGTGGGTAAATAAAATGAACCATTAAAAGTCCTCCGGCAAAGAATCCGATCACAGCGATTAAAGAAGGAAGCTGAAGATCACTGAGACCTGATATGGCATGACCTGAGGTGCATCCGCCTGCATAGCGAGATCCAAAGCCTACTAAAAAACCTCCGACGGCAATGAGTATTAAACTTTTCGGATTTGAGAGTGCTTCTATAGAGAAAAGTTGTTCGGGTAAATAGGCACTTCCTCCGTCGTTAAATCCGTATTGTTGAAGCCATTGAATGGTGTTTTCTGAAATATCAACCGATACGTCAGTGCTCAAAAAGGTAATCGCGATATAACCACCTACTATAGCGCCGATACTGAAAACGAGGTTCCAGCGCTGCGCCTTCCAATCAAACTTAAAGAAATCGCATGCCTTATTACCACCAATGGCCGCACAAAGGGTTCTGAGGTTTCCTGACATTCCGAAATTGCGGCCCGAGAGGATGAGAAAAAACATCACCGCCGCGATAAGCGGGCCTGATACGTACCACGGCCAAGGATTAAGTATAGCTTCTAACATAGAATTCTGAATTTAGATGTTTCAAAAATAAAAGGAATGTGATTGATAGAAAGGTAACCTAGGTTACCTAAGAAAAGAAAGAAATAAAAAACCTCCAAATGGAGGTTTTTTAGAACTTAAACGTCTTCTCCTTTGAGCATTTTGTTCCAATAGAGGTAAGGAAGCCCAAACTTCTTTAGCATCCACAACCTCCAGTGTTCTTTAGAGCTGTCGAACACCAACATCTGCTTCAATTTAGGATCTGGGGTGAAGTTGTTGTCGTAGTCGAACTCTGCGAGTACCATTTTTCCATAACCCGTTACTAGCGGACATGAAGAATACCCATTATAGCTTTTAGTGCCTAGCGTATTTTCTTTTTTGAGTTTAAGAATATTATCGATGACGATAGGCACCTGCTTGCGTATTGCAGCTCCGGTTTTGGCTGTCGGTACACCGACCACATCTCCTACGCCAAAGACATTAGCAAATTTTTGGTGCTGAAGCGTGTGTTTATTCACGTCAAGCCAACCTCCTTCATTAGCTAAAGCAGATTCACGAACGAATTTTGGGGCTGCTTGGGGTGGGGCCAAGTGAAGAAAATCAAATTTTACAGCGATGCGACCATCGTCAGTTTTTGTAGCTCCAAAAGCATTTTGTGGCTCCCAAGAACATCCTTCTTTTTGACTAAAGCAGGCGTGATCTTCGGGAGTTTTATCGGTAAAATAGACGACCTTGTTCTTTCCGTCAATCTCTACTGGTGTGTGATACGGATGAAAATGAATGCCGTATTTACGGATGACCTTCATCAAGGTTTCTCGAATAACAGGAACCCCAAAAATGACAGTACCTGGTGTGGCAAACATCATGTTGGTTTTCTTGGCTAGGCCTTTTTTTCTGAGGTAATCAGCGGCTAGATAGGCAATCTTTTGAGGTGCTCCTCCACATTTTATTGGAGTAGCGGGTTGCGTAAAGATGGCATTGCCACCTTTGAATTCTTGTAAAAGCTTCCAGGTGTGTTCAGGATCCGTATAGTTGCTGCAAACGGCTCCTGACTTCATGGCATCTTCAAGACCCTTGATCATACTAGGTTCCATCACAAGTCCTGGAGAAACAACTAGGTAGTCATAAGAAATACTTCCGTTACTTGCAGTTTGTACAGCATTGTTTTCTGGATCGAAGCTCGTTACGGCATCTTTAACCCAATCCACACCAGTGGGAATGAGCTCGGCCATAGGTTTCGCCGTTTTCTTGTAGTCGAAAGTACCGGCGCCAACCAAGGTCCATGCAGGCTGATAATAGTGAGTGTCAGCAGGATCAATGATTCCGATAGACAACGACTTGTCTAATTTTCTTAATCGAGCGGCTGTCATTAAGCCACCAGTTCCTGCCCCAATGATGAGGATTTCAAACGATTTAGACATCTGTTTAGGTATTAGTTAAGTGTTTAGGTTTGAATAAGGTATAATAAATAACCCTTTGCTTATGTAACTTACGTTACACAGGCAAAGGGCCGATTTAAAAACGAAAACTAGTGTCTTATGCCGATGGCATCGTCGACGGGCAAACGTAGTCGGTCAATTTAATTTCAGCAGCCTCCATGGCTTTGAATCCGCCGTCTACATTGATCATATTGTGAATTCCGCGGCTCTTTAAAATGGAAGCAGCAATCACTGAACGGTATCCTCCAGCACAATGGATGTAGAACGATCCGTCTTCTGGGAATTCTTCTAGGTAATTATTTAAGAAATCAAGTGGAGTGTTGTGCGAATCTGGAACACGGTGTGCATAGTGTTCAGATTCTTTGCGAACATCAAAGAGCTCTACTGGGCCTGAAGCCATTTCTTTCTTGAGTTCTTCTGCAGTTACAGTACTTACATTGTCGTATTCCTTGCCTGACTTCTTCCACTGCTCGAAACCTCCTTCTAGATAGCCTAGTGTGTTGTCGAACCCAACGCGTGCAAGGCGTGTGATGGCTTCTTCTTCACGACCTTCTGGAGTCACCAAAAGAATGGGCTGCTCAGTGTCTGCTACGAGGGCGCCAACCCATGGGGCAAAGCTTCCATCTAGCCCGATAAAAATTGAACGAGGCACATGGCCCTGCGCAAAGTCTTTCTCGTTGCGAACGTCAAGAACAATAGCACCTGTTTGATTTGCAACGTCTTCAAAGGCCTCAGGGCTCAACGGACGTGATCCACGCTCAAGGACTTCGTCAAAATCGTCGTATCCTTCTTTATTCATTTTCACGTTTAGTGGAAAATACTGAGGAGGAGGCAACAACCCGTCGGTTACCTCTTTAACGAACTCTTCTTTAGTCATGTCTGCACGTAGGGCATAGTTCATTTTTTTCTGGTTACCCAACGAGTCAACTGTTTCTTTCATCATGTTTTTTCCACATGCTGAACCTGCACCGTGGCCTGGATAGACCGTAACATCGTCGGCTAGAGGCATGATCTTATTGCGCAAGCTGTCGAATAAAGTTTCAGCCAACTGCTCTTGGGTCATATGTGCTGCCTTTTGTGCCAAATCGGGTCTTCCGACATCTCCTAAGAATAAGGTGTCACCACTAAAGATAGCGTGGTCTTTACCCGATGCATCTCTCAACAAGTAGGTTGTTGATTCCATGGTGTGACCAGGAGTATGCAGAACTACAATAGTGACATCTCCTAGTTTAAACTCTTGTCCGTCTTGTGCGATAATAGCGTCAAAACTTGGATTCGCATTTGGTCCATAAATAATAGGGGCACCAGATTCTTTGGCGAGGGTGACATGTCCACTCACAAAGTCGGCGTGAAAATGCGTTTCAAAAATGTACTTAATGGAAGCATTTGACTCCTTCGCTTTGTCAAGATAAGGCTGGACCTCACGTAAGGGGTCAATAATCGCAACTTCTCCATTGCTTTCAATATAGTAAGCTCCTTGAGCTAGGCATCCGGTGTATATCTGTTCTATTTTCATGTTGTATGTTGTTTATGTTTTGTAGGGCTAAAATAGTATAGCCTTAATTTTCAAAATGTTACTAAAGTTACATATTCTAATATTTTGACTCTAGCGCGATTTTCTTACCCAAATCTTCTGGAGTACTTTCACCCGAAGCTACCTTGTAAGCATTATGTGTATTCTCAAAGAATGCATCTTCTCCGAGCAGAGATACAATGCCACTTCTTTTGAGTATATCACGAATAGGTCCGATAGGTCCGGCGATCGAAACAGTGATGTTTTTTGATTTCAAATCTTCAAAGAATTGACGGAGCATGAAGGCGGCTGAACTATCGATATAGTTCATAGGCTCTACATTTAAAATGAGGTGTTTTAATGATGCCCCGCGCTCCTCAATGGCCGTCATCAAGCTTGTTTTGAAATAGTCTTTATTTCCGAAATAGAGTTGTCCGTCAAAACGAAAGATCAATATGGCTGGATCGATGGTTACCTCATCGGCAAAGCGCTTTACATTTCTATAGTATGGACTTTGGTTTACTCGGGCTAATACTGCAAAGTGAGGGCTAGAACTGCGGTAAACAAGAAGTAAGAGCGAGAGAAGAACGCCAAATAAAATTCCTTCTTTGATTCCTACTGTTAGCGTGATCACGAAAGTGAATATTAATAAGGCGAATTCGTCTTTTCTGTTTTTCAATAAGGTTCGAGGATATTGAATATCAATTAGACCAAATACGGCTACCATTATAATGGCCGCAAGCACCGTATTCGGAAGGTAATAAAACAGAGGGGTAAGAAAGAGTAAGGTTAAGCCTACAATAGCTGCGCTGATAAAAGAGGCTAGGGTAGAATTGGCTCCTGCTTGATCGTTAACTGCTGTTCTAGAAAACCCGCCAGTGGTAGGATAAGATTGAAAAAGTGAGGCCACCACATTAGAGAGCCCGAGGGCAATCAACTCTTGATTTGGTCTTACTTCATTGAGTCTGTGCTTTTCTTCTATGGCCTTAGCCACCGAGATGGCCTCCATGAAAGCGATCAGCGCTAAGGTCATGGCAATGGGAAACAATTCTGAAATACGATCTTGTCCTACTGAGGGGACTCCGAAAGAAGGAAGACCTGAGGGAACTTCTTGTACAATAGAAAGCCCTAATTGATCCAGTCTAAACAAGTAGGTGATAACAATTCCTAAAACAGTCACAATAAGTGCTCCGGGAATGCGCTTATTCAGTTTTTTCAGTGCCTTGATGAGTATTATTGCGGCTATTCCAAGCCCTAACGCGATAAGGTTGGTTTGGTCAATGGTTTTAAGAGCATTTAAAAGCAAAATGTGTATTTGATTGCTTCGTTCTATTTGAGTTCCTAAAAGATGCTTGAGTTGACTTAGGCCAATGATGAGGGCAGCCGCTGAAGTGAATCCACTGATTACAGGCTTTGACAAAAAGTTCACCAAGAACCCCATGCGTATCATTCCAAGAACAAACTGAATGACCCCCATAAAAAGTGCTAGAAAAATGGCCATGCTCACGTATTCGTCAATTCCCGAAAGCGACAGGGCTCCGAGTCCTGAGGCGACGAGTAGCGAGTCCATAGCAACAGGTCCGACGCTCAATTGACGCGATGTTCCGAGTATACCATAAACAACCTGTGGGATAAGAGCAGCATATAACCCAAATACAGGCGGTAAACCTGCAATCATAGCGTAAGCCATACCTTGAGGAATAAGCATAATCCCTACGGTGATTCCTGCCGAAAGGTCACCACCTAGGTATTCTTTCTTATACTTAGGTAGCCAGTCTAGCAGTGGTATAAAAGACTTCAGTTTCATGCGTAGGGGTTAGAGGTCTATGATTTCGATATGATTTCGATGCAGTTTAATGCTACCCACCTGTTCTAGCTTTTTGAGCAGGCGTGAGATGACAACACGAGAGCTATGAAGCTCCTCAGCAATCTCTTTGTGCGTTTGATACACCGAATTTTCGTTGTTGATTCTAGATTTTTCTTTGAGATAGTCTTCGAGTCTTTCGTCTAGGCGTTCAAAGGCCACTTTTTCAAGGCTTTCTAAAACCTCTTCAATGCGATTTTGATAGTTTGAGAACACAAAGGTGCGCCAGCTTTGGTAGCGACCAAGCCACTCTTCCATCTTTTGAACCGGTATCATAATGAGTAAGGTGTCTAACTCGGCCACTGCTCTAATGTGACTCTTTCGTTGCTCGACACAGCAGCTCATAGACATAGAACAGGTGTTTCCTTCTTCTACATAATAGAGCAATAGCTCTTCTCCGTTATCGTACTCGCGTAAGACCTTAATCGCTCCGGTTAATAGTAAAGGGATACTTTTGATATACTCTCCACTTCGTATAATTTCGGATCCGGCTTCTATCTCGCGAAAGGTTCCAACCTGGTTGATTTCTTGGAGCAATGCGGATTCGAATATTCCTCCGTAGGTCGTATTGAGTTCTTTAATCATGGTTAGGTGATGAAAGTGCTTTCTCGAAAGTTAATGAAGAAATGTTTTGCGAGCATAAAACTAAACACTAGTAGGTTTGTCAAAAGTGACTTGGGTTACACTTAGGGTATAAAAC
>JALQTJ010000044.1 GCA_023264015.1 Flavobacteriaceae bacterium | reverse complement strand
GTAAGGTTTCGTTTAATGGTACTGGTATACCCCGTTACAACAATTTCATCAAGATTAGAAGCCCCTGCAACCAGTGTAATGAAAAAATCTTCTTTCTCTCCGACAAGTACAGTTTGTGTCTGATATCCTACATACGATATCTCGATACTACTTTGATCATTTTCAAGAACTAAAGAAAAATTACCGTCAAAATCTGTTGAAGTACCGTTCAAGGTTCCCTTTTCTAACACTGTGGCCCCAGGCAGTGGGTTTCCGTCTTCATCTCTGACCACTCCATTTATACTTTTTTGCTGAGCTACTGTATTGGTTGGCTGGGAGACTTTTGCCACAACTTTCGGAGCCTTTCTCTTTAGAAGAACCTTTTTATCAAGAATATCATAGTCAATTTGGTACTCAAAGATTTGATCTAAGACATTTTTGATAGGCTCGTTCTCGACCCTAATCGAAATCTTCTTTTCGAAATCATAGATATCAAGACGATACATGAATTTGAATTCAGTAACTGCTTCTATCTCATCCAGAATTTTCACGATTTTCTCGTTTTTCAAATCCAGTGAAATTTCTGTTTGGCCAAAAGAAGAAGCAAAGGCCGTAAACATGAAACTAAAAAACAGTAATGTGCTTAATCTCATTCTTGCTTTTAGGCTACTTACATTGAATGAAAGCGCCCAACTTTCTAGGGAATTCATAACTTTGAATGTTTATAAATTGGTTCGACAATCGGTTTGTTAAACACGGGGGGGATACTGGTACTATCTCCCCCTTTTTTTAATTAATAATCACTTTATTTTTAAATATTTGATAATCTATATTGTAGATCTCTCCGAAGTAACTAAGCACTTCTTCAATCGATTCATTTTCTAGGTCAATACTCGCATTAAACAAATCATCCGTCTCCATCTTATTATTGATAATTGTAACGTTATAGAGCCTTTCTAATTTTTTAAGGATCTGAGAAAATCGCTCATTTCTAAACACAACCTCTCCATTTATCCATGAGGTATAAACGTTCGTATTTACTCTTTCAGTTTCGACTTTATAATCTTGCTTGTTCACTTTTCCAATTTGTCCGGGTAACAACTTTACCGTCTCCTTAGAAAAATCTGATTGAATCCCTACAGACCCTTCTACTAAAACCACATCAGACACCTCATCTTCTGGAAAATTTAAAAAGTTGAATTCTGTTCCAAAGACTTGAACGCTTATCGCGTTTGATCTTACTAAAAATGGAGTAGTGTCACTTTTTACATCGAAATAAGCTTCACCGATCAACATAACTTCTCTAGTGTCTTTAGATTCAAAGGTTACTGGATAGGTCAGTTCACTACCAGAATTAAGATAAACCCTTGTTCCATCTGATAACACTATGTTAAATCTCTTTCCATAAGGAACTTCTAGTTTGTGAGTGACGTTATTTAATTCGTCCTTATTTGTATACACTAACTCATCTTTAGTGTTTACCAACTCTACGTCTTTATCTATCATCTCGTTCTTTACCTCTTCAAGGATTATCATTTTTCCTGTTGATGTTGTCAAAGTCACCTTATCTTCTTTAGGGATTATTGGTACAGGGGCTTTACTAAATGTTGAAATAATATTTACATAAAATCCAATACCCACTAAAACCACGCAGATAGCAGCATACTTAAGTAGAATTAGATACCTAGTTTTTGATCTTTGTTTGAGTTTTTCTTGCTCAATCTTCTTTTTCAATTCATTGAGAATATCTGCATTATCAAAGTCATTCATTAGATAAATACTGTAGTAGTTAATTTTAACATATGTCTTAAATAGGTCTACGTTTTCTTCAGAACTGAGATACTTCAAGAGCTCCTCTAATTCTTCTATAGAAGCATCTTGATTTATAAATTTTACAATAAGTTGTTCCACAATCTTTTTTAATAAATACAGTTACATTTGCCTTAACCCCTAAATTTTTTCAAATTATTTTAAGGAATATGAAATTTTCAAGGAATAATGTTGAAAGGTTGATAAAAGGGGACGAGAAAGCTTTTGAGTTATTGGTTCATACTTTCAGCAAAAAACTCTTCGCCTATGCCATTAGCCTGTCGGGTGACTATTCATTATCCAAGGATATTGTCCAAGAAGTATTTATTTCAACATTCGAATTTAGAAAGAGACTAGACCCCAATTATTCTATTGAATCTTTTTTGTACCGATCTGTCTACAATAATTATTTAAACAAGTATTCTCAACAAAAATCCTTTAAGGCACTTAAGGAAAAATACATACTTACCCTAAATCAATTAATGTCGGAAGCCTCTCAAAACGAGGATTTCGAAAAGAACATTAAAGAAATTTCTCACGCAATTGATCAGTTGCCAAAGAAGTGTAAAGAAATTTTCATCTTGAGCAAGAAAAATGGGCTCACAAACATAGAGATAGCCGAATACTTAGGTATCTCGATTAAAACCGTTGAAAATCAAATGACACTCGCTTTCTCTAAAATTAAAAAGCAACTAAAAGGCGAATAGCTCAACTTAGATAACTATTCTTTCTCTAAAAACTCCAAAAAGTCGAAATAACGAATTGGTTTCTGCTCGTAGATGATGTAGATTGATTCATAATACCTACCTCACTGCGTAGGTGGGCGCTGAGTGTATATCCTATTCCTGCATAAATGCGATTTCTATCGAATGCATTGTCAGACGTGTTGAGAAAAATCTCATTGTAAGTAGAGAGGTTAAAGCGTGAGGGTGATCCTCCTGCATTTAAGGGTATACTTGCTGCCAATGCATACCGAAATCTCATTCTAAAGTCACTCTCGATGAATCGCTGCTCGAATCTAATTCGGTGTTGCAATGCGAAGCGACTGAACGCTTGCTTATGGATGAACTGCTGATATATCCGGTGCTCGTCAATCCGTGCCTTTTCATTCGAACCCTCGAGATAAGGTTCACTTCGAATGAATCCGTATCCTACTAAAATATTGTTATTCTGGTCTGAAAGATTGTATCCAATTCCCGTGCGAAGAAGCAACTGTTCAAGATCGCCTATAAAGTTATAGTTACGGTGTTGCAACTCATGGTGCCAATCAAACTTTGAACTAAGCTTCTTGTTCCCGATGAAACTCCACCAGTTTCCTACTTCACTTTCTTGAGCAGTAGTTACTAAAGGAAAAAAGAGAAAAAGAAAGAGAAGTTTCTTCATTATGCCATAGGAATTTTATCCTATGAACTTACGCAATTTTAAAGATCTCTTCTTTGAATCAGCTTGTAACTCCCCCAGATGTATAAAAAAGCATAAAGTGAAGCGAGGCCAATTTCTTTGGCACTGGTGTAATAGTCTAATTCCATGGTCTCCCCCAATTCTTTCACCACCGACTGAACAGCGCTTAGGCGTGTAAAGGGTTCGTGAATAAGATTGAAAGAGGCTTGTAGCGGAAAAAACGATTTTATCTCTTGTGCCAGGGCAAAGGCATCGGATTTCTCTTCAAAGGTCATGAATTCGTAGAGGAGTTCTCCGCCTATACCAAAGGCTATTTGCTCTGCAATTGCCAACACAATGAGTACTCCCAATGCAAAGGCTGAGCGCTTGATCAGTATCCCTAAGAACAAACAAAGGCTGAAGAATCCGATTAGTTTTAAGAAGTAAAGGCCTAAAAACTGCAAGTCTAGTACAATTAGACTCCACTCTGTATAGTCTGAGTAGATTCCCCCTAGAATGGCTGAAATCAGCGTAACAAATAGGGTTGATAGGGCCGAGAAGACCACTACCATAATAAGCTTTGAGGCAATGAATTCTTTTTTCGAAAGGCCGTCTATCAGATTCTGCTTAAGCGTTCGATTACTGTATTCATTTGATACCATAGAAACAATCACAACAGCGAGAAACAGCTTAAAAAAGGCTGCGATAAAAGTGTTGAAATGCCAGATGAAAGGAAAGTTAAATATGCCTTGTTCGGCCAAGTGAAACTGTATAGGGCCGATGTCAAATTTGATCGCTGCAATGGCAGCAATTAAGGTCAAAAAGAAAAAATAAGCGGTGATCAACAGCACGCTAGACCTACTTTTTACAAGCTTGTAATACTCGATAAGAAACAGACGGATCATACGCTATGTGTAATTTCAAGAAACAACTCTTCAAGTCGCTTATGGTGACTACTAATATGACTCAGCGTTATCGAATGGCTCGTAAAAAGCTGATTGATCTCTGTTGGTGAAAGCGCGGCCATGATTTTTAGCTTACCCTCTTGAACCCCTACTACTTTAATCCCTTCAATAGATTGGGCAGTAGTCTTTAAACTTTCGAGGTCTTCACTTCCGATGAGCATATAACTGCCCTGTTCAGCCATTTCCTTGACTGATCCGCTGTAGATGCATTGACCCTTTTGAAGAATGATCACTTGATTGCAGACCTTCTCTACCTCATCTAGTAAATGTGAGGCCAATAAGATGGTAGTGCCTCGTGCTGCAATGTCTTGAATGAGTGTTCTTATTTGATGGATGCCTTGAGGGTCAAGTCCATTCGTGGGTTCGTCTAAAATTAATATCTCAGGATTACTAAGCAAGGCTGATGCGATGGCAAGGCGCTGCTTCATCCCTAATGAAAAGGTCGAGAATTTATCCTCTGCGCGATCCAAAAGCCCTACCTGGGCAAGGCACGCATCAACCGCAGATTTTGGAACTTGTTTAATGAGACATACCAATTCTAGGTTTGCCCTAGCACTCATATAAGGGTAAAAGTTAGGGCGCTCAATGATCGCACCGACCTTTTTTAAAGCCTGCTGAGCAGAAACCCTTCCGCCAAACCATTCGAAAGATCCTGAGGTGGCATTCACCACTCCTAGAACAATACCTAAAGTTGTTGATTTACCAGATCCGTTAGGCCCCAAAAGTCCATAGACCCCTCCCTTTTCTATACTAAAACTCAAATCAGAAACAGCTTTGAGTTTTCCGAAGTGTTTAGATAGGTTGTCGGCTTTGAGTAAGATTTCTGGCATGCTTCAAATATATCTTCTTGCGCAGAATTAGAGCTCCTCTTCTCCTAATACGTCTTTCAACAAGCCTTGAGTCAAGGCTTCAAATTCGCTTTCTTCTAAGGTGGTGGCCAACTCCATAAAAGCAGCCGGATTCATCTTATCGCCTAAAACCCGTGCTAAAATGAATCCTTGATCATCAGCATATCCGAAGAAAACAGCCTCATCGATCTGATCTATAGCACCCTGTACCTGGATAGACACCTGAGCTTCATCATTCATGCGCGCTGCGAACAAAGGCTTAAATCCGTCGCGATCTAGAAATTCGTTGATGATTTTACGTTGCTGTTTGAGGAAGTCACTTTTAGTCGAATCGCGGTAGATAAGCGCACTTACTTTGCGGACCGAAGCCACGGTTTCGCGTTGCTTTTCGCTGAGCTCATTCAAAGACGAACCAAGAAGACTAGCCGGCAATTCTATGATCATAAACTCATTGTTTTCTTGGGCCTCATAGAAATAGCGTTGTAAGGTCATTTCAGATTTGCATGAGGTCATTGAAATGAGTAAAAGCGAAGCAAATAAAGCAGAAAAGATTCTCATTGTATGAGGATGTTGTAGTCAAAAAATTACCAATTGAAGGTACAAACTTAGTACCCTACTTCTGAGACGAGAGAAGAAAGAAATTGTTACAGCCTGGCAAGACCTTGATATTTGATCTATACCCCAATGGATCTTTTAGATAGATAATGTTAAAAAAACTAACCATTAAACGCCTTAAGAACATTATTAATGTGTTTTTCAACCCCAACAGAATCAATGTCTTCAAACATATCATTTGCTAGAGGATGAAAAGGAGAATTTAAATTTTTTCGAGACCATAATGCCATTTCAACTAATACAGGATATAAATCAATTCCTTTGGATGTTAAACTATATACCTTAATCTTTTTATCGTTTGGGTCCCTGTAAAATTCAATGAGTCCAGCATTTACAAGTTTCTTCAGCCTATCCACTAAAATGTTAGTGGAAATCTTTTCGGGAGATTTTAAAATCTCAGAAAATGTATTTCTTCCAATAAAGAGGTCTCTGATTATCAAGATTGACCATTTATCCCCTACTATATCTAATAAATTAGAAACAGGACAGGTAGAACGAAAATTCATGTTGACAGGTGTAAGAAAAGACTGTAAAGATAAGCCTTTCACCAAGTTAAAAGTGTTAAACTTTTTTAATATATTGTTACTTGCAATATTAAATAAACAAACATGAAACAACTTACACCATTAATTATCTGCGCTATACTCTTAGTATCATGCAGCAACAATTCTTTCAATGCTGATTTTGAGAAAAATACTCAATTGGCTCAAGACTATTTCAATCAATTTGAAATGAAAAATGAAGATGCTGTATTTGAATATCTACATCCAGATATTGAGTGGCATATGCCCGTTTATGGCATGGACATGGGAGGAATCGATGAAGTAAAAACAGCAATTAAAGGTTATCATGCCGAATATGATAATCTGAAATTTACTGCTGATTATTGGTTGCCTGGAGTAAACACTGAAACCGGTATTCCGGATGGAAGTACACGTGTCTACGGCACTTGGACATCAACTCACAAAAGAACTGGTAAAAAAACAAACCTAACTTCTTACCATTCATTTGAATTTGAGGATGGAAGAATTATTAGAGGTGGAGATTGGTTTGATCTAGGAGGCATGATGAGCTCCCTAGAACCAATGGCTTTACCTAAGGGAAGTTTAATAGGCCTTCATAAACTAAACGTTTCTCTAAATAAAGGTAAAACCATGGAAGAATTTGAAGAATACTTCACCCAAGTACTTATTCCTGCATACAATCAAGCCTATCTAGGGGCAAAAGCTCATTTAATTAAAAGTTCTAAGGGAGCAGATTTAAATTCTCTAGGAATGCTTTGGATATTCGAATCAGAAGATTTCTTAGCTCAATTATGGAATGCTGATGGCTCCTCTACTGAGCTAAATACAGCTATTGGTCAAAGTTTATTGGAGGTAAACGAGGGCTTAGCAGCAATAGGGTCTTGGACTTCAAATTTTTCAGACTGGACTGTCCAATAATTAACAACTATTAACTCAATAAATACTAGATCAATGAAAAAATATTTCATTTTATTAATCGCGCTTCTAATTTCTATCACTACGTTTAGTCAGCAAATAATCTTTGAA
>JALQTJ010000043.1 GCA_023264015.1 Flavobacteriaceae bacterium | reverse complement strand
CTTCAAAACGCTGCCAATCTTTGGCACGACCGGTCCAACCAAAACTGATCAAACTGTAGATTTTTTTCTGGAAAGGTTTAACGGCGCGGTCACGTATCATAGCAAAATCCGGTAACAGACCTGTCCACCAGAATACCAGTGAAACTGATAAATAGGTTGAAATCGCAAATACATCCCACAAGAGAGGCGAGTTAAAGTTCACCCATAGCGAACCGTATTGATTAGGAATCGGAAGTACCCAAAAGGCCAGCCATGGTCTACCCATGTGAATGATTGGGAACAACCCTGCTTGTACCACTGAGAAGATGGTCATCGCCTCTGCAGAGCGGTTAATAGCCATACGCCATTTCTGTCTAAACAGCAGGAGCACCGCAGAAATCAAGGTGCCTGCGTGACCAATACCTACCCACCAAACGAAGTTGGTAATATCCCAGGCCCAGTTGACTGTTTTGTTAAGTCCCCAAACGCCAATACCGGTAGAAATGGTATAGATAATTGCTCCTAGACCCCATAAGAAGGCCACTAAAGCAATACCGAAAACAATCCACCATTGCTTATTCGCTCTTCCTTCTACAGGTCTAGCGATATCATTAGATACGTCACTGTAACTCTTTGAACCGGTTACAAGTGGTTTACGTATCGAAGCTTCATAATGCGACGCCATAAAATGGTTTTGTTTAGTATTAATTAGGCTTTTTCTGTATTTCTAACTTTGACGTGATAGAACACGTTAGGTTGTGTTCCAACATGTTCTAGAAGGTGATACATGCGCTCACTCTCTTTGAGTTGAGCCACTTCACTTTCTTTATCATTGACATCTCCAAACACCAATGCTCCCGTATCACAGGCAGCCGAACAAGCCGTTTGGAATTCTGCGTCTTTTACAGCACGTCCTTCAGCTTTCGCGTCTAGAATTGCTTTCTGAGTTCTCTGGATACAGAAAGAACACTTCTCCATTACCCCTCTTGAACGAACGTTTACATCCGGATTGAGTACCATTCGGCCTAGGTCGTTATTCATATGGAAGTCAAACTCATCGTTCTGATTGTATCTGAACCAGTTAAAGCGGCGAACCTTATAAGGGCAGTTGTTGGCACAGTAACGTGTTCCAATGCAACGGTTATAGGCCATGTGGTTGTGTCCTTGACGTGAGTGCGAAGTAGCAGCTACCGGACAAACGGTTTCACACGGAGCGTGATTACAGTGCTGACACATTACAGGCTGGAACGCTACTTGAGGATTTGCAGAAGGATCTTCTAAGGTTCCAAAACCTCCAAGGCTACCCGTCTCACCGAATAATCCATCAAAACTTTCTTTCTTGGCATCGTCAGCCGCAAAAGACTCTTCAGAAGAATAGTAACGGTCAATACGCAACCAGTGCATATCGCGAGAAACCCGAATTTCTTTCTTTCCAACTACAGGTACGTTGTTCTCTGCATGACATGCAATCACACAGGCGCCGCATCCTGTACAGGCGTTAAGGTCTATAGATAGATTAAAGTGGTGTCCTACCGAACGATCAAAAGATTCCCATAAATCTACTGTAGAAGCAGGAACTTCTTGGTGGTCTAATGAAACCACAGGAACTTCATTCCACTCTGAGGCAGGCTTATTGATAAAATCTTCTAAGGTGGTTTCCTTAATGATATCACCTCTACCCATTAATGTTTTATGCAACTGAACACATGCAAACTCGTGCATGCCAGATTGCTTTTCGATAGTTACTTCTTGAACCTTTGAACCGTTGAAATAAACTGAATAGGCGTTAACCCCGGTTTGCATCTCTGACTGCAAACCTACTTTGCGTCCGTAACCTAGCGCTAAACCAACAGTACCCTGCGCCTGCCCAGGCTGGATCATAACGGGCACATTTGATATACTTGTTCCGTTAACCGTTACTTTAACATAACTTCCGTCAAGCCCTCCATTCGCAACGTTTACGTTTTTAAGCCCGTAAGCCTCTGCATCGGCCTTCGAGATAGTAAGGTAATTATCCCAAGAGGCGCGTGAAATCGGATCAGGGAATTCTTGAAGCCAAGGATTATTCGCCATTTGACCGTCTCCCATTCCTGTTTTGGTATAGAGCACAAGCTCCATTCCTTCGGTCTTAGCGGCAGCTAGTGAGCGCTGCGCCGATTGAAGAAGCGTCTCATCAAAACGAGCGTCCACTGATTCAGAAGTAGCAGCTTCAAACACCCCATCTTGAACAGCCTTATTCCATGCATATCCTTTGAGAACATCTGCCGTCCACTGCGCTTGGATGAAGTCATGATAGGTATCAGCACTACCTGACCACTTTAACAGACATTCTTCAAACTGACGCGTATCAAAAAGATTTCGAATAACCGGTTGAGTAAGCGTATAATAACCTTTCTTAGGTTGGGCGTCGGCCCATGACTCTAAATAATGAGAGTTGGCCGCAACAAAAGAGGCAAGTTCAGCCGTCTCGTTCATTGAGAAGGTGCTGCATACGGTGAAACCAACTTTTTGCATTGCCTCAGCAAAGGCAGCTCCATTGGCCAAACTGTAAACTGGATTCACCTTGTCAATAAATAAGGCACCAACCGCACCACTATTCATTTCTGCAATCAATTGATCCATAGTAGAAGCCGTTGAGCTTCTGACATATCTAGGAGCAGCCGGATCAAAGGACTCACTAGTAAGATAATCGTTGATGGCCAATGTCAGTAGTTGTGCGTTTACATCTTCAACGCCACAAACTACAACAGCCTTTGAACCTGCAGTTCGAAGCTTATCTGCCATGGCCTTTACGTGACCAGCTATTGAAGAATCAGACTCGGATACCACTCCGCCATTTAATGCCTTGTACAGCGCAGCAAGAGCCCTTTTAATTTCAGCAGTATTGAGCGGAATACGCTTATCAGCATTGGCACCCGTTAGCGTCATATTTGATTCGAGCTGAACGTGATGTGACATGTGACCGTGTTTAGGCACACGATTCGCTACATATGATTTAGCATAAGATCCTCCTTGCCAATCTCCTAAGAAATCAGCGTCAAAAGAGAGGATTACATCTGCCTTAGAGAAATCGTAATCCGCAAGCCCACTTTCTCCATAGACTTGACGGTATGCTTCTACAGCTGCTCCAGAAGAAACCGCATCGTAACTTACATGTTCAACAGAAGGGTAGTTTTCTTTAAGTTGAGCAACAAGCGCCTTGTAAGAAGGACTCGTAGAAGAAGCCGAAAGTACAACAGCCTTCTGACCGGTTGATGAAAGTGCATCAAGACGGGCTTTAACAGCAGCATCTAAAGTATCCCAAGAAACATCAGCGCCAGCAGCGAGAGGACCTTGTAAACGGAACTTATCGTACAAGTTTAGCACAGAAGCTTGCACTCTTGCATTAGCTCCACCAAACAGTCTAGCTCTATCGTTATTTTCGATTTTTATCGGACGCCCTTCACGAGTTTTTACTAGAATAGACGCAAAGTCAAATCCGTCTGAAATAGTCGTAGCATAATAATTGGCCACCCCAGGAACGATCTCATCCGGTTGAATAACGTAGGGTATAGATTTCTTAACAGGTCCTTCGCAAGCCGCCAGAGTTACCGCAGCTGTACTAAAACCAACAAACTTTAAAAAATCTCTTCGAGAAGTTTCAGACGACTGAAGGCTAGCTTCATCTTCTAGAAAATCGTTGACCGGAAGGGTCTCAGCAAATTCATTGTGCTTGAGATGCGAAACTGTCTGATCTTTTTCAGAGAGTTCTGCTTCGCTTTTCCAATAAGTCTTATGTGATGCCATAATCAGTTAGGATTCCGAATAATTAATAGTGGCACTTACCACATTCAAGGCCACCCATTTGGGCCGCTGTTAGTTCTTTAACTCCGTATTTCTGAGACAACTCTTCGTGAATTTTCTCGTAATACGGATTAGAGGTTAACTGCACATTCGTTTCACGGTGGCAGTTAATACACCAGCCCATTGTCAATGGTGCATGCTGGTACATCACCTCCATTTCTTCAACCGGGCCATGACAGGTTTGACACTCTACTCCTGCTACACTGTAGTGTTGAGCATGATTGAAGTAAACAAAGTCTGGAAGGTTGTGAATACGCACCCATTCAACGGGTTGAGCATCTCCTGTATACGACTGGGTCTCTTCGTCCCAACCAACAGCCTTGTATAATTTTTTGATTTCTCCAGTATAGAATTCGTTGGTGTATCCGTTTGCCAAGTCTTCAGCAGATGGCCCCTCTGGATTGCCTTTGTACTCATAAATTGATTTGTGGCAATTCATACACACATTCAATGAAGGGATTCCCGAATGCTTAGAAACTCGAGCAGAGCTGTGGCAATACGTACATTCTATTTTATTGTCTCCAGCGTGGATTTTGTGCGAGTAATGTATCGGTTGAACCGGAGCGTACCCTTGATCAATTCCGACTTGCATCATGTAAGCGTAGGCGAAGTAAGCGCTAGCCAAAAGCAATACTACAGCCGAAACAAAAACTAAAAACTGGTTCTGAACAAAAGCCTTCCAAATTGGAGTACGTTCAGCGCGCTCTTGCATCTCAATGCCATTGGCCGCTGCGATTTGCCTCAACGTCTTATTGACGAGGTACAACATCACAATGAGAACGACTAAGACAAAAGACAGAACCGCCAATACGAGGTCGTTAGTACCAGACGACCCTTCTGCACTTACCGCAACCTGGGCAGCTGGTGCCGCAACGGGCGCAGCAGGCGGAGGCGCTGCTGTATAGGCTAAAATATTGTCAATGTCTTCGTTTGACAGCGTTGGAAACGCCGTCATTGCCGCTTTATTGTATTCATTGTAGATGCGGTTGGCATAGGCATCACCTGAAGCAATCATTCCTGCACTGTTCTTTATCCAAGCGTAAAGCCATTCTTTTTCAAGACCTTCATCATCGTACAAACGCTGCTCTACATTGGCCAAAGCCGGACCAGTCATTTTGCGGTTTAATGCGTGACAGGCTGCACAATTTTGATTGAACAACTGCTTACCCTTAGCAGGGTCTCCTGAAGCTTCAGCATCTTGTGCTATTGCAGGAACAACAAACAGCGCAAATAAAAGAGCCGAGAATATTGAAGAAAGGCGGCTAGGTATAACTTTCATAAAATCTCAATTAGACAAATCGTCATTTTCGACAGGGCATAATATCCCCCTACAAATTGGCACAAAAATAAGGCCAAGGGGGGTTAAAAAAAAGCCCTCATGTGGCATTAATTAATTTTTTTTAATTCTAAATAAAGAAGTTGTTTAACCACCAATTCTAACGACTCCTGTATCTTTGTTTCAAGGATATGAGACACACTTTAAGACTTAAGATCGCTGGAACTGCAGCAGCCCTAATCTTGACTGCAAATGGATTAAATGCTCAGAACCAGACCATTGCATCTAAGGGTCAACGAGTCCCGCCTGAGGTTTCTGCAGAAAAATCGTATGAAGTGATGGCAGAGATTTATGCCGCTCATCTCAAGGCATTACCCGATTACCAAATTCAATTGGGATTCGGAACACTTGAACAAGCCAATGAAATCATGAGTCAGTTTCAATCGATTCGTGAAAACGACTCGCTTTTCTACCCTACAAAGGAATTAAAATTGACCTTTGAGTCGCCTACCTATAGAGTGCGATTACAGTTTTTCGCAGACCGTATTGAAGCAGAAAAAGCGTTCGCTGATCTGCGAACGCTTTTTCCGTCTTCTATTCTCTTAAAGCCAGGTAGTCGAACTATTAATTAGAGTTTTTTCTGAACAGCCACCTCGCTGTAAGCCTCTAATTGATCGTTGATCTGGATATCGTTGAAGTTCTTGATCTGAAGACCACAATCGTATCCTTTTGCTACCTCTTTGGCGTCGTCTTTGAATCGCTTTAGAGAGCTTAACTCTCCATCGTGAATGACCACACCGTCACGGATGACACGGATCTTCGAGTTTCTAAATATTTTACCCGTCAAGACCATACATCCGGCGATAGTACCAATTTTCGAAATCTTAAAGGTCTCACGAATCTCAGCCGTACCACTGACTTCTTCTTTCATCTCTGGGCTTAGCATGCCCTCCATAGCCTTTTTGATATCATCGATAGCATCGTAAATGATAGAATAGGTACGAACGTCCACTTCTTCTTTTTCGGCCACTGTTCTGGCATTACCCATTGGCCTTACATTAAATCCGATAACAACTGCAGATGATGCGCTGGCAAGAAGTACATCTGATTCAGTAATGGCTCCAACACCCTTATGAATGATCTTCACTTGAATTTCTTCGGTAGACAACTTCTGGAACGAGTCACTTAAGGCCTCGACTGAACCGTCTACATCACCCTTTAAGATGATATTCAATTCTTGGAAGTCACCAATGGCGATTCGTCTTCCAATTTCATCTAGGGTAAGTTGTCGCTGTGCACGAACGCTCTGCTCACGCTGCAATTGCATACGTTTGAGTGCGATTTGCTTCGCTTCTTTTTCGTCTTCAAGCACCATGAATTTATCCCCTGCTTGTGGAGCTCCATCCAATCCTAAAATCGATATAGGCGTTGCTGGACCTGCAATTTTAACCGAGTTTCCACGTTCATCTTGCATCGCTTTTACCTTACCACTCGAAGTACCTGCGAGCACAAAGTCTCCAATGGCGAGTGATCCATTCTGAACTAAGACGGTAGAGACATATCCCCTACCCTTATCTAAGAATGCTTCTACCACTGTTCCCGAAGCCTTGCGCTCTGGATTTGCTTTAAGTTCTAGCAATTCTGCCTCTAAAAGCACCTTCTCTAAAAGCTCTTTAATCCCTTGACCAGTCTTAGCTGAAATATCTTGAGATTGGATCTTTCCACCCCAGTCTTCAACGAGCAAGTTCATACCTGCAAGACCTTCTTTAATTTTATCCGGATTCGCTTCAGGGCGGTCAACCTTATTGATGGCGAAAATAATCGGCACACCAGCGGCCTGCGCGTGGGCGATAGCCTCTTTTGTTTGAGGCATGATGTTGTCGTCAGCAGCAATTACGATGATTACAATATCGGTAACCTGAGTACCTCTTGCGCGCATTGCGGTAAAGGCCTCGTGACCCGGGGTATCTAAGAAAGCCATACGCTGACCGTCTTCAAGGGTCACTGAGTATGCTCCAATGTGCTGTGTGATTCCACCGCTCTCACCTGCGATCACGTTTTCTTTACGGATATAGTCCAATAGCGAGGTCTTACCGTGATCGACATGACCCATAACGGTCACAATCGGCGCCCTTGGCTTTAAGTCCTCTTCTGGATCCTCAATATCCGTCTCAATATTTTCTTCGAGTTCAGTCTGAACAAACTCAACTGCATATCCGAATTCTTCTGCAACAATAGATAAAGTTTCTGCGTCAAGGCGTTGGTTCAGAGTCACCATGATCCCTAACG
>JALQTJ010000042.1 GCA_023264015.1 Flavobacteriaceae bacterium | reverse complement strand
AATGGCTTCAAATTAACGGTCATCTCTTGCTGAAATACACCTATAAAAAGCTGTCGGTATATTTCATGCGCTTGCCCGATGGTAACGGTGACGGTTCTGGCTTTGAAGCAAATGAAAACAAGAGCCTCGAAAAACTATTCAACCGCCAGGTAATTGACTTTAGTACGATTGATGGGCAATCGACCTACAGCAACAAAGAAGATTTGGTTGGAACCCTTAAAACACTATTGACTCAGCTAAAACAGAATCGCTCCCTTGAGATGCATTTGACCGATACCGATGCAGAACGTAACCCCGGCGACCATTCAGACCATAGGGTGGCATCTCTGTTTGCACAAGAGGCAAGTAAAGGCTTTGAAAATACCACGCTGTATTTCTACACGGGCTACCACATGAAAACCCTTGAGCCCAACCTCACTCCAGAAGAGATTAAGATCAAGAGCGCACTTTGGGGTGTGAGTACTTCAGCCCTTGCAGACCATAGGCATTACAGCAGTTGGGACAGCCTGCACAACGCCTATTTAGACCGTGAATATTTTCGCGTTAAAGAGCTTCAGCCTAATAAGGTTCAGCGCTAAGCACTGCAATAAGCGTACGCAATCCGTCTTTTAAATTCTGAACTCTAAGGTTCTCGTTAGGACTGTGCTGATTGTTATCTGCATTTACAGTAGGTATAGTGACCGCGTCTATGCCGAGTCCGTCAACAAAGGGTGAAATCGGAATCGATCCGCCCGACATACGCACAGAAACCAGAGGTTCATCGAAAGAACGCTTCATGATTTCAGATAACCAAACTGAAACCTCAGAATCAAAAGGAGTTCTAAACGCCTGATACGAAATGCTCGACTGCATGCGAATCAGTTTAGAATGCTGCGCGCGCTCTTCGTCGGTTGGCTGTCGATCGTCTAATACCACAAACCCTTGAGATTCAAGATGCGACTTAACCAACTGTATCAGACGTACAGGATCGACCTCAGGCACCAAACGAACGTCAATCTCTGCTAAAGCGGTGGCCGGAACGATGGTGCGAACCTCAGCACCTACCCAAGCAGACCGCAAACCTCGAATATTCAAAGAAGGGTACTGTATACTCTCTTGATACGAGCCTCCAACCGCGTCGGGTCGTGCAATTCCAAGGCGTTTCTGAATGGCCTGTTCGTCATCAGGAACGGCATCTAGCAGCGCTTTTTCTTCAGTCGTGATATTGACGTTATCGTAAAAGCCTTTGATCACCACGCGTCCGCGCTCATCTTTCATCGAGGCCAATGCTTGAGCAAGCATGAGGGCCGGGTTGGGTGCATAGTTTCCGTAATGTCCACTGTGCTGAGCGAGTTTTGGACCGAAAGTTTCAAGCGTTATTGTCGCAATTCCACGTGCGCCGAAGGTAAGCGTTGGCAGATTACTGACATGTCTAGGCCCATCAAAAATGAGCATCGCGTCAGCCTTCAACTTATCTTCATACAGGGTGACGGCCTCAGGTAACGAAGGCGAACCCTGTTCTTCTTCAAAATCCACGATCATTTTAATCCCGTATTGGGGCAACTTCTTCACAGAAGTCAACGCATCCCAGGCGGCAAGAAACATTGCAAGAGGCCCTTTGTCGTCAGAAGTTGAGCGACCAAAGAAGCGCATATCCGGATCATAAGCTTCACTCAAGGCACTCCATTCAAGGGCCGCGTAGCCTCCGTCTGTCGTAGGCTTTTTGAGCACCACATCGTAAGGATCTGGTTGCAACCACTTCGAAAGGTCTACCGCCTGGCCATCGACATGCAGGTAGGTCAACAGGGTACGCTTCGCGCGCTTAGGCTCATAAGTGGCCAGCATCAGTGGGATACCCGAAGTCTCAAGCATTTCTATGGTAAATCCGCGCGAGGTGAATACGCGCTGAGCGTAGGCGATATTCGCCTCTACATGTTCTGGAATTGCGGCGTCATTTTTTACCGCTATCATCTCTTTGAGCAGTTCAGCAGAATGCAAGAAATACGCTTCGGTCAATTGATCGAGTTGTTTATCGGATACACGCTGGGCCTGAACGGTGCTCGCACAAAAAGAAAAGGCCGCAAGAATCACGGCACTTTTCGCAACAGAAATTTTTAAGCTCATAGGGTGCAACTCATATCGGCTCCGCAGCACTGAGGTGACTTGATCTTTCCTTCGCATGAAGGGCAAAAAGAAATTTGAACCTCATCTCCTGAATCTAGGGTGAGTGTTCCATTTTCTAGAGGAACATCGCATTTTGCGCAGGTAGCGTTTACCGCCATTCCACAAGTATTACAGGTGTACGTAGCCATAGCATTAATTTTTTTAGATTTAAGATTCAATATACAAAGAAGCCTTTTATGCTCCATCGAATTTCACTCATTTCATTTTTTAGCCTCTTTTTGATAGGCGGATCTTCAATACTCCATGCACAACAAAAGTTGTCGCGCGCCGAAAAACAGCTGGTCAAGCTCGTCAGCGCCAACAATGACGAGGCTATTGCCTTTTTAGAAGAAGTGGTCAACGTCAACTCGGGCACCCTGAATCTCAAAGGAGTACGCGAGGTAGGCATGCTATTTGGCGAGGCCTTTGACGGTATCGGATTCAAAACCGAATGGGAAGAGATGCCCGAAGAAATGAATCGTGCGGGTCACCTTATCGCCAAAATAGAAGGCAATCAGGGCAAAAAACTACTGCTTATTGGACACCTCGATACCGTATTCGAAGAGAATAGCCCTTTTCAAACTTTTGAGCGCATTAACGACAGCATCGCCACAGCGCCAGGAGGTAATGACATGAAAGGAGGAGACGTCATCATACTCTATGCCCTCAAGGCCCTCAGACAAGCCGGACTTTTAGATAATGCTTCTATTGAAGTCGTCTTTACCGGAGACGAAGAAAGTACCGGAAAACCTTTGTCAATCTCTAGAAAATCACTGATCGAGGCGGCAAAACGGGCAGACTACGCCCTAGGATACGAGACCTCAACCGGATTTGATTACGCCACGGTAGCAAGAAGAGGAGCGTCAGGATGGCATCTCGTCACCCACGGAAAACGCGCACATTCTTCTGGAGTGTTTTCTGAAAATACCGGAGCCGGAGCCGTCTTTGAAATCTCACGCATCTTGAACGGATTCTACAACGAGGTACGGGGCGAAGAATTGCTCACGTTCAATCCGGGCCTACTTTATGGAGGCACCTTTATGGAATACGATGCCAAAAGCGGACAGGCAGAGGTCTTTGGCAAGACCAATGTTGTAGCGCAGCGTGCTGAAGTACGCGGTGGGCTTCGCTTTATCTCAGAAGAGCAAAAAGAACGTGCTCGCGCCAAGATGCGAGAGATTGTCAACTCGGGTAACCTTCCGCAAACCTCTGCAGAAATCAGCTTTACCGATTCGTATCCCGCCATGCCAATGACCGATGGAAACATGGGGTTGCTTAAACAATTAAGCGATGTGAGTGTGGCTTTAGACCAGGGTGAAATCAAGCCCTACGATCCCGGTAAGCGAGGGGCGGCAGATATCTCTTTTATAGCGGCACATGTCGATGGCGCCTTAGGAGGACTCGGCAGTATGGGATCAGGCGCGCACACTCCTCAAGAGACGGTGAATCTCAACACTTTTGAGGCTCTCACCCAGCGCACTGCAGTATTTTTATATCGGCTTATTCGAGAATAACTTTTATTCAATAGATAAAACCTGAACGCCAACAGTTTCACCAACAATGGTCACCACATAGAGGTTGCCGTTAACCGCATCGTCAATCCATTCAAAGCGCTCTTCGCCTAAGAATTTGTTGGCAAGCATAGGGGTAGTGTTGCTGTGACCAACAATCAAAATGCGTTGTCCCTTATGCTTAGCAATCAAAGCCGCAGGTTCTACCGTATTGGGGTCGTAAAGCTGTAGGTCGAGTTCATTGGCTTGAGCCGATGGTTCGGCCGTCTGACGGGTACGTCTATAATCAGTACTGTATACGGCATCTAGGGGCTCAAGCCTTAATACTTCTGCCCAGCGTTCTGCCCTGTTTTGGCCCGCCTCAGTCAATTCTGGATCGTTTCCGACCCCTTCTGAACGGTCTTTTTCAGCATGTCTAATGAGGTAAAACGTCGTGATACTATCGTCTTGTGAGGTAGCACAGGCACTGGCCAAAAGCACAAAAACAAAAGCGGCTATAAACTTTTTCATGAGGGGGTAAGATTAAGTGTCTTTTAGAACCCGTAACTTACAGAAAATTAAGTGTTGATGAAAAACTATCTATTGCTTTTAAGTCTAGGGATAAGCACGTTATCCTTTGCCCAACGCGACTACAGCCAGGTCACCATTAAGGCCGAACAACTGTCTGAAAATGTCTATGTGCTGTTCGGTGCAGGAGGCAATATGGCTCTAGTTACCGGGGCTGATCAGAATTATCTTATTGACGATCAGTTTGCCCCGCTTTCAGATAAAATACTATTTCAGATAAAATCCCTTAACGATAAACCCCTGGCCTATGTACTTAATACCCATTGGCACGGAGACCACACCGGGGGTAACGAAAATTTAGCTAAAGAAGGGGCGCTCATCATTGCCTCAGACCGCGTTTACGATCGCCTTAAATCAGGGCAACAGTCGGCTCGGCGCAACACCCCTCCGGCCCCGACACTAGCCCTACCGGTCATCTCATTTAGCGAGCAGTTAAACCTGCGTTACCGCGAAGACGCGCACATTCACGGGATGCATGTGAACGACGCCCATACCGATGGCGATAGCTTCTATTATTTTCCTGAAGAAAATGTGATCCATTTGGGAGACAACTTTTTCAACGGAAAGTACCCTTTTATCGACGTTGATTCTGGAGGCGATATTGACGGGCTGTTGAGTAATCTCGCGATGGCCGCCGCTATGATTGATGAAAACACCAAGATTATTCCGGGTCACGGTGCCGTGGGTACCTTATCTGATCTCAAGGCTTATACCCATGTGCTACAAACCTGTGTAGACCTTATCAAAGACCTCAGAGAAGAAGGATTGTCAGTTGATGAAATTATAGATGCTAAGCCTTTGGCTGCTTGGGACGACAATTACGGCGATGGATTTATCAGCCCCGAGGCCTTTATTCGATCGGTATACCAAACTGCAGACTAAGAAAAGATGAATCCTTCTGCCACCTGCCTTAACTGCAACACCCCTGTAGCGGGTAATTTTTGCAGCAATTGCGGACAGGCGGTAATTCATTCAAAACTTACGGTTTGGCAATTATTAGGGCAGTTTTTCTCGAGCACCTTTAACTATGACGGAAGACTCATCCGCTCGATTAAAACCCTTTTGTTTCATCCGGCTGCGCTGACCCATGCCTATATTTCAGGTAAGCGCCGGCAATTTGTCAACCCTGTACAGTTTTATCTTTTTTCTTCGGCGATTTACTTCTTGATCGCAGGAGCCACCCGATCTGAGCCTCTGATTGAACTTAACGATGGGCTCAACGAAGGCCTAGCCACAGCAGAAGTATCGGCTCCATTAGAGGGAGAAATCGAGCTTTCGTTTGAAAAATTTGAAGACTACCTAGCGAATCAAGAGACCCTTGAGGCCGAAGAGCGAGATACTGAATTTGAACTGCTCTTTGTTCGCAAATTTTACGAATTGAAGTCAGAGTACTCCACCACTAAAGAACTGCTTTCAGCGGTGGGTAATGCCATTTATGCGCGTATCCCACAACTGCTCATTATCACCCTCCCCATTTTGGCACTGCTGAGCAAATTGCTTTTCATTAGGCAGCGGCACTATTGGTATATCGACCACCTCATTTTTGTGCTCCACATCACCACGAGTCTATTTATCGTATTGATTGCAACGAACTTGCTTTCATTTGCATCTACCAAGACCGAGCTCAGTGCATTTAATGTCGCTGGACTTCTTTTAAATCTGGGTTGGTTGGGCTATTATTTTATCAGCTTGAAGCGTTTTTTCGCTAAAAGCTGGTTGAAAAGCGTACTGTATTTCTTTGTGATGAACAGTGCTATAAGCGTTGTACTTCTAGTGGCGTTCCTATCGCTTTTCGCTTTAAGCGTTCTTCAACTATAACCAAAATGTTCTACCTTAAAACATCGATTATTCTTGACATATGAAGCTTTTTAAACTCTTACTAAGCCTTGCATTTTGTGGGGTACTCTTCTACATAGGGCACTTCGGAATGGGCACGCTTCCGCCTCTAGGAAAGTTTATGAATCCTTACAGCGGATTTTGGCAAAATGAAACTACCGAATCTTCAGGAGAGCAGCTTACTCTCGATGGCCTGATCGCTGCTGTGACGGTGCATTACGACGCGCAACTGATTCCGCATGTGTTTGCAGAGAATGACCTTGATTTGTACCGTGCACAGGGTTACCTCACCGCCAAGCACCGCCTATGGCAAATGGAATTTCAGACCTATGCCGCAGCGGGTAGACTCTCAGAAATAGTAGGAGCCGCTGCCATCGAATACGACAGAGGACAGCGCAGAAAAGGAATGGTATTTGGCGCTGAAAATGCCCTCGACGAAATGCTGAAGGATCCCGTGCTCGCTGCCCGTATTGAAGCCTATAGCGCAGGAGTGAATCAATACATCTCATCGCTAGAACCCAAAGACTATCCGGTTGAATACAAGTTGCTCAATTATGCCCCTGAGCCGTGGCAGCCCCTAAAGTCGGCCTTGCTGCTCATGTATATGACCGACATGCTCGCCGGAGGAGATGCCGATTTAGAAAACTCAAACTTCATTAGCCTTTTTGGTAAAGAGACCTTCGAACTGCTTTTTCCGGAGTTTCTGGCCGATCAAGATCCTGTGATTCCAAGAGAACGCGATTGGAGTGATTTCGGAGAGGTGACGGTACCTGAAGTTCCAGCATCGAAAAGCGGGATAGCCTTAGTAAACGAGACCCTCGATCAACCCGACCCTGATAACGGAAGTAACAACTGGGCCGTTTCTGCCGAAAAGTCGGCGAACGGATACCCCATTTTAGCCAACGATCCGCACCTTGGGCTTAATCTGCCCTCAATCTGGTACGTCATGCAACTCGCCACACCCGATCACAATGTAATGGGTGCGACCCTTCCAGGAGCCTTAGGGGTCATAATCGGATTTAACGAGCATATTGCTTGGGGGGTAACCAACGCCACCCGAGACGTAAAAGACTGGTATACGATTACCTTTACAGACGAGAGTAAAACGGCCTATGTCTACGGAGAAGAAAGTAAACCCATAAACACCGTGATTGAAGAGATCAAGGTGAAAGGCGGCGAAACCTACCTTGATACCGTTCGGTATACGCATTACGGGCCCATCACCTATGACGAAAGCTTCAAGGGGAATGGCCGCGATCACCTTGCCATGAAATGGATCGGCCACCAGCCCAATAGCAACCAGAACACCTTTTTGAAGCTCAACCGCGCCACCAATTACGACGCTTATGTGGATGCCATTTCGACCTACACGGCCCCAGCTCAGAATTTTGTGTTCGCTTCGAAAGAAAACGACATCGCGCTCTGGATTCAAGGTAAGATCGCCAACAAATGGGAGCAACAAGGAAAGTTTGTGTTAGACGGATCGAATCCTGAACACGAATGGCAAAGCTATATTCCACAGGCTCATAATCCGCATGTGAAAAACCCTGAACGTCAATTCGTGAGTTCGGCCAATCAACATCCGACCGATGAAGCCTATCCGTATTAC
>JALQTJ010000041.1 GCA_023264015.1 Flavobacteriaceae bacterium | reverse complement strand
CCTACCATTTCAGTGAGGTACTTCCAGCCTTCCCAATCGTTCTCATCCATCCCGTCTTCAATACTGATAATCGGATAGTTCTCACACAACGAAGCCAAGTACTCTGCCTGTTCTTTAGAAGATCTCACTTTTCCGGTTGAACCTTCAAACTTGGTGTAGTCGTATTTACCATCCACAAAGAATTCTGCAGCAGCGCAATCCAGCGCGATCATTACATCTTTACCAAGCGTGTAACCCGCATTCGAGACTGCTTTTCCGATCGTTTCTAATGCATCTTCAGTACCGTCTAGACCAGGAGCAAACCCTCCTTCATCACCAACAGCCGTTGTCAATCCACGATCTTTAAGTACCTTCTTAAGGTTGTGGAAGATCTCACTTCCCATTTTCATCGCATGGGTAAACGACTCTGCCATCACCGGCATAATCATAAACTCCTGAAAGGCGATAGGGGCATCAGAATGCGATCCGCCATTGATAATATTCATCATAGGTACTGGAAGCGTGTTAGCACTTACGCCACCTACATAGCGGTACAACGGCATCTCAAGCTCTTCTGCAGCGGCCTTTGCTACCGCTAGAGAAACACCTAAAATGGCATTGGCACCTAGACGTGATTTATTGGGAGTTCCGTCTAAATCGATCATAGTCTGATCGATAAGGTTTTGTTCAAATACAGACATTCCGATAAGCTCATCAGCAATCTCTCCATTAACATGGTCAATAGCCTTTTGAACCCCTTTACCCATATAATCAGATCCGCCATCGCGCAATTCGACAGCTTCATGCTCTCCTGTTGAAGCACCCGAAGGTACTGCTGCACGACCCAGGATTCCATTCTCTGTAATCACGTCTACTTCGACGGTTGGGTTACCTCGCGAATCAAAAATTTGTCGCGCAAAAATGTCAACGATAATACTCATAGTAATTGATTTAGATGATTAAATATACTGGCCTTTTTTTGTTACGCCTCAGCCAGAGAGGTTATGAATTCGTCAAATAAGTATCGTGAATCATGAGGTCCAGGACTCGCCTCAGGGTGATACTGAACAGAGAAGGCTGGCTTATCCTTTAAACGAATACCTGCAACGGTTTGATCGTTGAGATGTTCATGAGTAATCTCAAGCTCAGCGTGTGCTAGCACTTCTTCTTTTGAAACCGCAAATCCGTGATTCTGTGAAGTAATTTCCCCTCGCTTTGAAAGGAGGTTAAGAACAGGGTGGTTAATCCCTCTGTGTCCATTGTGCATCTTAAAGGTTGAAACCCCGTTTGCCAAAGCCAAAACTTGGTGCCCTAGGCAAATACCAAATAAGGGCTTACCCGAAGCTAAGATCTCTTTAGTTGTCTCTATAGCTTCTACCAATGGTTCAGGGTCTCCTGGACCATTTGAAAGAAAATATCCGTCAGGGTTCCAGGCTTTCAACTCACTGAAGGGAGTGTTGTATGGGAAAACCTTCAAATAAGCTCCACGCTCTGCTAAACAGCGTAGAATATTCTTTTTTACTCCTATATCTAAAACCGCAACCTTGTAAGGTGCAGTTGCGTCGCCAAAGAAATAAGGCTCAGAAGTAGAAACCTTTGAAGAAAGTTCTAACCCTGCCATAGAGGGCACAGCCTTTAATTCATTCTTCAAGGCCTCAATTTCGTCTACGCGCGTTGATATCACTGCGTTTTGAGCACCGTGTTCACGAATATGACTTACCAAGGCTCTGGTGTCAACATCAGAAATTGCAAAAGTATTGTTGCGTTCTAGAAACGTTTCTAAACTCTCATTCGCATGAGGACGTGAATAGGTGTAACTGAAATTTTTACACACCAGACCTGCAATTTTTACACCGTCTGATTCTACCTCATCAAGAGCGGCACCATAGTTTCCGATGTGGGCGTTGGTCAAGACCATTATTTGACCGAAATAACTAGGATCGGTGAATATCTCTTGATATCCTGTCATACCCGTATTAAAACAAATTTCACCGAAAGCAGTATGCTCTTTATTTGCGACAGATTTACCGTAAAAAATGGTACCGTCTTCGAGCATTAAAAGGGCCTTTTTTCTTTTCTGATATTTCATGTAAAACGTTTAGACAAAAAAACATAAAAAAAGGATACTCTTTTGGAGTATCCTTTATGGTTCTATTCGAAAGTAATCAACATCGTCATTTACTCTGCAGCGTCTTTCTTCGTATCGTCATCTGCCTCTTCAGAAGGCTCTTCAGCTTTTGGCTCTTCAGTAGCAGCAGTCTCTTCAACGGCTACCTCTGCTTCTGGAGCTACTTCTGCTTCTGGAGTAGCAACCTCTTCAGCAGCTTCAGCAACCGGAGCTACCTCTTCTACTGCAGTTTCTTCTTTAGCGGCTGCAGGTTGAGCTGGAGCAGTATCAGCAGCTTTCTTTCTTCTACGTGTAGATTTCTTTTTAGCTCCTGTATCGTAGGTTTCATTAAAATCTACAAGCTCGATTAGTGCCATATCTGCATTGTCACCTAAACGATTACCCAGTTTAATGATACGCGTGTATCCACCCGGACGATCAGCCACCTTCTCAGCAACCTCAGCAAAAAGTTGTGTAACGGCTTCTTTATTTCTTAGGTAACTAAAAACGATACGTCTATTGTGCGTATTGCGTTCAACATTATCGTTATTCTCTGCTTTTGCCTTTGTAATGATAGGCTCAACAAAACGCTTTAACGCTTTTGCTTTAGCAGTAGTGGTTTGAATGCGTTTATGCTCAATCAAAGAACACGCCATATTGGCAAGCATCGCACTTCTGTGAGAAGCCGTGCGGCTCAAGTGATTTATTTTCTTTCCGTGTCTCATAATCTCTTAGTCTCTGTCTAATTTATACTTGGCTAAGTCCATACCGAACTCAAGTCCCTTAGTTTGTACTAGCTCTTCTAATTCAGTAAGCGACTTCTTACCAAAGTTTCTAAACTTCATCAGGTCATTCTTGTTGAATGAAACCAAATCTCCTAACGTATCAACCTCTGCTGCTTTAAGGCAATTCAATGCACGAACAGAAAGATCCATGTCTACGAGTTTAGTCTTCAGTAACTGACGCATGTGAAGAGACTCTTCGTCATAAGTTTCAGTGCGCTCAAGTTCTTCTGCTTCAAGCGTAATACGCTCATCAGAGAACAACATGAAGTGGTGGATTAAGATTTTAGCTGCCTCAGTCAACGCATCTTTAGGAGCGATTGAACCATCTGTATTGATTTCAAAGACTAACTTCTCAAAGTCAGTCTTCTGCTCAACTCTAAAGTTCTCAATGCTATACTTCACGTTTTTGATCGGCGTGAAAACTGAATCGATTGCTATAGTACCCATTGGTGCATTTGCTTTCTTATTTTCATCCGCAGCAACGTAGCCTCTACCCTTCTCAATAAATAACTGGAAGTTGAGAGATACTTTCTTATCTAGATTACAAATCACTAAATCAGGATTCAGTACTTGAAACCCAGAGATGAACTTTTGAAAATCACCAGCCGTGATTTGGTCTGCATTATTTAATGAAATCGCAACAGTTTCGTTTTCAACGTCTTCAATTTGACGCTTAAATCGAACTTGCTTTAGGTTTAAGATGATCTCAGTAACGTCTTCTACAACACCAGGTATTACAGAAAACTCGTGATCTACACCCTCAATGCGAATTGAAGTAATTGCAAAGCCCTCAAGAGATGATAATAGTACGCGACGAAGCGCATTACCTACTGTAAGGCCATAACCCGGTTCTAACGGACGAAATTCGAATTTACCGTCAAAATCGGTAGATTCAACCATTATAACTTTATCAGGTTTTTGAAAATTAAGTAACGCCATAGAAATAATTATTGAAGGGTGTAATTATTTAGAATACAATTCGACGATAAGCTGCTCTTTAATCGCCTCAGGAATTTGATCGCGAGTAGGTACAGAAACAAATGTTCCCTCCATCTTTGCGTCATTCCAGTTCAACCAATCGTACGATGCTGAACGAGATGCTAGGGCATCAGCAATTGATTGTACAGACTTTGACTTTTCGCGAACTCCAACTACTTGACCAGGTTTAACCTGAAAAGAAGGGATGTTTACGATTTCACCGTCAACAGTGATGTGTCTGTGTGATACTAACTGTCTTGCAGCGCGTCTTGAAGAAGTAATTCCAAAACGGTAAACCACATTATCAAGACGTGATTCACACAATTGAAGAAGCACTTCACCGGTAACTCCTTTGCTGCGATTCGCTTTAGAAAACAAGTTTCTAAACTGACGCTCAAGAATACCGTAAGTGTATTTCGCCTTCTGCTTCTCCATGAGCTGAACGGCGTATTCTGATTTCTTACCACGACGACGGTTTTGGCCGTGCTGCCCTGGAGGGTAATTCTTTTTTTCGAATGATTTATCGTCCCCGAAAATGGCCTCGCCAAACTTTCGTGCGATTTTAGTAGAAGGTCCTGTGTATCTTGCCATAACTAAAAATTAACTGAGCGGTTATGAATTAAGGCTTATCCTTCGATAACCATAGCCCAAGTTGGTTGATTAAAAATTATACTCTTCTTCTTTTTGGAGGTCTACAACCATTGTGTGGTAATGGAGTCACATCGATAATTTCCGTTACCTCAATACCTGAATTGTGTAATGAGCGGATGGCTGATTCTCTTCCGTTACCTGGTCCTTTAACAAAGACTTTCACCTTTCTTAGACCTGATTCGTGCGCAACTTTAGCACACTCTTCAGCAGCTACTTGAGCAGCGTAAGGGGTGTTTTTCTTTGAGCCTCTAAAACCCATTTTACCAGCTGAAGACCATGAGATAACATCCCCGTTCTTATTGGTTAATGAGATAATAATGTTATTAAAAGAAGAAACGATATGCGCTTCACCGTTTGACTCAACGACAACCTTTCTCTTTTTTGCTGTTTTAGTATTTGTTCCTTTTGCCATACGTACTAGCTATTAACTCAAAGATTATTTAGTTGCTTTTTTCTTGTTAGCAACTGTTTTACGTTTACCCTTGCGTGTGCGCGAATTGTTCTTAGTGCGCTGACCACGTAATGGTAGACCTAGTCTGTGACGGATTCCTCGCTGACATCCGATATCCATAAGACGCTTGATGTTCAATTGAACCTCAGATCTCAACTCTCCTTCAATAGTGAACTGAGAAACGGCCTCACGAATTTTACTGATATCATCGTCGTCCCAATCAGATACTTTCTTGTCTTCAGAGACACCAGCTTGATCGAGAATTTCTTTAGCTCTACTCTTTCCGATTCCGAAAATGTAGGTAAGTGCAATTACACCGCGCTTCTGTTTTGGTATATCTACCCCAGCGATTCTTGCCATAACTATCCTTGTCTTTGTTTAAATTTTGGATTCTTCTTGTTGATCACATATAAGCGACCTTTACGACGCACAATCTTACAATCTGCGCTTCTTTTCTTAATGGATGCCCTAATTTTCATATTAGTATCTGTATGTAATTCTTGCTTTCGTTAAATCATAAGGGCTCATCTCAAGCTTGACCTTATCTCCTGGAAGAAGTTTGATGTAATGCATCCTCATCTTACCTGAAATATGAGCAGTTACAACATGGCCGTTATCGAGCTCTACTCTGAACATCGCGTTAGAGAGCGCTTCGATAATAGTTCCATCTTGTTCTATTGCAGCCTGTTTTGCCATAATTAAGCCACTTTTCTATTTTTCCCTGTCTTCATAAGACCGTCGTAATGGCGGTTTAACAGGTATGCGTTTACTTGTTGTACAGTGTCAATAGCGACTCCAACCATAATGAGAAGAGAAGTACCACCGTAGAACAAGGCCCAACCCGATTGAACATCTAGGACTTTAACTACAACCGCAGGTAAAACTGCAAGTAGTGCCAAGAACAAGGCCCCCGGGAAGGTGATCAATGACATGATACGATCTAAGAAGTCGCCTGTTTCAGCTCCAGGACGTACTCCAGGAACAAAACCACCGCTTCGCTTTAAATCGTCTGCCATTTTAGATGTCGGAATTGTAATCGCCGTGTACAAGAATGTAAACAACACGATTAAAAAGGCAAACAATATATTGTAAGCCAATCCGAAGATATCTTGGAAGTTTACCTCTAACCACTGACCAGCAGCTGTGTTATTGAATGACCTACCAATTAATGCCGGTGCAAACATGATAGCCTGAGCAAAAATAATAGGCATAACACCAGAGGCATTGACTTTCAATGGAATGTACTGACGAGCTCCCATAGCTGAGCTGTCTACAGCTCCTGACGCAGATCGTCTTGCGTATTGCACAGGAACTTGTCGAACCGCCATAACAATAAGTACTGATGCAAGAATCACCAAGAACCATAGAATTACTTCTAAGAGAACGATCATCAATCCACCGTTATTAGTAGAGGTTCTTGAGATAAATTCTTGTACAAAAGATTGAGGTAACGTGGCGATGATACCAATCATAATCAATAGAGAGATACCATTACCTATTCCCTTATCCGTAATACGCTCTCCTAACCACATTGCGAAAATGGTTCCCGTTAGAAGAATAACTACAGCAGGAATCATAAAGTCGAGGCCCTTTCCTAAGACAAAGGCAGAATCCGGAACGCCAAGCGCACTTAAACCAAATAAGTAGGCAGGGGCTTGAACGATACATATCACGATGGTCAACCAACGTGTAATCTGCGTCTTTGTTTTACGCCCACTCTCTCCTTCTTTATCTAATTTTTGTAAATACGGAATAGCAATTCCCATCAGCTGCACTACAATTGAAGCAGAGATGTACGGCATAATGCCCAGTGCAAAAATTGAAGCGTTTGCGAATGCACCTCCAGTAAAGGCATTAAGAATACCCAAGATTCCTTGTTCTGTATTCTGGTTCAACTGAACAAGTTGTTCTGTATCAATACCAGGTAATACCACTTGGGCTCCGAAACGATACACCAACAAAAGACCTAGAGTAAGTAATACGCGATCACGCAACTCTTGGATCTTCCAGATATTCGTTAGTGTTTCTATAAATTTCTTCATGCAACTAAGCGATTTAAAGTGTTGTAGCAGAACCACCTGCAGCTTCAATAGCCGCCTGGGCAGCACCAGTGAATTTGTGTACGGTTACAGACACTTTTGACTTAAGAGATCCATTTGCAAGGATCTTCACTTTATCGTTTTTACTTACAATTCGGTTTTCAACTAAAGTCTCAAATGAGATCTCGCTGATACCGGCGTCCGCTAACTCTTGAAGCTTAGACAAACCAACTCCCTGATAAGCTACGCGATTGATATTCTTAAAACCAAATTTTGGAACACGACGTTGAAGTGGCATCTGACCTCCCTCAAAACCGATTTTTTTAGAATAACCAGAACGAGACTTAGCTCCTTTATGTCCACGAGCAGCAGTTCCACCTTTACCAGAACCTTCACCGCGACCTAATCGCTTTCCTTCTCTATGAACTGAACCCTCTGCAGGTTTTAGACTATGTAAATTCATATGCTCTTATTTAAGCTCTTCAACAGAGACTAAGTGATCAACAACTTTTACCATTCCAAGTACTGAAGCAGTGGTATCATGCTCAACCGTATGACCAATCTTCTTAAGACCCAACGCCTCAAGCGTACGCTTTTGGTTCTGAGGGCGCTTAATACTGCTTTTTACCTGAGTAACTTTTATTTTTCCCATAACGGACAACTTTATCCTTTAAATACCTTATCAAGACTTACTCCTCTTTGTCTAGCGATCGCTTTAGCACTGCGCAATTGCAATAGAGCGTCAAAGGTTGCTTTCACCACGTTATGTGGGTTTGAAGAACCTTGAGACTTAGACAATACATCGTGAACACCAACCGCTTCAAGAACTGCACGTACAGCTCCACCGGCGATTACTCCGGTACCTTGAGAAGCAGGCTTAATGAAAACGCGCGCCCCACCGAACTTCCCTTTCTGCTCGTGTGGAAGCGTTCCTTTATCTAATGGAATACGTACTAAATTTTTCTTTGCGTCTTCAACGGCCTTAGAAATTGCGGTTGCAACTTCTTTTGACTTACCTAGACCGTGGCCTACAACACCATTTTCATCACCTACAACAAC